>CANFZT010000061.1 GCA_947451565.1 Comamonadaceae bacterium | reverse complement strand
GATGTAGATGTCGTCAGTCGAGGCGGTGTAGCTGGTGTCGGGGCTACGCAGGAAGCCAAAGCCGTCAGGCAAGATTTCCAAAACGCCATCGGCAAACACTTGCTCGCCAGCGCGGGCGCGCTTTTTGATGATGGCAAACATCAGCTCTTGCTTGCGCATGCGGCCTGTGTTTTCGATTTCGAGTTCTTCGGCTTGTTTCAGCACTTCAGACACATGCAGTGCCTTGAGTTCGTTCAGATGCATCTTGTGACTCCAGAGGGGAGTTCGTTAAAAAATTGGGGGGAGGGGTCGGAGCGAGGAGAGAAATACCTCTGGACCGGAATTCAAGCCCTGATGGGGAGCCGAGTGGCCTCATGGGCCGCAAGGTGAATTCGAAATGAATTATGACAGGAAAAAAGCCCGCAAATTGAAGAATCTGCGGGCTTTCTGTTGGAGACAGGTTGTTTTAGGCTAATTGTTGGTCAATGAAGGCGGTCAGCTGGGCTTTGCTCATGGCGCCCACTTTGGTGGCCGCCAGTTGGCCGCCTTTAAACACCATCAATGTGGGAATGCCACGGATGCCCAGTTTGCCTGGGATGTCGCGGTTTTCATCGACATTCATCTTGGCGATTTGTAGTTTGCCTTCGTAAGCCGTGGCCACTTCGTCCAAGATGGGTGCAATCATTTTGCAAGGACCACACCATTCGGCCCAGTAGTCCACCAACACGGGTTTGTCAGCTTGTAAAACGTCTGCTTCGAAGCTGGTGTCGGTGATGTGTTTGATCAAATCGCTGGCCATGGTTTATTTCCTCTTTCAATTGGCGATAGAGATACAGTTGGGGCATTGTGGCAGAAACCAAGTACCCCTATGAAAACTCTCACCATTGATGTTGTGTCCGATGTTGTTTGTCCTTGGTGCTATATCGGCAAACGGCGTTTGGAGCGTGCGCTGGCACTTTTGGCAATTCAGTACCCCGATGTGGAGCCCGAGGTGCGCTGGCATACCTTTCAACTCAATCCCGACATGTCGCCCGAGGGCATGCCTCGCGCTGACTATGTCAAAAACAAATTTGGTGATGCAGCCAACAGCCCCTATGAACGCGTGGCCGCTGTGGGCAAAGAAGTGGGGCTTGCATTTGCGTTTGATCGCATCAGTCGCCAGCCTAACACCGTGGTGGCGCACAGTTTGATTGCGGTTTCAGAACCCGGTATGGCGCAAGACGCAATGGTGGAAGCCCTTTTCAAAGCGTATTTCATTGAGGCACGCGATTTGACGGAGGCCTCGGTGTTGATCGATATTGCCGAGTCAGCGGGGATGGACCGAGTCTTGGCTAAACAGCATTTGCAAAATGCTGCCTTGCACAGCCAAACCATTGACAGCGACAAAGCGGCCCGCGAGATGGGTATCACTGGCGTGCCATTTTTTATCTTCAATCGCCAAGTGGGCCTGTCTGGTGCACACGAAGGCGAAACCTTGTTGCAAGGCATGGTGGAGGCGATGAACGCCGCAACCGACGATTAACGCTTTTCAATCAATGGGGTAGGACTAGGTGACGCTGTCGCCGCCACCCGATAAATCAAGTGGTACACCAAGCCGACAAACACGCTCCCGCCCACTAAATTGCCCAAAATCACAGGCACTAAGTTGCCAAATAGGCCCGCAATGCTGAGCGCGCTGCCCGCCGTGGCTGGCTCGAAATATTGAATGATCAGCGCGAGCTGCATGAAATACATATTGGCAATGCTGTGCTCAAATCCCGCGGCCACAAACGCGGTAATTGGGAAGATGATGACTATCACTTTGTCCATCACGCTGCGGCCGGCCATGGCCATCCATACCGCTAGGCACACCAACACATTGCACAACATGCCTCTGAGAAACGCCTCGTGCCACACGAGATTTTGCTTAGCGAGTGCGATTTTTAATACCGTCGCCCCAATCGCACCACCATTCAGATGGGTGTGACCACTGAGATATACGAGCAGCGCCAACCCTGTGGTTCCCACAAAGTTAGCCGCGCACACCCACAGCCAATTGCGCAGCACTTCATGGGTGGTGATTTGCCGATCTGCCCAGGCCATGGCCAGCAAGTTGTTGCCCGTGAATAACTCGGCCCCGGCGATGATCACCAAGATCAGGCCTAAGCAAAACACAAAACCACCCAGCAATTGACTGGCGGCAAAGCTGAGGCTGGCGTCCGATTTCACGATGACGAAAAACATCCCGCCCAAGCCAATGAAGGCGCCCGCTAACAAGCCTAGCATCACCAATGGCAGGGTGGTCATATGTGCTTTGGCGACGCCTACCGTTTCTACTTTGGTGGCAATCTCTTTGGGGGCGTAGGCATCAGAACCAAACAATTCGGGCATAGACGTGATCTCGTTTGTGGATTTGTTTAATTTACTACTTGAACTGGCAGAATTGAAGCACTCTTAGTTTTTCGGAGCTGTTCATGCCTCATTCGTCGTCCAACATGGTTCGCACCCTGGTGTTGCGTGAGCTTGAGGAGGGCAAACGCGATGATGGTTTGTGGCTCCAAGCTATGTCCGAGTCCAAACTGGACAAAACCAAAGCACAAATCCGTTACGTCGAATTGCGAATCAAAGCGCTCAACGGGGATGTCAAAGGCTTGTTGATCAAGCAAATCCGTGGCGCGATTGCCAGTGATAGCAATCGCAACGGGATTCGCAGCAATTCGAGTCTTGCCGACTATTTGTCTGCCAAAACGATTAAGAAATAGAGCGGCGCAATTTGCGTGGGAGGTCGATGGCCGGGTACCGTTTGGCGGGCTTGGCCTGCGTGCGTTGTAGGGACGCCATGAGATCAGTTTGCGCGGAGGGTTGAGGAAGCTTGAACTCATGCCCCAAACCGATTTGAATGGCGGCGGCCTTACGCTGTAGCAATTGCGCTGTCATCATGTGGGTGTAAATGGACTTGGCACCGTTGGACCAGTTCTCCCACTCTTCGCGGAAGGTCTTGATGTGCGCCCGTAAAAACTTGTCTAACTCAGTACTTTCAACTTGGTGCTGGGTGGCTGCATAGGCTGTATCTATGAAAGGCTGGATGGCATCCGGCGTTTTAGGTTCTGAGGGCGTCGCAGCCGCTTTGGGCACTCCAGGGGCGCTCGGTATCACATCTGGTTTTGCTTCTGTCATTTCTTCGGACATCCCTCCTTATCGGCACGGGGTGAGCATTTCTTGAGTGTCAAAAGAAAAAAAGAAACACTCCGACCTAGGGGCTTCAATGTGTGTTGATGATCGCTGGCCCTATGTCTTGTAAAGGTCCAAGTGGGTTCTTTTGATGGTCAATCTTATGCACATCGGGCTGACCGCCCCATGATCTATAAACCACTACATCATCCACGATGAGTATCAAGGCGTTAAACCGCCAACCTGTTGTCTCAGTCCTGCGGCGGTAATTGATAAAGTCAGGAAAGAACGCCCCTGTTCTTTTTTTATCAATTTTTGAAATATTCAGGTCCCAACCTCTGCATGCATCTCTAGCGGCAAGACAAGTTGACACACCAGGTCCTAAATCTTCCTTGGATAGGACGCCGCTTCCAACGAATTTTTTAGAGATGTCGGCAAACGACAAAATGACAGTGTTTGGCTGGTGTTGGGGATCTAATTTCAGCCCAACCAAATCTTTTAAATCACTCTGCAATGGCACGAGTGATTCAATGGCAAACCGAGCTTGGTCAAAAGTCTGGAAATAGAAAGACTCATTCTCAGCCTTCGGCAACCAACTAGAACAGGCCGATAAACAACTTGCGATAAAGCAAATTACGGCGCTCTTGTTGCAGGAAAACCTCCTCGTTGCCATGTTCGAATCGCCTTCGTGTCGTGAAAGAAGGTGACGGACCTTGACCCCAGCACTGGCTCCACAGTTAGGGCTGCTCGGTTCCCCGCCTGACCCAGTTGGCCGCTTCACCATGTGGGAAGGCCCGTCGAACTCAATTGTAGGACACAAGCGAGTTTTTCAACTCTGACGGCTCAAAACTGTTTCGATGGTGTATCAACACCATGTGCCTCATTCAATAGTGGCGCTCGCTTTAGACTTTAGAATCAAGCGCTTATGTCCTACCTCGTGCTCGCCCGCAAGTACCGTCCTAAAACCTTCACGGAAATGGTGGGGCAAGAGCACGTCGTGCAGGCGCTGACCAACGCTCTGACGACCCAGCGTTTGCACCATGCTTATTTGTTCACGGGCACACGCGGTGTGGGCAAAACGACGGTGTCGCGCGTGCTGGCCAAATCGCTCAATTGCCAAGGCGTGGATGGCACGGGTGGCATTACCGCGAATCCGTGCGGTGTGTGCCAAGCGTGTACCGACATCGACGCCGGACGTTTTGTGGATTACACCGAGCTAGATGCCGCCTCGAACCGTGGGGTGGACGAAGTGCAAAGCTTGCTAGAGCAAGCCGTGTACAAACCCGTGCAAGGCCGCTTCAAAGTCTTCATGATTGACGAGGTGCATATGCTCACCAACACCGCGTTCAACGCGATGTTGAAGACGCTCGAAGAGCCACCCGAATATTTGAAATTTGTGCTCGCCACCACCGACCCGCAAAAAGTGCCGGTCACTGTGTTGTCGCGATGCTTGCAGTTCAACCTGCGGCCCATGGCACCCGAAACCGTGTTGGAGCACTTGGGCCATGTGTTGGGCCAAGAAAACATCGTTTCTGAGCCACAAGCCTTGCGCCTGCTGGCCCGTGCAGCCCGCGGTTCGATGCGTGATGCCCTCAGTTTGACCGACCAAGCCATCGCCTATGGCGGTGGCCAATTGCAAGAAGCTGCTGTGCGCCAAATGCTGGGCAGTGCAGATCGCTCGCATGTTTTCCGTTTGATTGAGGCGCTGGCCCGCAGCGATGGCAAATCAGTGGTGGAAACTTCTGAAGCCTTGCGCTTGAATGGCCTGAGTGCCGCCGCCACACTCGAAGACATGTCGATGGTCTTGCAACGCATGGCTGTGTTGCAAGCCGTGCCAGACATGGCCGAGGCAGACGCTTCAGACCCAGAAGCTGCCGAGATGGCGCGCTTGGCCGGTGTGATGCCGCCTGACGAAACCCAGTTGCTTTACAGCTTGAGTTTGCATGGTCGCCAGGAGCTGGGCTTGGCCCCAGACGAATATGCCGCGCTCACCATGGTGCTGCTGCGCTTGTTGGCGTTCAAGCCTCAGGCTTCGGCTGAAAAAAAAACTCTAATTAATCCTCAACGCGCAGCTTCAGCGCCAGCAGCTGGTCAGCGGGTGACTCAATCTCCTGCAGCACAAGTGCCGCCAGCGCCTGTTCAACTGGCACCCCCTGAGCCACAACCCGCCGCTACGGTCCAAGCTTTGCCCGTGCGCGACATGCAACCGCGTGAAGTCGCCCCTTGGGAAGACGACCCAAACTACGATCCAGATGGCGCAGACAGCCCGAGCTACGACCACGACTCAGATGCCGCTGTGGTGGCCATGCCGGTGCGCCAACAAGCCGAGCCTAGTGCTGAACTTGAGCCGCAAATACCCACCACCGAGGTGCCGCAAATTGTGGCCACGCCCGAAGGTGAGTTTTGGCATAAATTGGTGATGGACATGTCTGCCGCCGAAACCATCAACGCTTTGGTGCGCGAATTGGGTTTGCAATCCCAGCTGGTGGCGCGTGACACCGACACATGGATGCTGCGTGTGGAGCGTGAGTCACTCAACAGCACCATGAGCCGTGAGCGTCTGCAAACGGCATTGGCGACGGCGGGCTATCCTGTGCGCCTCACCGTTGAAGTGGGCCGCGTGCAAGACAGCCCCGCCAAGCGCAATGCTGCCGCCGCTGCACAGCGTCAAGCAGGAGCTGAGGCCATCATCCTCAACGACCCCTATGTTCAAAGTTTGATGCGAGATTACGGCGCCAAAATCGTGCCGGGCAGCATCAAGCCGCTTTAAGTTTTTATTAGTTTTGTAAAAGGGAAGACACCATGTTCAACAAAGGACAACTCTCGGGCCTGATGAAGCAAGCCCAAGCCATGCAAGAAAACCTCAAAAAAGCACAAGAAGAGCTGGCCTTCGTCGAAGTCACAGGCGAATCTGGCGCTGGTTTGGTCAAGGTCTTGATGACCTGCAAGCATGAGGTCAAACGCATCACCATCGACCCCAGCCTCTTGGCGGATGACAAAGACATGCTTGAAGACTTGGTGGCGGCCGCGTTCAACGACGCCGTGCGCAAAGCCGCCGAAACCAGCGAAGCCAAGATGAGCAAGCTCACCGCAGGTTTGCCGCCTGGCCTGAAGCTGCCGTTCTAAATGAGCGACACCTCTGTGCTCGAAGGCCTGATTCAGGCCTTGCGCCGTTTGCCTGGCGTGGGGGTGAAATCGGCTTCGCGCATGGCGTACCACTTGTTGCAACATGATCGCGAGGGCGCTGAGGTGATTTCTCAGGCCCTGCACCAAGCTGCAGCGCAAGTGCAGCATTGCGAGCGTTGCCACACCTTCACCACACAAACCGTGTGTGATACCTGTTTGGACGATGGCCGCGACACCACCCGCTTGTGTGTGGTGGAAACCCCCGCCGACCAATCTGCCGTGGAGCGCACTGCCGCTTACAAAGGCCTGTACTTTGTATTGATGGGCCGCATCAGTCCCTTAGACGGTTTTGGTCCCAAAGACATTGGTTTGCAAAAACTGATGGAGCGCGCCAGCGATGGCGTGGTGAAAGAAGTCATCTTGGCCACCAACTTCACCGCCGAAGGCGAGGCCACGGCCCATGTGCTGGGTGAGGCTTTGAAGAAGCGCGGCGTGCAAGTGACGCGCCTAGCCCGTGGTGTACCTGTGGGCAGCGAGCTGGAGTATGTGGATTTGGGCACTATTGCCCACGCCTTGGTGGACCGGCGCGACGCGTAACGAAGGGCAGGGGCACGGCCTCGCGTTTGGCGTCGCTTACTTCTTGGCGACCTTGGTGTCACCTTTTTTATCGCCCTTGGCCGTGACTTGCTTTTTGCCGGAGCCTTTGCTGTCTTTGGCAGATGCCAGCTTCGTACCCTTGGCATGCTTGCCACCTTTGCCTGCGGCTTTGCGTTTGGCCACGGCTTCGGGCGACAAGTCGAGCTTGCCGTTGTCGGCCACTTGAGCGGTCACATCCCCCATGATGTTGGCGCTACGCGGTACCAACAGTGCCGAACCTGCTTTGATGAGCATGCGCGGCGGAATGTTGTTGATGGCGCGAAAGTCTGCCTCGCTCATATTCACACGTTTGGCCGCATCTGCCACTTTCATGGTGGAGGGGGCAATCCAAGCGGTCCATGTGGCCATGCGGCCCAAAGTCGACGCCTCGTAATTGCGTTGAAATACTTCGGCGTTGTCCCATGGCAGCAAGATGTTGGGTGAGCCCGCCGCCAGCAACACAGGACGGTGCGCCGAGGGGTTGAGGGCCTTGAAGTCTTGTTCAGAAATGTCAGCCAGCTTGGCGGCCACAGTCACGTCCATGTCACGCGGCAAGGGCACACTTTGAAAATAAGGGTGATTGGGAATGCCGGGCAGCACCACGCTGTATTGAGGTGGATTGCCCACGATATTTTTCATCGCCTGGAGCTTAGGCACGTACATCCGCGTTTCCATGGGCATGTTCAGGTCGGTGTAGCCCGTGGGCAAGCCAGCGCGCTTGTTGCGTGCAATGGCTTTGCCCACATTCCCTTCGCCCCAGTTGTAGGCAGCCAGCGCCAAGTGCCAATCGCCAAACATTTTGTGCAGGCGTTCGAGGTAGTCAAGTGCTGCCCGGGTCGAGGCTTGCACATCACGGCGTTCGTCGCGAAATACGTTTTGCTTCAAGTCAAAGCTTTTCCCCGTGGCTGGCATGAACTGCCACATGCCGCTGGCACGGGCACTTGACACCGCTTGTGGGTTGAACGCACTCTCAATGAAGGGCAGCAAGGCCAGCTCGGTGGGCATCTTGCGGGCTTCCAGCTCTTCAACAATGTGGTACAGGTACTTGCTCGAACGCTCGCTCATGCGCTGCAAATAGTCGGGCTTGTTGGCGTACCACTGGGTGCGGTCGCTGACCAAGTCACTTTCCAAATCAGGCATTTTGTAGCCCTTGCGGATACGTTCCCACAAGTCGTTGGGCAAGTTCAGTTGCGCCACACCATCGCGTTTGGCGTTTCCTTTGGCGATGGGGCTTAAGCCATCGGGGCTGCTGGCCCCGGGTTCGGCTAAGTTGGCGCAACCCGTGAGCAGGGCAAGGCTAAGGCTAAAGACGGCGAGTAGAAATCTCATTTGAAATCGTTCTTCCATTCACGAAGGGCTGCAAACACAGCCACATCGTCGGTTTGTTCGAGCGCTGAGAGTCCAGCGTGTTGTGCAACAGCTTGTCGCACACGGGGGTGTCGAGCCCGTAAAAACGGGTTGATTTGCAATTCGGTGCCTAGCTGGGCGGGAAGGGTGGGGGTTCCCTGGGCTCTGAGCTGTTGGCAATGCGCCATGTAGGCCTGCAAGTCTGTGTTGTCAGGTTCTACCGCGAGAGCGAATCGCAAGTTGGCAAGAGTGTACTCGTGGGCGCAGCACAACCGCGTGGTTGGGGGCAATGCCGCCAAGCTGTCTAGCGAAGCCAGCATTTGTGCGGGCGTGCCTTCGAAAATACGGCCGCAACCGCCTGAAAACAAGGTGTCGCCGCAAAACAGCACCGGCGCTTGAGGGGCATTGGGTAAATAGTAGGCCACATGGCCCGCCGTGTGGCCTGGTACATCCAAGATCGCCAGTGTTTGGCCTAGCAATTCAAGATGATCGCCGTGCATGACGGGGGTGAAGGGCGCAGGCACGTCCTCGCGCGCAGGGCCAAACACTTGGGCGCCGGTGGTCAAGTGGAGTTCACGCACACCGCCGACATGGTCAGCATGGTGGTGGGTGACTAGAATCGCGGCCAATGTTAAACCGTGGTCGGCCAGCGCTTGCAACACAGGCGCAGCGTCACCGGGGTCGACCACCACGGCCATTTGGTCTTGTTGCCACAACCACAGGTAGTTGTCAGAGAACGCGGGCAGTGCAATCAGCTTCATGTCATCCACACCTTTAAAAAACGATAGTTTGCCTGACTGGCTGGCGTCCCCCGCCGGACAGTATTTGTGCGCGTGGGAACAAACGTATTTAGACCGTGCAGTGGCCGATGTGTTTGGTTTTCATGCCTTGCAGTTGGGCTTTTCTGCGATTGATGCTTTGCAGGCCAATCGTATGCCCCACCGTTGGCTGGCCTGCGACATGCACCCCGAGCCATGGCCCTTGGGCCGCGAAGTGCTGTTGACCAACTACGAAGCCTTGCCGTTTCCCAGTGCCAGTTTGGACCTGCTGGTGTTGCCCCACACCCTAGAACTGAGCTACGACCCGCACGCCACCTTGCGTGAAGTGGAACGGGTTTTGGTGCCCGAGGGGCGGGTGGTGATTTGTGGCTTCAATCCCAACAGCCTCTGGGGCTTGAGTAAGAGCTGCCGACGCGGTTTTTCGGAGGTGGGCGATTTCATTGGCCAGCGCCGCTTGCGCGATTGGCTTCAACTGCTGAGTTTTGAGGTGGAGTCCACCAGTTTTGGTTGCTACCGCCCAGCGGTGAAAACTGAGCGTTGGCTGAGTCGATGGCGTTGGATGGACGAGGCGGGCGTGCGCTGGTGGCCTATTTTGGGCGCGGTGTATGGCATGGTGGCCGTCAAGCGGGTGCATGGCATGCGGCTGATGTCGCCTGCATGGAAAAAGGCGCTGCCGCGCACCGCCACCGTGGTGACGACAGCCTCCAATACCGCATCAAAAGGAATGAATGAACACCGTTGAAATTTACACCGATGGCGCTTGCAAGGGCAACCCAGGCCCAGGCGGCTGGGGTGCGTTACTGCGGTCGCCCTCGGGCCAAGAGAAAGAGCTCTTTGGTGGCGAGCTGGACACCACCAACAACCGCATGGAACTCATGGCCGTCATCGAAGCCCTGCGCGCCTTGAAGCGCCCCTGTGTCGTGGCTTTGTACTTAGACAGCGAATACGTGCGCAAAGGTATTACCGAATGGATTCATGGCTGGAAAGCCCGCAGTTGGCGTACTGCGGCCAAGCAGCCTGTGAAAAATGCCGATCTTTGGCAACAGCTCGACGCATTGACCCACCAAGGGGATCACGACATCGTTTGGCATTGGGTCAAGGGCCATGCGGGTCATGTGGATAACGAGCGGGCGGATGGCTTGGCTAACCGAGGTGTGGAATTGGTCCTGTCAGCTAAGTGACAGCTTGTGTGAAGCTGTTGTAAAGCTCTCTCATTGATAGCCCCTCGTAGGGCTATGTAGCTGCTCAAAGCGGGTGTAACTGGTACATTGCCTGCTGTTGTCAAAATACGCAGAGAAAATTTTTGCTCGCTATGAAATACAAGTCTAAAAAAGTTACAAAAAAGAGTTTGATTTGGGTGGCTGTGGCCCTTGCGTTGTCCGGTGGTGCAGCCAAATATTTTTGGCCAGTTGATAGCGCACAGGCTAAATCTGTGGTCCAAACGGTGACCACGTTTGTCGTCGAGCAGCGTGACTTCCCTGTGGTCTTAGATGCAACGGGTAGCACGGTGGCCACCAACATCGTTGACATTCGTCCGCAAGTGACCAATGTGGTGGCTAAGGTTCACATCAAAGAAGGCCAAATGGTCAAAGCGGGTGACATGCTGATTAGCTTGGATGACCGTGCCGACCGCGCCAATTACGACAAAGCGCAAGCCACTGCAGACGATGCCCAGCGCCAACTCAACCGGGCTGAAGAGCTGCTGCGTCAACAGTTTGTGGCGCAAGGTGCGGTTGACACCGCACGCGCGAATGCGCAAGCCGCTCAAGCCGCTGCGCGTGCTGCCCAAGCTGCTTTGAGCTATGACAACATTCGCTCACCCATCACAGGGCGTGCGGGCATCATCAACGTGTTCCCTGGTGCACTAGTGCAGCCCGGCAACACGGTGTCTACCAGCACCACCGCGACCACCACCACCACCCAAGGTGCGATGGTCACCATCACACAGCTAGACCCGATGAACGTTCAGTTCACTGTCCCTGAAAGTGCTTTGCCTGCTTTGTTTGCTGCGCAGCAAGCAGGTCAAACGCCGACCATTAACTTTCAAATGGGCGATGGCAAAAAGCGTGAAGGCAAGGTTTATGTGATTGACAACCAAGTCGACCAAGCCATTGGTGCAGTCAAGGTCAAGGCGGTGGTGAATAACGCTGACCACACATTAATTCCTGGCCAGTTCGTACGGCTGCAGGTCAAAGCCGGTAGTTTCAAAGATGTGTTGGTGGTGCCTTCGCAAGCCGTCGTGACGAATGCTCGTGGCGACCAAGTGTTTGTGGTGGATGCCGAAAATACGGTGACCTTGAAGCCTGTCAAAGTGCAAACCCAAAGCCAAGGCTTTGCGGTCATCACTGGCATCAATGCCGGCGATAAAGTGGTGGTGGAAGGCAAACAAAACTTGCGCCCCAATAGCAAAGTGAAAGAGGCCGCAGCCAAAGGAGAAGCCAAGGGCGATGCGAAGCCACAAGAAAAGGCGGATGCCAAGCCTGAAGCCAAGCCAGAAAACAAAGCCGAAGCACAAAAATGACGATTTCAGAACTCTGCATTCGTCGTCCCGTCATGACGATTCTGCTGTCCATGGCGACAGTGGTCGCTGGTGTCATTGCGTACACCAAAATTCCCGTGGCTGCACTGCCCAGCTTTAACAGCCCCGTCATTCAGGTGTCGGCGACATTGTCTGGCGCCAGCCCTGAAAACATGGCCTCGTCAGTGGCCTT
>CANFZT010000060.1 GCA_947451565.1 Comamonadaceae bacterium | reverse complement strand
TGCCAGAAACACCACACTGCTGGCCACGTCGGCGGGGTTGATGGGTTGGCGCAGCAAGTTGGCGCTTGCAGCGCGGTTGAAGTTGTCCTGGGTTTGTGGCCCGCTCAGGTACATCAGGCCGGGGGCCACGGCGTTCACGCGCAGGGTGGGCGCGAGCGACTGGGCTTGCAAGCTGACCGCGCGTTCGAGGGCAAGCTTGGACAGCGTGTACGAAAAATAATCAGGGTTGAGGTTGAACACCTTTTGGTCCAACACATGGATGACGCTGGGCTTGATGTGCTGGCCGGTGAAGGTGCCCTCATTGGCTGAGGCCTCTGGGTTGGGCGACGGCGCGTGGAGCTCGGCCATCCATTTGCCAAAGCGCATGGGTGCCATGAGGTTCACCTTGATTTGCGCCAAGGCTTGTGCCTCGTCAAAGTCAGTCCCCACATCTGGCACAAACAGTGAGGCGTTGTTGACCACGCATCGCAACGCGTTACCGGTGATGGCCACCGTGGTGTCAAAAATGCTTTGGCAGCTGGCTTCGTCTTCTAAGTCGCCTTGCACAGCTAAAGCGTCCACGCCCAAGGCGCGTAGCTCGGCGCACAGGGCGTGGGCCTCGGCCTCTGAGCGGTTGTAGTGGCAGGCCACATTCCAACCCGCGCGTGCGAAGGCGAGGCCGATTTCGCGGCCTAAGCGAACGCTGCCGCCAGTGATGAGTGCCCAAGAGCGCATGGTGTGAGGTGTTTGTGGTGGAAGGCGGGTGTGGGTCGAGTTACGATCTGCACCCAATGAATATTCCCCAATTATCCAACGACCCGGGTCAACAGGCTTTGTACACGCTGATTCAGCGCAGTATTGCCAATGCAGGCGGCTGGCTGGGCTTTGACCGCTTCATGGCGCTGGCTCTGTACGCCCCCGGCATGGGCTATTACGCCAACAGTTTGCGTAAGTTTGGCTTGACACCCGAAACTGGCAGCGACTTTGCCACGGCCCCTGAGATGTCCAAACACTTTGGCCACACGCTCGCCCACCAAGTGGCCGAGGCCTTGCAAGTCACCGGCACCGATGAGGTGTGGGAGTTTGGCGCAGGCTCTGGTGCCTTGGCCCTGCAGCTGCTGGACAGCTTGGGAGACAGCATCCAGCGCTACACCATTGTTGACTTGTCGGGCAGCTTGCGTGCGCGCCAACAAGACACCCTAAAAGCCCATGCACACAAAGTGCAATGGGTCGACGCTTTGCCCGAGCAACTGAGTGGTGTGGTGGTGGGCAACGAGGTGCTCGACGCCATGCCTGTGCAACTGCTGGTGCGCAAGGCGGGTGTTTGGCATGAGCGTGGCGTGGTGTGGAACGCGCAAACCGCTTCGCCTTTGCAATGGCAAGACCGTGTGACGAATCTGCGTCCACCCATGGAGATTCACGGTGAGCACGATTTTTTGACCGAAATTCACAGCCAAGCCGAAGCCTTTGTGGCCACGCTGGCCGACCGCTTCAAAGCGGGTGAAGCGGCAACGGGTAAAGGCGGCGCGGCGTTCCTCATCGACTATGGTTTCCCTGAGAGCGAATACTTCCACCCGCAACGCAGCATGGGCACGCTGATGTGCCACCAGTTGCACAAGGCCGACACTGACCCATTGGCTGATGTGGGCCGCAAAGACATCACCTCACACGTCAACTTCACGGGCGTGGCATTGGCCGCGCAAGAGGCGGGTTTGCATGTGTTGGGGTACACCAGCCAAGCGCACTTTCTGATCAACTGCGGTTTGCTTCCTCCTTTGGTGGACGCTCCCTTAGATGAAAAGAGCATGGCGCAAAAACTCATCACGGAGCACGAAATGGGCGAGTTGTTCAAAGTGATTGCTTTCGGCACCACCGAGTGGGAGCCCATGGGCTTTGCGCAAGGTGACCGCACCTACGCGTTGTAAGTCGCTGCATGACACGCTGGCTTATTGTTGTTTTCATCGCGTTGCTTTTGATTAACGCGGTCACGCCTTGGCTGCAAAAGTTGGGGTTTGGGCGTTTGCCTGGGGATATACGGTTCAAGATCTTTGGGCGGGAAATATTCATTCCGCTTGCTTCTACGATCATTCTCAGCTTGGTGTGTGCTGGGATTTCTAAGGTTTTGTAGCTTGTGTTGCGGCTAACTCCCCTTCTGTGTCAAGCGGTGTGGGGTGCGCCTGCTCTGCTCCGCCGTCGCTTCGCGCCTAATGTCGCTGCCGCAGGCACACCCCACACCGCTTGACGCGCGTGTTGATTGGTTAAGACATAAAACTCGGTAAGTTACTTCGGTATCAGCAGCAACTATGTTTGCGCGAAGCCAAAATCTAGGCGAGCCCAAAGCAGCGAAGCGGCAAGGGCGGTGGCCGCGGCAGCGACATTAGGCGCGAAGCGACGGCGGAGCAGAGCGGTTACCGCCCTTGCCGTTTCGATGCGCCCAACTTAAACAGAAGAAATAGCAGAAGAAATAGCCGCCACCCGCGCCGCATCCATACGCGCCCCGATAGCAGCCCCTTGCAACCCTTCTTGCAATGCCTGGGCACTCACCGCCGCACTGTCCACCGACTGCGCCGCCTTCAACAACGCAGCCAATCGAGGCCCCTGTACATACGCATCGTCTGCCATGCCCAAGCGCCCACGCGCATCACACGCGCACGCTTGCAAGGCCAACAAAAACCGTTCAGGCCTACGCAGGGCATCGCAGCGCACCAGCAAGCGCAACACTGCCTCTGCGCCAAAGCCACCGCTTTGGTGGATGTTGCCGTGCTCACGCGCCACCAGCTCGGCCAGTTCTTTGCATTCCACAGGCACGCGCCAACGGGTGCACAACGCACGGGTGAGTTTTTCGCTGCGCTGTTCGTGACCAATGTGGCGGGGCAGCACGTCGGCTGGGGTGGTGCCTTTGCCGAGGTCGTGGCACAAGCAGGCGAAGCGCACATCCAGCGGGGCGTTCATTCGGGCCGAGGCATCGAGCACCATTTCTAGGTGAATGCCAGTGTCTATTTCGGGGTGGTACTCGGCGCGTTGTGGCACGCCATAGAGTTGGTCTACTTCTGGCAGCAAGCGTTGTAAAGCACCGCAGTCGCGTAGCACTTGCAACATGCGTGAGGGTTTAGCGCCCATCAACCCGCGTGACAACTCTTGCCACACACGTTCGCTCACTAATGCATTTACTTCACCCTCGGTCACCATCTCGCGCATAAGCGTTAGGGTTTCGGGGGCGACGGTGAAGTCTGGGAAGCGTGCAGCAAAGCGCGCCACACGCAAGATACGCACGGGATCTTCGCGAAAAGCATCGGTCACATGGCGCAGCACTTTGGCTGCAAGGTCGTGTTCGCCGCAGTAAGGGTCGGTGCGTTGACCGTGTTCGTCTTGCGCGATGGCGTTGATGGTCAGGTCGCGTCGGGCCAGGTCTTCTTCTAGCGTCACCTCGGGCGATGCGTGTACGGCAAACCCGTGGTAGCCGCGTGCGGTTTTTCGCTCGGTTCGGGCTAGAGCGTATTCCTCGTGCGTGTCGGGGTGCAAAAACACGGGGAAGTCGCGTCCTACGGGTTGATAACCCTGTGCCACCAAGGCCTCTGGCGTCCCGCCCACCACCACCCAGTCGCGGTCAGACCCTGCGTGGCCCATGAGGGCATCGCGTACGGCACCGCCGACGAGGTAGGTCTTCATCATGATGCCGTGAACAAACGTTTGATGGATTTGGGTTCAGAGATGCCCAAGGCACGCAGGCCTTGTACTTTGCCAGTCGCGATGTTGTGTACTTTCATTGAGTCCAAGTTGTCGCGGCTCATCAGCGTTTTGCCCGGCGCCCATTCCATCAACAGTGCTTGCAGCCAACCGATGGCATAGGGCAGCGAGATGACGGGGCGTGGCTTGCCCACCCAAAGACCGGCGAGCTGCACCAGCTCGGTCAGCGTCAAGATGTCGGGGCCGCACAGCTCAAACACTTGGCCTTCGGTACTGAATGTGTTCACACAATGCACGATGGCTTGTGCCACATCGTGTACCCACACGGGTTGAAAACGCGTGTTTGCACCGGCCAAAGGCATGACGGGGAATACCTTTTGCAGGCTGGCAAACAGGTTGATGAATTGGTCGTCTTTCCCAAAAATCACGCTGGGGCGCAGCAAGGTCAAACCTAACGGCGCCTTTTGTGACGCAGAAAGCAGGGCCAATTCGCCGCGCGCTTTGCTGCGTTGGTACATGGATGGGCCATGGACATCAGCACCTAAGGCGCTGATGTGAATCAGGCGTGTGACGTTTTCGGCATGACAGGCACGCGCTAGGTTTGCGGGCAAGGTGACGTGTGCATGGTTGAACTCTTCTTCTGTGCCGTGCAGGATGGCAATCAGGTTGATCACCACATCGTGGCCGTGTACCAAGGCTTGCAGCTGTTTGGGGTCATGCACATTGGCTTGCACCACAGACACGCCAGGCATCATTTGGATGTGCCGCGCGGGTAAACGTCTCGTGGGTACGGTGATGTGGTGGTGTTGCAGGCTCAAACGCGAGCACACATGGCGCCCTACAAAGCCGCTGCCGCCGAGCACCAGAATTTTCTTGACTGTGGTTTGTTGCATGGTTGAACTGTAGTGCGAATGAAAAATCCGAGTGGTTAGAATTTTTGCATGAAGACATCCGCACGCCTTGGCCTTGTATTGCTTTTCGCTGTGGCGTTGTGCGATGCCAGTTTGCGCTGGCAAACTGCCCCCAGTGCCTTGCCTGTGGCGGTGGTGCCTGATGTCGCCACCGACGCCCTGCCTTGCACCGACTACCGCGTGGTGCAGGAAGGACTCATGCCGATGCCTGAGGGCGTGCCTGCCGCACATGCCAGCAGTTTGGTGGCGTTGCCAGAGGCGCACCCGCTGCATGCACACAAAGCCTTGGTGGCTTTTTGGTTTGCAGGCACACGCGAGAGTGCGGCGGATGTGCAGATTGCCTCCGCCACTTTTGACCGTGAACGCAAAGCATGGGATGCGCCGCAGTGGGTGGTGAACCGCCACACCGTGGGCAAAGACCTGGGTATTCAAATTCGCCGCATTGGCAATCCCGTGGCGTGGGCGGATGCACGAGGCCGCTTGCATTTGTTTGTGGTGGCCACAGGCTTAGGGGGATGGGCTGCGTCGCGTGTGGTGCACCTGACCGAGTTGGCGCCCATGCAGTTCAAGGTGGTGCGTACCTTGCCGCTCACGGCCTTGGTGCCGGCCTTGAACACCAGCACGTTGGTGCGCACGGTGCCACTGCCTTTGAGCGATGGCGGTGCGGTGCTGCCTTTGTATTTTGAAATTGGCATCAAGTATGGCGTGGCCGTGCGTTTGAATGCCGAGGGCGAGATGCAAAGCATCACCCGCATCACGCAGCGCCGCGAGGTGTTGCAACCCACCTTGGTGGCGCATTCGCCCACACATTGGTCGGCCTTCATGCGTGACTACAGCCCCACCGAGAGGGTGGCGCATTCCGAAACCTTCGATGCCGGTGCGCATTGGCAAGATGCGGGTAACTTGACACTCTCTAACCCAGGGGCTTCGATTGCGGCCTTGCGCTTGTCGTCTGGGGTTTTGATGTTGGCGCACAACCCCGCCGGTCGTGGCCGTGAGGTGCTGTTACTCAGCACCTCGACTAACCAACCGCTGTCGTGGACCACGCGCACGTTGATAGATGGCGCGAAAGCCGACGAATACTCATACCCGACGTTGATTGAAGTGCCGCAAGGCCCGTCCGCTCACACCACCGTGCCTGATGTTTGGCTGAGCTACACCCACATGCGCCAAGCCATTGCCTTTAAGCAACTGCGCGCTAATTGTTCTGCCCGTCCGGCAAGGAGCCAACCATGAGCTGGACCGACATGACCCATGCCGTCTTGCCGCAAGCGGTATTTTTGCCTCTGTGGGTGAAGTTATCTTGGGCTTGTGTGGCCTCTGCTGCGGTGCTGCGTTTGACATATGCCTGGAAGCCCAGCGTGTGGCCGGCTGCCGTCGTGGGCGTGGTGATGCTGTTGCCACGTACCGATGTGTTGCCGGGTTATTTGGCCTTGGCGTTTCAAACGCCCAGCTTGGTGCTGGTGGCTTGGGCCTTGTGGTGTTGGGCGGATGTGCTTGAGCTGCGCGAGCCTGTGGTCACCACGCCCCCGTCTGTTGCGTGGCTGGGCGTGTTGCTGGGCTGGGCTTTGGTGGTGGACACCTTGAATGGTTGGCCCGCATTTTTTAACCCTCAGCTGTACGCGCTGGGTTTTGAGGCGGCAGGGTTGTGGCTGGTGTTGGCCCTCACTGCTGGGACGCTGCTCTGGGTGCAGGTGCCTCGGCGTTGGGTGTGTTGTGCGGTGGTGGTGCTGGTTGCCTATGCGCTGCTGCGCTTGCCGACCGGCAATGTGTGGGACGCCGTGCTTGACCCCTTTGTCTGGTTTGCCTTGCATGTGCAGCTGTGGCGCACATGGCGCACCACCCGAGCGGTTTAAGGCTTCTTCACCAACAAGTACTCGCGCCAGAACATCACACGCTCAGGTGTTTGCAAATTTTTGAGGTTGATTTCACCCGCAGGGTGGCGGCCTCGCAAACCGATCCGTTGCGCCAAAATTTGGCAATTGGCTTTTTCGCAATCTGGCGGGGCTTCGTTCCAGTAGCGATGAACCACCACTGCATCAAAGTTTTTCAGGCGTTGCGCGATGTCTGCGTCTTCGTTGGGCTCGTGGTCCATGTAGGGCGTGATGCGGCCTACGCCGGGGATCAAAAAGCGCCAACGCTCAAAGTCGCCATTGAAGTTGCTGGGCGTAGCGAGTGTGACGCCTTGCATGCGCGCCACCACCTCGGGCGCATAGGTGTTGGATGCGGTATGCAGCGGCGCACACAGCATGCCAAACCAAGCAAACAGGCTGAGGACCAAGCCCAACAACCAAATCCAGCTCGCTTGCAAGGTCTGTCTCCCCGCGCGTGAGAACAGCGTGCCAAACAAACGCAACAAGGCCAACACTTGCAAGGCCAAGATCAGCAGCAGCCCGAGGCGGCCCCACAGGGGGTAGAGGTCAATGCGCCAACCGGCCCACAAGAACAGGCCTAAGAAGCCCAACCCCAACAAGCTGAACACCGTGCTCAGCCCCATGGCTGTGCGTTGGGCCCATTGCGGCAAACGCCACAGCCAGAGGGCGCACAACACACTCATCACCGGCATGAGGGGGATCAGGTAGCGTGCCGAACGCTGGCTGGGCACCATGAAGAACACGCTGAGCAGCAGCACATACATCCACAGCACGGCTTGTGGTTGCACCACGCCGTTCAGACGTGCGCGCCAAGCGGGGCGCATTTGGAACAAGCCCCATATGGCCACGCCCATGATGAGGGGACCCAGCATGGCGCCGTTTTGCAACAGGCCTAAGGCTTGTACCCAAATGCTAAAGCCGCCGACAAAGGCGGTGTGTAAATAGCTGGGGCCGCCAGTACTGACTTTGCCCCAGTTTTCGCCCACCACAAATTCACGCCACACACCCATCGGATCGGGGTCCACCACAAACCACAGGGCAAACAAGCCCAATGCAAATGCGGTGCTCGAAGCCACGCGCACAAACCAAGCCCACCAAGCGCGGTGGTTGAGCCAGCACAGACTCAGGAACAGCGTGGCGGCCAAGGGGGCGATCAGTACAAACGATTTGTACAAAGCCACCATGCCCCAACTGATGCCTGCCACGATAAACAAGCTGTGGGCAGGTTGGAATGTGGTGTCAGGCGTGGCATCGCTCTTGGTGTGATGGCGTGTGCGCAGCACTTGGCACAGCAGCCACCAAAATGGCAGATTCATCCAGAAGGTTTCAATCGCGCTGGTCAGGTAGGGGCGGCCATAGCGGTAGGTGCTGAAGCAGCCCAAGAAAATCAAGCCCGCCATGAGTCCTAAGGTGTTGGCGTTGAGCACTTTGGGAAACGGGGCGGGTTCGGCTTTGTGGCGCAGCCAATCCGTGGCCAAAGCGCGTGCCGCCCACACCACCAACGCGGTATTGGCCAAGGTGTAGAGCAAGCTGGGTACACGTAACCACAGCAACTTCCACTCCAAACCCAGCCACGGCAAGACCATGGCCTGCCAAAACAGCAGCGGCGGTTTGGTGTTGCGCATGTGGTCGAGCTCAGAGGCGAGTGGCAGCCATGCGCCGGTGGCTTGTGTTTGCAGCCAGGTCTTAAACGCGATGTGGGTGTAAACCAGCTCGTCGCCGTTGCGTGGGATGTTTTCGCCACCCAGGTCAAACAGATAAACCAACACAGCCAGCACCAACAAACCGAGTGTGATGCTTTGGTAGCGCTGTGTGCGCTCGTCGTCCGACACTTCGCGTGGATTGCCTTTGAAGGTCCACCAGTCGTTGGCAAAGTAGTTGATGACGCTGGCCAACACAATGGCCAGCACGTTGCCTAGCAAGTAGTGCACATGTTGGGCCAGCCACAGCGTCAAGATGTACTGCACGCTGGTGCCCAACCATGAGGCGAGGCCGTAACGTACAAATTGCGTCGCTAGGCTGCCATGGAACTCGGCCTGGCGGTCGCGCCACGTCCACAAACGGTTCCATGCAAAGTTGTTGACAGTGGCCAGCAAAATGGCAATGGCCAACGAGGCATACAAGCGTTGCTCGCCCGAGGCGATGGACGCCAACAAAAACTCTTGGCATACATACAGCACGGCCAAATTCACCACAGTGCCACTGGCCCCAACCAAGCCAAATTTGATGTAGCGCCAACGCGTCAATAAGGTTTGCACGAAGGAGGGGGGGTGCTCAGCAGAGGTGTGTGTCGTCATTTAAATGAGCTGCAATTTGTGCAACACCAGTTTTTCAACCTCGGCCACGGTGATGACTTTGAGGCACTGGTTGTCGCCATCGCAAAAACTGTCGCGGTGGTTGTAGGCCGTCAAGCAAGGCGAGCAGGCCATGCCAGATTCGAGCACGGTGGCGCGTTCGCTGATGGGGCCGTACAGACGGCCTGTTTCGGGGCCAAAGAAGGCAATCACATCAATTGGCGTGAGGCTGGCAAAGTGGCCGGGGCCGCCGTCGTTGGTCACCAACAACTCGGCGTTGTGAAACAGCATGAGCAGCTCGCGCAGGTTGCGCGTGTAGCCTGTCAGGCCAATGCAGAGGGGGTTGTTCACGGCGTGCATCACGCGTTGGGCCTGCGGTGTGTCTTCTGGCAGCCCAATCACGCCCACAGCGCAGCCGTTGGCGATCAGGGTTTTGGCCAGCGCGATGTAGCTGTCTTCAGGCCAGGCTCGGATGGGTAATGCGCCACCACTCACATACAGCAGCACACGTTTGCGGTTGCCCATGAAGCTGGCAAAGTCAGTGTGCAAGCGGTCTTGAAAGGTTTGCAACTCGGCGGCATCCACCGACAGCTGTGGCAAGTTGCGCGCCATTGCGGGCAGCACAAAACGGGTGAGTGGGCGATGTGTGGCGTCGTTCAACTGCGCGGACGTCCACGCAAGCGCGTTTTCCATCACTTTGGCCAAACCCACAAACTGCAGGCTGATGTGTTGGTAGGTGTTGTAAGGCGCAGGCGCGTTGATGAAGCTGCCGCGATACAACCCCTCTTGCGTGTGCGAGGTGAAGCCCACGCGCACACGCGCACCGCAGGCGTAGCTGAGCAAGGCACTGATGCGTGAGAACAGCTCGCAGTCCAGCACGCCGTCCAGCTGCAACGTCCGCAAGTGGCGTGTGGTGTGCCACAAGTCATGCAGCAGCGCGCCAAGCGACGAGTCATCCAGCGAATGCAAATTGGTTTCGGGGACAAAACCCAGCAAACGCATCACGCCTTGGTTTTTCTTGAGTTGCAACACATGCAACTCAGCGCCTGGGTGCTTGGCCTTGAGCGTGTCAAACATGGCTTTGGCCAAGACGACGGAGCCCATTTCGGACAGCAAAATCACCAAAATACGGGGTTGGGCGTTGCGGTGGTGGTGCGCGTTCGGCACGACCACGGCCAGTAGTTTGGACCACACCGAAAGCAGGGCGCACAACGCTTGGCCTACCCAGCGATCGATTGCGCGTTGTGTCGAAATTTTCATAGTGCTGAAATTATCCCATTCCCCTTAGGCGGACACTTTCTAAGTGCTTGATCGGCCTGATAATTTGGCCCATGAACCAACTCGACGCACTCAAGCAATTCACCACCGTCGTGGCCGACACGGGCGACTTCAAGCAACTCGCCCAATTCCAGCCGCAAGACGCCACTACCAACCCTTCGCTGATTTTGAAAGCGGTGCAAAAGCCAGACTATCTGCCCCTGCTCAAAGCCACCGTGGCCGACCACGGCAACGAGCCCATGGACGCTCAGATTGACCGCTTGTTGGTGCGCTTTGGCTGCGAGATTTTGGCCACCATCCCTGGCCGTGTCTCGACCGAAGTCGATGCGCGTTTGAGTTTTGACACTGTTGCCACCGTGGCCCGCGCCAAACGCATCATGGCTTTGTACGAAGCGCAAGGCGTCAAGCGCGAGCGCGTGCTCATCAAAATTGCCTCCACATGGGAAGGCATTCAAGCCGCTGCTGAGCTCGAGCGCGAAGGCATTCGCACCAACCTCACCTTGCTGTTCTCGTTCGCGCAGGCAGTGGCGTGCGGCGACGCCAAGGTGCAACTCATCTCTCCGTTTGTGGGGCGCATTTACGACTGGTACAAAAAGTCGGCAGGTGCTGCTTGGGTGGAGGTCGATCACGCCAACGCCAATGACCCCGGCGTGAAATCAGTCCGTGCGATCTACAACCACTACAAACGTCACGGCATTGCCACCGAGGTGATGGGTGCGAGTTTTAGAAATGTGGGCCAAATCACCGCCTTGGCGGGTTGTGATTTGTTGACCATTGCACCTGAGCTGTTAGCGCAGTTGGGGGCATCGACTGAGCCATTGACGCAAGCCCTCAGCGCGTCGGCTGCCATGCAGCTGGACTTGCCTGAGGTACATCACACCGAGGCGTCGTTTCGCTACGCCATGAATGAAGACGCGATGGCCACCGAGAAGTTGGCCGAAGGCATTCGCGCTTTCTGTGTGGATGCGGTGAAGCTTGAGGCGCTGATGCATTGAGTTTTTCTTTGGCTTGCACGCGTGAGCGATCAGAGAGATTGACGAACAGAGTTGCTCAGACGAAAAAAAGCCCCGCACTGCGGGGCTTTTTTATGGGGTTTGTCAGTCTGCCAAAAAGCATCCCGACGCAGCATGAGAGTACAGGGCAAGGCGCAGACGCGCTGACAGTGGCTTGGCCACGGCAAGCGGCTGCAACGCCGCCCTGTGCTCTCAGGCAAGGAGCAATTACATGCCCATGCCGCCCATGCCACCCATACCGCCCATGCCACCCATATCAGGCATGCCGCCGCCAGCTTCGTCTTTTGGCGCTTCTGAGATCATGCACTCGGTGGTCAACATCAAAGAGGCCACAGACGCTGCGTTTTGCAAAGCAGTACGTGTCACTTTGGTGGGGTCCAAGATGCCCATTTCGATCATGTCGCCATAGGTGTCATTGGCCGCGTTGAAGCCGTAGTTGCCTTTGCCAGCCAACACTTGGTTCACCACCACGCTGGCTTCGCCACCGGCGTTGTAAACGATTTCGCGCAAGGGGGCTTCGATGGCCTTGAACACCAAAGCGATGCCGTGGTTTTGGTCTTCGTTGTCACCTTTCAAAGCGCCAACAGATTGACGTGCGCGCAACAAGGCCACGCCACCACCAGCCACGATGCCTTCTTCCACAGCAGCGCGCGTGGCGTGCAGGGCGTCTTCCACGCGGGCTTTCTTTTCTTTCATTTCGACTTCGGTGGCAGCGCCCACCTTGATCA
>CANFZT010000059.1 GCA_947451565.1 Comamonadaceae bacterium | reverse complement strand
GAATCGCGGTGTCACCCGCGTCGGTCCACTTCTTGCCCATGAAGGGTGACCAGTCCACAGTGAACTTGGTCTTGAAGTTGGTCAACACAGGATCATCGGTGTGCTTGCCTGCGTCCAAAGCGGCGCGGTAAGCCTTGACCATGTCGTCACCCAAGGTCTCGCCCAAGCCTTGAGTTGCCAATTTGTCGGCAAACAGCTTACGCGTACCAGGATGTGCGGCAATTTTCTTGTACATCAGCGGCTGAGTCAGCGCGGGGGTGTCTTGTTCGTTGTGGCCGAGCTTGCGGAAACACACAATATCGAGCACCACGTCCTTGCGGAACGTCATGCGATATTCAAGGGCCAGTTGCGTGGCCAACACCACCGTTTCTGGATCATCACCGTTGACGTGCAACACAGGCGCTTCAACCATCTTGACGATGTCGGTACAGAACACGCTAGAGCGCATGTCGCGTGGGTCAGACGTGGTGAAACCAATTTGGTTGTTCACAATGATGTGCACCGTACCGCCTGTGGCGTAACCACGGGTTTGGGCCAATGCCAATGTTTCTTGGTTCACACCTTGACCGCCGAAAGCGGAGTCACCGTGCACCAGCACAGGCAACACTTGGCTGCCCGTTGGGTCAGCACGGCGGTCCATACGGGCGCGCACAGAGCCTTCCACCACGGGGTTGACGATTTCCAAATGCGATGGGTTGAATGCCAGCGACAGATGCACTGGACCACCGATGGTCGACACGTCGGAGCTGAAACCTTGGTGGTACTTCACGTCACCAGCGGGCAGCTCTTCGGGGGCCGTGTGGTCAAACTCGGCGAACAAGTCAGATGGCAACTTTCGCATGGTGTTGACCAACACGTTCAGACGACCCCGATGGGCCATACCGATCACGACTTCTTGCACACCTTTGATACCAGCTTGTTGAATCAGCTCGTCCATCGCGGCAATGAAGCTCTCACCACCTTCAAGGGAGAAGCGCTTTTGACCGACATATTTCGTATGGAGGTAACGTTCTAAGCCTTCGGCAGCGGTCAGGCGCTCCAAGATGGCTTTCTTTTTGTCAGAGTTGAAGTTGGGCTTGCTGCGAATGCTTTCCAACTTTTCTTGCCACCAACGCTTTTCGGCTTGCTCAGAGGTGTACATGTACTCGGCACCCAAGGTGCCGCAGTAGGTTTCGCGCAGTGCATTGAGCAACTCGCGCAAGGACATGTTGTTCTTACCAAAGAAGGTGTTGCTGGTGTCGAACACGGTTTCTTGGTCAGCATCGGTGAAGCCGTAGAAAGCCGGATCGAGGTCTGGAATATTGGCGCGTTCAGTGCGTTTGAGTGGATCGAGGTCTGCCCAACGTTGGCCCACGTTGCGGTAGGCGGCAATCAGTTGCTGCGCAGCCGTACGCTTGCGACCCATTTCGACGTTTTCGCTGGCCATGACCACTTTGGTACCGCCCGCTTTGGCGCGTTCTGCAAAGGCATTGATGACGGGCAAATGGGGCACATCTTTGGCGTTCGAGCCATCGACAGCGGGCACATGTTGAAGCGCATCAAAGTACTCGCGCCAAGAATCGGGCACGCTACCAGGGTTGGCTAGATAGTTTTCGTACATCTCTTCGACGTAAGGGGTGTTGCCCCCGAAGAGATGGGTATTGCCTGAATAGGCTTGATAAATCGTTGTCTCACTCATTTGCGCTGACCTCCGTTTCCCTGCAGGAAACATTAGTTGGTTGGAAAAAAACCTCCGCGACACGGCTGCACCGGTTAGCGGATGCGACTTTGATCAGGATTGACCTAAGTAACACCCAAGATTGTGCCACCGAAACTCAGCCGTACGCGCTCTGTTTAGGCGATTTGGTCTTTGATTTGCTGCAAGGCGGCGGGATCGTCCATGGTGGTCAAGTCACCAGGATCGCGGCCTTCGGCCACGGCTTGGATGGCACGACGCAGCAATTTACCACTGCGTGTCTTAGGCAAAGCCGACACAAAAATGACGCGTGATGGGCGGGCGACAGCACCCAGCTGGGAATCCACCACTTTCATGACTTCGGCTTCCAAAGCTTTGCGGGCGGCATCATCCGTCAAACCTGAAGTGTCTTTGGCGATGGCGAAGGCCATAGCCACCTGCCCTTTGAGCTGATCGGCCACACCGACCACCGCGACCTCAGCCACGTTGGGATGGCTAGAAATGCTCTCCTCGATTTCGCGGGTGCCCAAGCGATGGCCGGCCACGTTGATCACGTCGTCTGTACGGCCCAAGATGAAGTAGTAACCGTCTTCGTCGCGCACCGCCCAGTCGAAGGTGCTGTAGACCAGTTTGTTGGGCACGGTGTTCCAGTAGGTGCTAACAAAACGCTTGTCGTCGCCCCAAATGGTTTGCAAGTTGCCGGGCGGCAGTGGCCCTTCGATGGTCAACACGCCTTTTTGGTTGGCGCCAGTCAGCTCTTCACCGGTTTGGTCGTCGACCAATTTGACGTTGTAGCCATACACAGCCTTGCCGGGTGAACCAAACTTGCTAGGCGCTTTTTCCACACCGTTGCAAATGGTCAAGATCGGCCAACCAGTTTCGGTCTGCCAGTAGTTGTCAATGATGGCTTTGCCGTTCAGACCTTCAGAAATCCATTTAGCCGTGGGCTCATCCAAGGGCTCACCCGCCAAGAACAATGCTTGCAAGCTCGACAGGTCGTACTTGGTCAGCAGTGCGGGGTCTTGCTTTTTGAGCACACGGATGGCCGTGGGCGCGCTGAACATGACATTGACTTTGTACTTCTCGACCAAGCTCCACCAAATGCCGCCATCGGGGCGAATGGGCAGACCTTCGTACATGATGGTGGCCATGCCACCAATCAGTGGGCCATAAATGATGTAGCTGTGGCCCACCACCCAGCCGATGTCGCTGGTACAGAAGAAGGTGCCACCCGGCTTGCCTTGATAAATGTGGGGAATGCTGGATGCCAACGCCACGGTGTAACCACCGGTGTCACGTTGCACACCTTTGGGTTTGCCGGTGGTGCCCGAGGTGTACAAGGTGTAGCTGGGGTGTGTGGACTCGACCCACTCACAAGGCACCTGCGTGTTCATGTGCTTGGCGCGTTCGGTGGCGTAGTCCACATCGCGGCCTGCCACGGGGGTGAACGCCGCCAACTTGCGGTCCACCATGATGACGTTGGCAGGTTTGTGCGCTGACAACTTGATGGCTTCGTCCAGCAAAGGCTTGTAAGGCACACCCTTGCCGCCGCGTGAACCCGCGTCAGCGCTGATGATGACTTTTGGTGACGCATCTTCAATGCGCGTAGCCAGCGAATGAGAGGCAAAGCCGCCAAACACCACTGAATGAATCGCGCCCAAACGTGCGCAAGCCAACATGGCAAATGCGGCTTCGGCAATCATGGGCATGTAAATCAAGACACGGTCACCCTTGGTGACGCCCAGATCTTTCAAAATCGCCGCCATGCGTTGCACTTCGGCGTGCAGGTCCCGGAAGCTATAGGTGTGTTCTTGGTTGGTTTCGGTCGACACAAAGATCAACGCGGCTTGGTCAGCACGGTCTTTGAGGTGTCGGTCTACCGCGTTGTGACAGAGGTTGGTTTTGCCACCCACAAACCACTTGGCAAAGGGCGGGTTGCTGTAATCACAGATTTGTTGCGGCTGGGTTTCCCAATCCACCAGCTTGGCCTGCTCAGACCAAAAAGCGTCGCGGTCCTCAATAGAACGGCGGTGAAAATCTGCGTACGCAACCATCGACTTCTCCTAAAAACGAACTTGTACTGAATTCATAATTATGAGAAGGGCGGACTTGCAACAAGCTGACTTCTCAGGTGGGTAAATACCCTTTCCTGAAAAATAAATGGCCGTCTTACTTGATCAAGGCTTGGATTTCCTTGAAAGGATCGGCGTCCGCCGAGCGCAACCATTCAAACAAAACCATCTCGGTGGTCACCAACTCGGCGCCAGCACCGGCCAAACGGTCAAAGGCGGCATCACGATTGCGCTCGGTACGGGAACCACAAGCATCGGTCACCACCCACACCGAATACTCCTCTTCTAACAAATCCAAAGCGGTTTGCAACAAACACACATGCGCCTCACAGCCAGCGATCACAATGCTTTGGCGTGTGGGCTCTTGAGGCACCGCTTTTTGCAAATGCTTAGGCAGACTTCGTGCATTGCCAGACGGTGCGCGTGCCGCTGGGCGCAACACCTCGCTCAAGCCATCGGCACAAGCACTGAAGCTCATCTTGGGCAAGGTACGGCGGCACAAAGCGCGTAATTCAGCGGGGTTAGGGCCCAGCTTTTCAGGGTTTTGCTCCGTGCCGTAGGTTGGCACCTCCATCCAATGCGCCGCTTGCGCCAAGCGCATGGCATTCGCCAGCACCAAATCGGCCTCAAAAATGGCGGGCATCAGGCGGGCTTGGTAGTCCACCAGCACGAGTTGGGATTCTTGGTCGTCGAGCAGCATGCGAAGTACAGATAAGTTTGAAGAAAGCGCCAAGTATCGACGATGGCCAATTCACAACCAACCTAACAGCAGCGCCTAGGAGTAACCCCAATGAAATCAACGACTTACATTCTTTACTTGATAAGTTTTACTCTCGAAGACAGCTAGAATGACAGGCTATGTTGAAACGTGCCCTCCTCATCCTTTGCTGCGTCGCCAGTGCACATGCTGCACCGTCGAACAATGCCGCGGACGACATTGAGCGCTATTTGGCTGAACGCGGCATCGTCGCGCAGATGGACCAAATGCGCCAATCCGTCGGGGATACGGCTTCTGACCTGGTGGTCAACGCCATGACCTTTTTAGGTGTGCCCTACCGACGTGGTGGCACCAGTGCCAACACGGGTTTTGACTGCAGCGGCTTTGTTCGCTCCATGTTCGAGCAAACCGTGGGCAAGGTCTTACCGCGTCGTGCCAGCGAACAAGCGGCGGTGACCGAAAAAATCGACAAACAAGATTTAAAACCCGGTGACTTGGTGTTCTTCAACACCATGCGTCAAACCTTCAGCCATGTGGGCATCTACGTGGGTGACAACAAGTTCATCCATTCCCCCAAGCCCGGCCAACAAGTGCGTGTGGACGACATGCGCCAAGCCTATTGGGACCGTCGTTTCACTGGCGCACGTCGCGTAGCGCCAGCCAACAGCGACAGCACCAACAACTAGGCGCACCCGGGCTGCGGTGCATTAAAAACGCTCGCCTTCGGCCAAGTAGCGCCAAGTCCCCTCTTCCAAATCTCCCAAACTCACGCGGCCCAAGCGAATACGGCGCATCCCGATGATGTCCAGTCCGGCCAATTCACACAAATAGACGGCCAAGCCTAAGTGCGAGCCTTTGACGGCCAAACGCAATTTGCTGCGCTCGGGATTGGCGCTGCCCACGCTGATTTTGAAGTCGGGCAAACGCAAACGCTCATCACGCATCGCCCGCTCAATAGGACGCAGTGCATCGGGCAACACCTCACCACGCACATCAATGATGAGCTCATGCTCCATGAAGGGCATGTCTTCCACCAACTTACGTTGGGTTCGAAAATCTTGCGTGAAAGCCACTAAACCGCTAGCTTCGTATTCCAAAGGCACGCTGGCGTCGAGCCTCGTCAAATGGCTTTTCAACAAACGCACACCGCTGTGGTCGTGCTTGCTGTGCTGTGCGGGCGTGAGCAAGCTGCGCACATTTTGTGGACCTCGAGGGGCCCGGGGTGGCTCAGATTGACGGCCCGGCTGTGCGGACCTCGCCACCGGCAATGGCTCTAAACCATCGGTCCAACCTGCGGGCTTATTCAGGATGAGCGTTACAGACTGCAGATTCAGCAAGGTCGCGTGTGCATCCAGTGTCACGTTTTGGTGACTGACACGAAACTGCGGCTCTTCCACCACCACGCCATCGACACGTACAAAGCCAGCTTCAATGTATTGCTCAGCCTCACGACGCGAACAGTCGCGCAGTTGCATGATGCGTTTGGAAAGGCGTTCGCCCTCGGGTTTGCTTGAATTCATAAGGCATGGATCCTCCCACAGTTAATCGTTGTATCGTTCAAACCTTCACGTCTTGAGGGAGAGATTTCGTTGAACCTTGCTCATTTGCTACAACGCATGGCGCGACAGCACACCCACCGGGTGGCCTTGTTCCAAGGCACGCAGGCGGTCGCAACCCATGGCGCGTGGGCGCAACGCAGCGCCCATTTGGCTCAGCAGTTTCAAACCGCAGGCCTCAAGCCTGGCGATCGCGTGGCCCTGTTCATGCACAACCACCCACGCTACCTTGAGGTGATGTTTGGTGCATGGTGGGCTGGCTTGGTCGTGGTGCCCATCAACGCCAAGCTCCATGTCCGCGAAGCGCAATGGATTGTGGACAACGCACAAGCCAGCTGGGCGTTTGTCACGCGCGACGTGACCACCGACACGGGCGAGCAACTGCAAGGCTTGCAACGTGTCATTGACGTGGACTCGACCGAAGCCGATTCCTTGTGGCGCCTTCCCAAAGACCACCAAGGTGCAGCGCCCAACACCCCCATTGCCGAGCGCCAGCCTGACGATTTGGCTTGGTTGTTTTACACCAGCGGCACCACAGGGCGGCCCAAAGGCGTCATGATCACGCACCGCAATTTGATGACCATGGGCATGGCCTACTTCACCGATGTGGATGCCATTGACATGCAAGACGCCATTGCCTATGCGGCCCCCATGTCGCATGGGGCGGGCCTGTATGCCATCCCACACTTGATGGCTGGGGCACGCCACGTCATCCCTGCCTCTGGTGGGTTTAATGCGGCAGAGCTGTTTGAACTAGGCCGAGCCCTTGGCCCCTTGTCACTGTTTGCAGCGCCCACCATCGTCAAGCGCTTGGTAGACCATGCAGAACAAGCAGACATCACACCCGAGCGCTGCGCACATTCATTCAAGACCATCGTCTACGGCGGTGCGCCCATGTACGTCGCAGACATTCAGCGCGCCCTGCGCATCATGGGGCCACGCTTTGTGCAGATTTACGGTCAAGGCGAAAGCCCCATGGTGGGCACTGCCCTGTCTCGCTTTCATTTGAGTGACACCGCGCACCCAGAACACGCCCAACGCATGGCTTCCATCGGCGTGGCCCAAACCCCTGTGCAAATTCGTGTCACCGACAGCCACGGCCAAGACTTGGCTCAGGGTGAAGTCGGCGAAGTGCTCATTCAAGGCGACAGCGTGATGGCGGGCTACTGGCGCAACCCTGAAGCCACGCAAGCCGCCATTCGCGACGGCTGGTTGTTCACCGGCGACATGGGTAGCCTTGATGCACATGGGTTTCTCACCCTCAAAGACCGCAGCAAAGACCTCATCATCTGCGGTGGCTCCAATGTCTACCCGCGCGAAGTAGAAGAAGTACTGTTGCAGGCACCAGGTGTCAGTGAAGTCGCGGTCATCGGTGCGCCAGACCCTGAGTGGGGGGAGGTCGTCGTCGCTTTTGTCGTGGCACAGCCTGGTGTCACCCTCAGCACGCAGGCACTGGACGCGTTTTGTCTGAACGAAATCGCCCGCTTCAAACGCCCCAAGCGCTACGAGCTGGTCAGCAGCTTGCCCAAAAATAACTACGGCAAAGTGCTCAAAACCGAGTTGCGTCAACGCCTCTCCCAACCCTAGTGGTATGGTGCTGCCCCATGCATACACAAATAGACCATCTCGTCATCGTTGCCAAAAGCCTTGAGCAAGGCGTGCAATGGTGCGAAGCAACCCTGGGCATCACACCGGGTCCCGGCGGCGAACACACGCTATACGGCACGCACAACCGCTTGTTCAAAGTCGCCTCGCCATCCAACCCCATGGCCTATGTTGAAATCATCGCCATCGACCCAAAAGCCGTTCGCCCCAAACGCGCCTGCCCTACCCGCTGGTATGACATGGACGACCCCGCTTTGCAAAAAGCCGTGGCCCTTGAACCACGCTTGGTGCACTTTGTGGTCAACACCCCCGACATCAAGGCAGCACGCATGGCCATTCGGATGCAAGGCATTGACCGCGGCCCCGCCATTCACGCCAGCCGCCGCACCAACCGAGGCACACTCAACTGGCAAATCTCAGTGCGCGCCGATGGTCAACGCTTGTTTGACGGCTGTATGCCCACCCTCATCCAATGGGGCAAGCCCGAAGCCACGGACCCGCTCAAGCTTCACCCCCGCAACACCCTCACCCGCTCGGGTGTGACCTTGCAAGGTCTCGAAGTCACGCACCCCAGCGCGGCCAAACTGCAAGCCGCTTATGACGCGATTGAACTCGCCCGTGTGCGCGTGACCGAAGGGCCAGCCAACCTCAAAGCCACGCTGCAAACCCCCAAGGGTGTGGTGGTGCTGGAAAGTCTTGGGCTTTAATTACTTTTTAAGCGCCTGCACTTTGGCATAAGCCGCCCACAACTTGTGCTGCATTTGACAGCCGTCCATCATCAAGCCCGGCGCTGAAATGCCCATGAAGCGGTCGGTCTGCATGATGAGCGCGTGGGCTTGTTCAAACACACCAGAGCCAAAGAGCTGACGAATCGCCCCCACATAAGGCGCAGTGTCTCCTCGGTCAGTGAGCAACACCAAGGTTTCGATGCACGCATAGATCGAGCGACGTTGCTGCGGAATTTGGTCGAAGTGTCGAATCCACTCGCAGCCTTCCACGGTAGCCGCTTCATCGCCACAGGCCAACGCCAACAAGGTTTTGAGTTCGCCTACGCGCAAATCGGCCCAGAAGGTGTCTGCATCAGGTGTCATGCCAATCAGGCTCGCCACGGGGCGTTGGTCTGCTAAGTTGGACGCGTTCAGCGAAGCCAACAAATCGGTGCATTCTTCGTTGTCGAGGTCGGTCAAGTTGAGGATGGCTTCACGCATCTCGTTGGCGATGCTGTTGTTCTCAAAGTCGAGGTCGTCCACCGGATAAATCTCGGACATCCCGGGTACCAAAATGCGGCAGGCATAGACGCCTAAGTGCTCGAAGTCGGCGATGTAGATGTCAAAGCCGTCGTCGTGGATGCGCTTGACACAAAAGGCGTAGTCATCAGCCGTGGTGGTTGCAAAGTTCCAGTCCACAAACACGTAGTCTGGAATCTCGCCCAAAAACTCCCAGTGAATCACGCCGCTCGAATCTACGAAATGAATCTCAATGTTGGTCGCGCTCGCGGCTTCGTCCAAATCAAAGGTGGGGGGTGAGAAGCCCCCCAAAGTGTCCAGCGCTCGGCCTTGCAGCAGCTCAGTCAAGGCCCGCTCTAAGGCCACCTCAAAACGTGGGTGTGCGCCAAAACTGGCAAAGCAACCTTGGTCTTGCGGGTGCAGCAGCGTGACGTTCATCACGGGGTACTTGCCGCCCAGGGACGCATCTTTCACCAAGATGCCAAAACCTGCGGCACGCAAAGCGGCAATGCCCGAGGCAATGCGTGGGTAACGGTTGATCACCGCCTCAGGCACGTCGGGCAAGCAAATGCCTTCGCTGATGATTTTGCCCTTCACGTAGCGCTCAAAAATTTCAGACAACGCCTGCGTGCGTGCCTCCGCAGCGGTGTTGCCCGCCGACATGCCATTGCTCACATACAAGTTACCCATGATGTTGACGGGAATGTAGGCCGTCGAGCCATCGCGCTGGCGCACGTAGGGGATGGCGCAAATGCCGCGGTCCACGTTGCCCGAGTTGAACTCCACCAAGTTGGCGCAATCGATGTTGCCTTCTGGGTTGTAAAACTTGTGCAGCGCGTCGTTGAGCAGGCCCTTGGGCCAAGCGCCGTCCTCGGTCAAATCAAACCAGCGCTCTTGTGGGTAATGCACAAACGGGGCATTTGCCGTGACGGGGCCTAAGTAGAAATGGGTCCAAAAATAGTTGGTGGCCAAGCGCTCAAAAAACTCGCCTAAGGCACTGGCCAAACACGCCATGCGTGTGGCGCCTTTGCCGTTGGCAAACAACACGGGACAATCACGGTCACGGATATGAACCGACCAAACGCCGTCTACAGGGTTGAGCCAACTCTTCTCTTCGATGTGAAAACCCAACGCCTGCAGCTTGGCTTGTAGGGTGTTGATGGTGGCTTCGAGCGGCGCATCTTTGCCGGGGATATAACTTTGTGTGGGCACGGTTTGTCGCTTAAAAAATTGCGGAAGGCGCCCTAGAGCAAGCGCTTATTGTGGCGCTTGTGTCCCGAAGTCAAAGATCGGGGTTTTCGCTCAATCTCCTTTGGGCAACGTCGCGAGCAGCGCCATGCCGACAGCCATCACGCCAGCGGTCAGCCACAACGCGCCTTTGAACGTGCCCGTGGTCTGCGCCATGTAGCCCGCCACCACGGGGGCCAGCATTTGCGCAGCGCCATAGCTGAGCGTGAGCTTAGCCATGGCCTTGCCTGGGTTGTGGGGCGCGCGTCGCCCGACCAAGGCCAGCGTGAGGCTGACGATGCCGATGAACGTGGCGCCATAACCCACGGCACCCGCCAAGGCAGCCCACAGCGTGCTGGACATGGCAGGCAATATCACCGAGACGGTTTGTAAACCAAACGCCAACAGCAAGGCCCGCTTGTCGCCTACACGGCGAGACACCAAGTCCCAAATAAACACAGCTGGCATGGCCGCCAACCCCACCATAGCCCAAGCCAGCGGACCAAGCCCCGCCAGCGCAGGTTCGCGCTCCACAATCGCCACCGTGAATGTGGCGCTGATGACAAAACCCCAGCCCGCCGCAAAGTAGCTGGCCAACATGGTCCATGTCCAGCGACGAGACCCCATAGCGCCGGCTTGTGCGTCATGTGCGATCACCACTTCCGGCGGTACGGGCGGCCGCCACTTCCAAGCGGGCACAAAAAATACCAGCCCCAAAGCCGCAAAGGCCAACCATTGGTCCGACCATGTGGGCCACAGCTGCGCCAAACCCCAAGCGCCCAGCGCCGACACCACAATGCCCAGCCCCAAACCAATGAAATACAAACCCAGCTCAGGCCGACGACCTTGTCGCATCAGCCAACCCAACACCAAGCCAGACCCGAGCAACATGCCCGTCGCGCCGCACAAGCCGCCAACATAACGAACCAACGCCCATGCAGGCATCCAAGTGGTCAGCGCCATGGCGGCCACTGTGATCAAGGCCATCCATAAGCCTGCGCTGTAGAGCCAATGCCGCCAACGCACATCGTCAATCCAAGTCGCGGCCAAAGCCCCGCTCATATAGCCTGCATAGTTGATCGCAGCCAAACCGCCTGCGGCAGCGTCGCTCAATCCAGTTTGCGTTTGCAAGCTTGGCAGCAAGGGCGTGTAGGCAAAACGCGCCAAGCCAATGGTCAGCACCAAACCGCAAATGCCGCCTGTGAGAACTTGCCACGGGTGAAGGTGTTTGTGCAAAGCTCAGCCTCGTGCGCCTTTGGGCTTCTCAAACCCCGCATCTACCCAAGCCTGCGCGGTGTTGCGGTTCAGCTTAAAGCCCGCGTCCACACGCACGTCAGCCAGCGTGTCACCGCCCTCGTCTTGCGCGCTAAGTGTGGCGTAGGGGTTATCGTCGTCGGGCACGATGTCTAACAACACCGAAACGCGGCCAGTTGGGCCATTGACCGTGACCGACTGGTGCAGCGTAGCGTGCAACTGCTGTTCGCTGCGGCGCACAAACTCAGACGCCGTTTTCACCAAGGTGATGAAAGCATTGCCGTCCAGCGGCTTGGGGTTCTTTTTGTCGCGGCCCATGGTCCAAGGGCCAATCAGCGCGGCTTCGGATTCGCCGTCTTTGAACATGGCCACTGCCCAACCGTCGTCATCGTCATTTTTGATGACCTTGGCCGTCCAAGTTTCGTTTTGCCACAGGCGTGGCTCTTGGATGAAGGGGGTGTCTAGGGTGTCGTCGGTCATGCTTGTTTTGGCATGGCGTCGAACCATGCGTGGATATCTTTGGGGCTGGTCAAGGTGCGCACATGCATGTAGGCAGCCTCAGCCTCGGGGTAGTGCTTG
>CANFZT010000058.1 GCA_947451565.1 Comamonadaceae bacterium | reverse complement strand
GCCGTGATGCCGATGCCGTCCATGATGGCCCGGTGATTCCAGGGTTCGCCCACGCAGAAGCCATCCATGTTGCCCACGCGCATGTTGGCCACCATTTGAGGCGGCGGCACGGTGATGACCTTGGCGTCTTTGAGGGGGTTCACGCCCACGCTGGCCAACCAGTAATACAGCCACATGGCGTGTGTGCCAGTGGGGAAGGTTTGGGCGAAGGTGTATTCGCGTTTGTCGGTGGCCATCAACTTAGCGAGACTGGCCGCATCGACGGCGCCTTTGTCGGCGAGCTTTTTCGACAGGGTGATGGCTTGGCCGTTTTGGTTCAAGTTCATCAACACGGCCATGTCTTTCTTCGGGCCTGCCGTGCCCATGTGGACGCCGTAGATCAGACCGTACAAGGCGTGGGCAAAGTCGAGCTCGCCGTTCACCAACTTATCGCGCACACCGGCCCAGCTGGACTCTTTGGTTGGAATGATCTTGAGGCCGTATTTCTTGTCGATGCCTAGCACCGAGGCCATCACCACGCTGGCGCAATCGGTCAGCGGGATGAAGCCAATCTTGACTTCTTCTTTCTCCGGCTTGTCTGAACCTTGGGCGTACACCGCAGCACGCAGGGCGGGTGCGATGGTGAGCGCGCCTGCGGTGGCGGCTTGCAAAACATTGCGGCGGCTCATGGGGGTCTCCAAAAGATTGGTCATGACATCACTCCTATTTAAAAACGGGGACAGAAACGACAAAGGCGTCCTCACCACATGCAACTTGGGTGCATGGGTGGGGACGCCTTTGTCCTTGAGCCGTCATTGGCTCTTGCCGAGAGTGATTGCAATTGCTGTGCCAGATGTTTAGGGTTCTCCCGCATGAAAAAAGCCCCATAGCGGGGCGTTTACATGAATGCGCACCAAGTCAGCGCACCAAACTAAGACAAAAGGTCGGCCATGTCCAGTGTGCGTTGTGCCACCTCGGCCATCTTGAGGCCCTTGTCCATCGCAATTTTGCGCAGCTTGGTGAAGGCCTCCTTTTCGCTCAGGCCTTGACGCTCCATCAGTAGGGCTTTGGCGCGGTCGACCACGGTGCGTTCTTGCAAGGCATTGCGTGCATCGTCGCGTTCATCGCGTAAGCGCTCTTCGTATTCAAAACGTGCCATGGCCACATCAAGAATGGGTCGAATACGTGTGCTGGAGAGTCCATCCACGATGTAGGCTGACACGCCCACCGCCAAGGCATCGCGGACGTGCGTGGTGTCGTTGTCGTCGGTGAAGAGGACGATGGGGCGGCGCTCGTCACGGGTGGCAAACACCACATGCTCTAAGGCATCGCGTGCTTCAGACTCTGCGTCCACAATGATCAAGTCAGGCTGCAACTGACTGATGCGGTCCGCCAAGAACACATCGGCTGGCAGTGTGGCAATCAAGTTGAAGCCACTTTCCAACAAGCCAATGCGTAAGGCGCGCGAGCGCTCCGCTTGTGAAACAGCGTGGTCGTCACCTGTATCTTGCACATCCAAGTCTGGCGCGACCACGACGATCCTCAAGGCTTCGTGTTTCTTACTTTTTTGAGACTTGCTTTTCATGAAGGTGCATCGTGTGGACCTTTTCTATCGAGCAAGTATTGGGCCAAAGGCCCGTTTTATTTTTACCAGCTCCCAATGTTGGGCATATCTACCCAAGGCGCTTTCGGCGCCAAGGCCTCACCCTTTTGCAGCAACTCCACCGAGATGTCATCGGGTGAGCGCACAAATGCCATACGGCCATCGCGGGGCGGTCGAAGAATCGTCACACCGTGCGCTTGCAACTTTTCGCAGGTGGCGTAAATGTTGTCCACGGCATAGGCCAAGTGTCCAAAGTTACGCCCACCGGTGTAGACCTCCGGATCCCAGTTGTAGGTGAGTTCCACTTGCGCGTCTTCATCGCCTTGGGCCGCCAGGTAGACCAGCGTGAAGCGACCTTGTGGGTACTCGCTGGTGCGAAGCACTGTCAGGCCTAACGCATCGCGGTAGAAACGCAACGACGCTTCAAGGTCGGTGACGCGCACCATGGTATGCAGGTATTTCATGGTGAGCCTTTCTTTAGAGGGCGGGGTAGTCGGTGTAACCGACAGGTCCGGGTGTGTAGAAGGTGCTGGGATTGGGCTCGTTCAGAGCGGCATTCAATTTCAAACGCTCAACCAAGTCGGGGTTAGAGATGAACATGCGGCCAAACGCAATGGCATCGGCCTTGCCGGATTCAATCGCGTCGATGGCCATTTGACGGTCGTAGCCGTTGTTGGCGATGTAGGTACCCTTGAAGGCTTGGCGCGCGGCCGCGTAGTCAAAGCCCGGCAAATCACGCGGACCGCCAGTGGCGCCTTCGATGAAGTGAATGAAGGCGATGTCACGCTGGTTGAGTGCTTCGATCAAATACCCAAAGACGGCTTGTGGGTTGCTGTCGGCCAAGTCGTTGAAGGGCGTGAGGGGTGACAAACGAATGCCGACACGCCCCGCTCCGATTTCGGCGACGCAGGCATCCACCACTTCGAGTGCAAAGCGGCAGCGGTTTTCAATCGAGCCGCCGTAGTCGTCAGTGCGTTGGTTGGCACCGTCACGGATGAACTGGTCGACTAAGTAGCCGTTGGCCCCATGAATCTCCACACCATCAAAACCAGCACGCATGGCATTGGCGGCAGCTTGGCGAAATTGCTGCACCACGTCTTTCACTTCTGCAGCGGTTAAGGCGTGTGGCACGGGCACATCGACTTTGCCGTTGGGTGTGTAGGCCACGACCTTGGGCTGAATGGCCGATGGGGCCACGGGTTGTGCGCCACCGGTCAGGTCTGGGTGGGTGATGCGTCCCACATGCCAAATTTGCGCGATGATTTTTGAGCCCGCGTCATGCACGGCTTGGGTGATGGGTTTCCAGCCTTCGACTTGGGCGTCTGAGTAAATGCCGGGCGTGGCCATGTAGCCTTTGCCCAAGGGCGAGACTTGTGTGCCTTCGCTGATGATGAGGCCGGCGCTACTGCGTTGGCGGTAATAGTCCACATTCATAGCGCTGCCAGGCATGTCGCCATTGGCCTCATCTGCGCGGCTGCGTGTGAGTGGTGCCATGACAATGCGGTTGGCAATTGCGATGTCACCGATGTGTGTGGGTTGGAAAAGCTGAGGAGTTGTCATGTGATTTCTAAAGGTCGTGAAGGCGTAAAAAATTTCAGAGAGGGCAGCAACTGCTATGTATGCCTTCGCTAGATGAGGCGTATTGTTCTTTTTTCAAGCTATGAGTTTTGTAGTTCCGCTAATATGACCCGATCAATCGAAGGGGATTCAATGAAGCAGCGCTGGTGTGCGTGGATGGTGGTTTGTGCCTGTGCAACGGCCATGGCGGCAGATGACTACAAGATCAAAGTGGATGTGACGCAGCAAGGCAATGTGTTTCACACCCAAGCCAGTTTTCATTTGCCTATGACCGTGTGTCAGTCCTACCGTTATCTCACGGACTACGACGCTGCGACCAACATTCCCGGTGTGGCGGCGTCCACCACCACGCGCATGGACGTTCGCAAGGCGCGCGTGGAGCGTTTGTTGGAGGAGCGCATTTTGCTTTTCCCCATCAAGATGCGCATGGTGTTGGAGGTGACGGAGCTGCCCAACCAAGGAACAGATTTTGTGCAAATCAGTGGCGAGGCCAAATCGTACAAAGGGGCATGGCGTCTAGAGCCAGAGGGAGGTGGCACGTTGTTCAAGTACAGCACCGAGTCTGAGCCAGATTCGCTGTTTCCCAAGGCGGTGATTGCGTACTTCATCAAAAACCGCTTGAACAGTAGTTTTGAAGCCTTGGCCAAGGCTGGGGCTGAGCGCCTCAAGCAGCCTTGTTGAGCCTCCTCGTGCTAAGGTAGTCGTGGGGCTGTTTGCAACAAAGCGTCCACATCGTTTTTCCACCATTTCGCTTGTCCAGTCGTGCCATGACCTGCCGTTTGATCGCTGGCAGGGATGAGCAGCAAGCGTGCGTTAGGAATTCTTGCTAAGGCGTTGCTCATGACATTGAGTTCTGGCGGGTTGCGCTCGTCATCGGCCGAGTTGATGGCCAGCATCGTTGCTTTGATCTTATCGATTTGGTTCAACGGGTTGTAATCACGCGAGGCATCCCACTGATAAAGATGATCATTGGCATCGCCTGAGAAGGGTGCATTGAGTCGTTGATTCAACAGTTGATCTGCTTTTTCTCGTGTGGGTGCTTGGCGTTGCAAGCTTTGGTTGCCACCATTTGTGCCAATCGCATAAAACACGGACGCGAACTGAAGGCTTTTGGGCTGCTTGGTGTAGTTGCCTTGCATCCATTCGGGGTCGTTGCGGATGCTGTCAATGATGAGGCGACGCATCATCCAATTACGGCCTGACATTTCGGAGGGCATCGCAGCCATCGGAACCAAGATGTCTGAGAAGTCTGGGTACTGAATACCCCACAACCAAGTTTGCATGCCGCCCATCGAGTTGCCCAACACCATGCGAACGTGCTTGAGTTTCAAGCCTTCGGTCAGCAGTCGATATTGCGCCAATACCATGTCGTCGTAGTTGTAGCGTGGGAACTTAGTGCGCATGCCGTCAGATGGTTTGCTGGATTTACCCGTGCCAATCGAGTCTGGCAAAACGATGAAGTATTTAGCTGCATCCAAAGGTTGGCCGGGGCCGAAGAGTTCGGCACCAAACGCAGTGTTGAGCATGCCCGTACCCGTGCCTGTGGTGCCATGAAGAATGACCACGGGCTCACCCGCTGGATTGCCTAAGGTGGTGTAGCCGATGTTCAGGGACGCCATCACCTCACCGGTGTGAAATTGAAAATTTTTTGCTGCCCAAACTTCGGTTTTTTGATTAGGAAAAGTTTGCGCCAATGTAACTGAACTTTGAAGGTAGACAAACATAAACAAACAGAGCATTAGAAATTTGCGCATACATCCCCCTTGTGAGTGATTCAGAAAATTGTGTTTTGTTAATGCGTTCGCTGCGCGATCGCATCCACCAAATCGGGCATCAAAAGCGCGCCTTGGCCATTGTCACAGGCTGTTTTCAATGTGGTTTGAATGGCAGATGCCACAGCATGCTCAGCCTTGATGTGTTCGGCCATGTCGTTGTAGTAAGTCAAGTCTTTCAGTGCATTGGACACGGTAAAGCGCAAGCCTGTGTTGTCATGGCTTAATAAGAAAGGTTTTAAGCGCTCTAGCGCAGCGCCCCAGCCGCCGCCCATGGTGAGCACATCGACAAAGGTCTGCGCATTCACGCCACCCACCTGTGCGCAAGCCGCAGCTTCTGCAAGCAAAGCGACAGAGCCGAGCGACACATAGTTGTGCAGCAGCTTCATGCGGTGCCCCGATCCAACTGGCCCCACATGCACGATGTTTTCGGCAAAGCACGCCAAGATCGGTTGGCATGTTGCAAACAATGCGGCATCAGCACCCACCAATAAGTTCAAACGACCTTCAGCCGCTTCTTTGGGCGTGCGCGTCATTGGCGCGTCCATGAACAATCCACCTTGCGCCGCTACCGCATCTGCGATCTTTTCGGTCGAGGCTGGCATGGCGGTGGAGCAATCGATCACGATGGTGTTGGGGCGGAGGCCTTGGAGCACACCGTCTTCGCCCATGAGCACCGCTTCCACTTGAGGCGTCCCTGTGACGCACAAGATGACCACATCCGAATGCGCTGCTAGGTCTTTGGGGGTGGTGAAGGCTTTGACACCTTGCTGCACCAAGTCGTCGATGGGTTGGTTGCCTGCATGTGCCAGCACAGTGAGCGTGTGCCCATGTTTGACCAAGTTTCTGGCAATTCCATGACCCATCATCCCAATGCCGATCATGCCAATAGTTTTCATGACTTATCCCTGTTGATGCAACCACGCTAAGCCATCGTGCGTGCCATTGGCTACGGCACCACGGGCAGGGCGGTACTCGCAACCAACCCAGCCGTCCCAACCGCAGGTGGCAGAGACTTCATCAATCACATCGAAGAGGTAAGGGTGGTTGAGTTCGCCTAAGTCGGGCTCGTGGCGCATCGGCACGCCTGCAATTTGAAAGTGGCCGACTCGGCCCGTAGGAAGGTACTGGCGAATCTTGGCGGCTAAGTCGCCCTCCATGATTTGGCAGTGGTAGAGGTCCATCTGTACTTTCACGTTGGAGGCGCCGATGTGTTGGACGATGTTGTGGGCTTGGTTCTGGTAGTTCAAGAAGAAGCCTGGAATGTCCCGGGTGTTGATAGGTTCAATCAGCACATCGCGGCCAGATTTGTGTGCTTCAGCGGCTGCCCATGTGATGTTTTGGATGTAGGTCTTTTCCAGCACGGACGCGTCTGCGCCTTGTGGCTTGAGGCCAGCCATCACGTGGATGCGAAGGCAATTCAAGGTTTCAGCGTATGCCAAGGCTTTGAGAAACCCAGCTTGAAATTCGCTCTCGCGTCCTGGCAAGCATGCCAAGCCGCGCTCACCTGCATCCCAGTCGCCAGGCGGGGCGTTGAAGAGTACTTGTTGCAACCCGTTGTCGCTCAAGCGTTGTTTGAGTTCTTGCGCGTCAAAGGCATAGGGGAATAAATATTCAACAGCTTGGAAGCCATCTTTGGCAGCGGCGGCAAAGCGGTCTAAAAATTCATGCTCGTTGTAGAGCATGCTGAGGTTGGCGGCAAAACGTGGCATCGGTGTGTGTGAATAAAAGGTTTACCAAAGAGCCCCAAAGGTCTCGCGGAGTTGTTGAATTTGGGTGTCGCTCAAAGCCGTGGTTTGGCGATCGGACATGAGCCACAGCTTGGCGGTTTCTTCGAGTTCTTCGAGGACAGCACTTGCCTCTGCGGGACTTTGCTGCCACACCACAGGGCCGAGGCGATCAAGCATCACGCCGCGAATGGGTTTGGCTTGTGCGGTGCTGTCGTGGATGAGGCGTGCTACTTCGTCAGCCACGCTGGGCGCGCCTGGGCGTTGGTAGGCTACCAAAGGAATGTGTCCAACTTTCATCACGTAATACGGTGTGATGGGGGGCACGATGTCTGAGTTACGCCACACGCCGTGCAAGGTGAGGCTGACCAAGTGCGTGGCATGGGTGTGAATCACGCATCGCGCTTGTGGGGCTGCTTCGTAAATACTGCGATGCAAGACCAGTGTTTTGGAAGCGCGTGCGCCGCTCACCTGTACGCCTTCTGCATTGACATGTGCCAGTTCACCTGCTACCAAATTGCCCAGACAGGCATCGGTGGGGGTAATCAAGAAACTACCGTCATCGAGTTTGACGCTGATGTTGCCAGCGCTGGCGTGCACATAGCCGCGTGCATACAACGATGTACCGACACGGCAAATTTCTTCACGGGCTTCTTGGTGTTGCATGTGTTACTTCAGCAAGGCAAACGATTTTTCAAAAAAATCAGAGGTTCCAAAATTTCCAGATTTCAAAGTGACATGCACTGTATCGCCGTTGCACACCTGGGAGGTGACAGAGGTCCATGGCACACCGGGATCGATTTGTGGGCCAATGACCATGCGTTCGACATCCAAGGCTTGGACTACGGCGCCCGAAGTTTCGCCGCCTGCCACCACGAGTTGGCGTACACCGGCTTGCACCAAGCCTTTGGCAATATTTGATAGTGTGTGTTCTACCAGTTCTCCGGCTTGGGCAACGCCCAGTTTGTTCTGAATGGCTTTGACTGCTTCGGGTTCTGCGGTGGCGTAAATCAGCACTGGGCCATTTTTGAGTTGAGGTGTAGCCCAGCTCAGTGCTTGTGCTATCACATCGGTGCCAGTTGCCACAGCCAAGGGGTCAATCGCGAAGGCAGGCTTGCCCGCTTGGCGCCAGTGCAGCACTTGTGCATTGGTGGCGACCGAGCAGCTGCCCGATACCACAGCTTGATAACCGCTGGCAGCAGGCAAGCTGTCGACTTTTGCGTTGGCTGCTAAGACACCACGCGCTTTCCAGTTTTGCGGCAAACCAATGGCCACGCCTGAACCTGCGGTGACGAGTGGCATGTCAGATAACGCTTGTCCCATGTGCATGAGGTCTTGGTTACTGATGGCGTCGATCACTGCAACGCCAACGCCTTCAGCCTGCAAAGTCTTGAAGCGCGCGCGAATGGCGTCGGGTCCTGCTGCGACACACGACTGTTCTACCAAGCCCACCTTGCGCTGGGTTTGTGATTGCATGACGCGCACCAAGTTCGCATCGGTCATGGGCGTGAGGGGGTGGTTACGCATGCCGCTGTCGCACAGCAACACATCGCCGACAAATAAATGGCCTTTGAAAATCGTCCGGTTGTTTTCAGGGAAGGCTGGGCAAACGATGGTGAAGCCTTGGTCTTTGCCATGAATGGCATCCATCAATGCTTCGGTCACAGGGCCGATGTTGCCTTGCGAGGTGGAGTCGAAGGTGGAGCAGTATTTGAAATAAATCTGCTCTACCCCTTGTGCCTTCAGCCATGCATAGGCTTGCAGCGATTGGGCGATGGCATCTTGGGCAGGAATAGTGCGCGACTTGAGGGCCACCACGATGGCATCGGCATCCATGGGTTCATCGTCTGTGGGCATGCCGATGGTCTGCACAGTCCGCATGCCTGAGCGGACCAAGTTGTTGGCTAGATCTGTGGCACCTGTGAAGTCGTCGGCGATACAGCCCAATAGGGGTTTGGTGGAGGCGTGAGTCATGTGTGTCGTTAGAACGTCAACATGCAGTTGATGGCGCTGGGGTGACGCATTGCATAGGATTGAATGAGGCTTTTGACCGAAGTGTCTGCAAATAAACCAAGACCTTTGGCGCGGTCATTGTCAAACTGGCTGGGCCAACCGCTGACGATGGCTTGCACTTTGGCGTCGACTTGCCAGTCCAGCAAAGCTGCTGTGGCGTCGCCAGCGATTTCTTTCAAAGCTTGTGCCATTTCACCCACGGTGGTGGTCAGAGCGGGCAAGTTCACCGCGGTGGGCGCACCCCACTGAAATGTCGGTGTGGTGAGGGCACACAACAAACCTTGCATGGTCTTGTCTGTGGAGGCGAGCGCCACGCGCGTGTCCGCAGGCACAGGGACGGTGCAGGCTTCGCCCGCCAAAGGCTCGCGAAACATGCCGCTCAAAAAACTGGACGCAGCGCCGTTGGGTTTGCCTGGGCGAACCGAGACAGTCATCAAACGCACATTGCGGCCGTGAATGAGACCCTTGCGCGAGAAATCAGCCACCAATTGCTCGACCATAAATTTTTGAATGCCGTAGCTGCTTTGTGGTGTGGGCTGAAACGTGTCTGAAATGCTGCTGGGTAGTTGTTGCCCCGCGGGTGCCCCAAACACCGCCACTGAGCTGGCAAACACAAACACAGGCTGGTTGGCTTGGTGGCGTGCAGCTTGCAGCAAGTTGAGTGAGGTTTGTAAATTGCTTTGTAAACCCAAATCTAAATTGGCTTCGCATTCGCCACTCACGGCAGCCGCCAAATGAACCACAGCATCTACACCGTCGAGGGTGAGGGCTTGTGTGCTCAGTAAGTGGCTCAAGTTACCCACCACGGCACGCACGCGTGAATCTCCTTGCAAGTCAGTGGGTGGCGCCACAAGGTCGGTCAATACCAATTCAGTGAGAGGGCCTGAGCCTTTGCCTTCGAGGTGAATGGTCGACAGTTGCAACAACTCGCGTGCGAGGCTGGCACCCAGAAAACCGCCACCACCTGTGATGAGGATACGCATACCTTGCCCTTTGAGTTTGAATTAGTTGGCGTGTGGCAACTCAATGCCAGGGAAGATTTTGATGACGGCCGAGTCGTCTTCGCGGCCATGGCCTGCGGTCGAAGCCTGCATGAACATTTGATGTGCAGTGGCTGACAAGGGAAGTGGGAATTTGGTGGCACGCGCGGTGTCGAGCACCAGTCCCAAATCTTTCACGAAAATATCGACTGCTGACAGGGGCGTGTAGTCACCCTTCAACACATGGGCCATGCGGTTTTCAAACATCCAGCTGTTACCAGCGCTGTTGGTGATGACTTCATACAGAGCATCCGCCGCCACGCCTTCGCGCAAACCCAAAGCCATGGCTTCTGCAGCCGCGGCAATGTGCACACCCGCCAATAGTTGGTTGATGATTTTCACTTTGCTGCCGAACCCTGCACGGTCGCCCAGTTTGTAGACGTTGGCGGCCATGCTCTCCAATGCGTTGCCAGCTTTGGCATAGGCTGCTGCTTGTCCTGATGTCATCATGGTCATTTGGCCGGTGGCCGCTTTGGCTGCGCCACCTGAAATAGGAGCGTCCAAGTACATCAGGCCCATGTCGTTCAAACGCTTTTCTAATGCCACAGACCAGTTGGGGTCGACGGTAGAGCACATGATGAACAGGCTGCCTGCTTTGAGGTGGGCGGCTGCACCATGTTCGCCAAACAAGACTTGTTCGGTCTGGTCTGCATTGACCACTACGCTGACGATGATGTCAACTTGCTTAGCCAAGTCAGCAGGTGTTTTGTACGCTGTGCCGCCTTCTTTGGCGAAGGCTTCGGCGACATCAAAGCGCACATCGCACACGTTGACGTGATGGCCTGCACGGCGCAGTGAGCTAGCCATGCCTTGGCCCATGGCACCTAGGCCAATCAGGCCGATGTGGAGTGCGGAGGAGTTGTTTTTCGTCATAAGAACGTGCAGTGTTTATTGAAAGCCAAATGCGTGTGGCGCCCATGTGCTCAAAGCGGGAATGAAGGTCAGAAGCCCTAAGATGATGGCGTGAGCGATCAGGAAGGGTTTGAGCTCTCGCGTAAGTGCATCCAGAGGAACTTTGGCCACGTTCGAAGTGACGAACAGAAGCCCACCCACAGGCGGTGTGATCATGCCCAGCGTCAAGTTGAAGATCACCACCATGGCAAAGTGAATCGGATCAATGCCCAGCTTCGCCGCGACGGGCGCCAAGATCGGGACTAATACCATCACACCGGGCAGGGGCTCTATGAAGATACCGAAGATCAACAAGAAAATGTTCACAGCAATCAAGAAGGTGAACGCGGACATGTCTTGCGCGCCCATCCATTCAGCCAGCTTGATCGGCAGCCCATCGATTGTCAAGATCCAAGCAAAGGCATTCGATGTACCAATGATGATGAGCACCGAAGCCGTCATGAGTGCCGAGCGAGACAAGATGTCGGGCACAGCTTTCCACTCTAAGGTGCGGTAAATCCATTTTCCACATACCAAGGCGTAGAACACCGCGACCACAGAGGCTTCTGTTGGCGTGAACCAGCCGGCACGCATACCGCCCAGAATGATCACAGGCAACAGCAATGCAGGGATGGCTTTCCAAGTGACCAACATTTTTTCGGCAAAGGTTTCGTTGCCGGGAATGCCTTTGTAGTTGCGCTCTTTAGATACATACCAGTTCACCATCGCCATACCCGCCGCAATCAAGATGCCAGGAATGAAGCCTGCAATGAAGAGTGCACCCACAGACACACGATCATCCTGCAATGCATAAATGATCATGATGATGGAAGGCGGAATGATGGGGCCCACGATGGCGGTGGCCGCTGTAAGAGCCGCAGCATACGAGCGGTCGTAGCCAGCCTTGTCCATCATACGAATCATCATGGAACCAGGACCTGCAGCATCGGCCAAGGCTGATCCTGAAATGCCAGAGAAGAACGTGAGCGACACCACGTTGGTGTAACCCAAGCCGCCACGTTTGTGTCCCACAAACTGTGCTGCAAACTTCAGCAGCACTTCGGTAAGCGAGCCGCCACTCATAAGCTCTGCGGCCAAGATGAAAAACGGCACAGCCATCAGTGGGAAGCTGTCCACACCTTCGTAGGTTTGCTTGAGCAAGACGAAGAGCGGGAAGTCTGCGCCAAAAATCAAGGCGGTGAGGGTCGAAAACCCCAGTGCAAATGCAACGGGAAAGCCGATGGCTAAATAAAAGCAGCAGCTCAGAAGAAGGATGACACTCAAACTCATAGGGATGCGCTCGCGGTGGCGTCGAAATGTGAATCGGATGCGAAGGTGCGTGTGAGCACGTAGTCGCGAACAATGAGCAACCAATGTAAGAGCAGCAATACGCCACCTGCTGGCATGGCGCCAT
>CANFZT010000057.1 GCA_947451565.1 Comamonadaceae bacterium | reverse complement strand
GAGCTTCAAACTTGGGAGCAAATAAACGGCGTGAGGACGGCATGCACAAAGGCTAGCACAGGTCTTTCTGTGGACTTTCAAGAAACGTATGCAACTGGGCTTCAGGTTTGCAAGACAATCAGTACTTCAGACATTTTTAGCGCGGGTTGCGACAACCAACGCACGCTTTCAAAGGCCACTTTCGTGAACACCACACTTCGCCACACTCTGCGCACCGCCGCCCTGCTTTTAAGCGTGGCTTCCCTGCCCGTCTTACCCGCCATGGCACAAAACGTCATCAAAATTGGTGAGATCAACAGCTACAAAGCACAGCCTGCATTTCTTGACCCCTATAAAAAAGGCATGGAGTTGGCCGTGGAAGAAATCAACGCCACCGGTGGCGTGAACGGCAAGCAACTTCAGCTCATCACGCGCGATGACAACGCTTCGCCCGGCGACGCCGTGCGTGCTGCCGAAGAGCTGCTGAGCCGCGAAAAAGTGGACGTGCTCTCAGGCGCGTTCCTCTCGCACATTGGTTTGGCGCTGGGCGACTTTGCCAAGCAGCGCAAGGTGTTCTTCCTCGCAGGCGAACCGCTGACCGACAAAATGGTCTGGCAAAACGGCAACCGGTACACCTACCGCCTTCGCGCCAGCACCTACATGCAAGTGGCCATGCTCGTGCCCGAAGCCGCCAAGCTCAAGAAAAAACGCTGGGCCGTGGTGTACCCCAACTACGAGTACGGCCAGTCGGCGGCCGCCACCTTCAAACAACTGCTGAAGGCAGCGCAGCCCGATGTGGAATTTGTGGCTGAACAAGCCCCCGCCCTCGGCAAGATTGATGCGGGCTCTGTCACGCAAGCCATTACAGACGCCAAGCCCGACGCCATCTTCAACGTGTTGTTTGCCACCGACCTCGCCAAGTTTGTGCGCGAAGGCAACACACGCGGTGTGTTTCAAGGCCGCGAAGTGGTGAGCCTCTTGACCGGTGAACCTGAGTATTTGGAACCGCTGAAAGACGAAACACCGAATGGCTGGATCGTTACCGGCTACCCCTGGTACGGCGTGCAAACGCCTGAACACAAAGCCTTTTACTTGGCCTACCACCGCAAATACAACGACCACCCGCGCTTGGGCTCGGTCGTGGGCTACAGCATGATTCAAGCCTTGGCCGCAGGCATCGCACGCGCCAAAAGCACCGACAGCGAGAAGCTGGTGACGGCTTTCAGCGGATTGAAATTCAGCACGCCGTATGGCCCCGTGATGTTCCGCAAGCAAGACAACCAGTCCACCATGGGCGCATTTTTGGGTCGCACCAAGAATGAAGGCGGCAAGGGTGTATTGGTAGACTACCGCTACATCGACGGTGCCAGCGTGCAACCCAGCGATGACGTTGTGAAAAAACTCAGACCGAGCAATTAAGCGCCGTTCAATAAACCAATCCACAACGCCCGCCTCTAGCGGGCGTTTTAATTTCAAGCCTCAACCACCATGGACATCGCCAGCTTTTTTGTGCAAGCCCTCAACGGGCTGGCCGCTGCCTCGTCTTTGTTTTTGGTGGCAGCGGGTTTGTCGCTCATTTTTGGGGTGACGCGCATCGTCAACTTTGCGCATGGCTCGTTTTTCATGCTCGGTGTGTATGTGGCTTATTCGCTCGTGTCACATGCGGCGCCTGCTGTGTCAGCAGTTTTGAGCGACGTGTTGGGTGAGGCGGCCAGCCAAACCACCACCTACTTTTTAATGTTGCTCTGCGCGGCGCTCGTCACCGGCATGTTGGGTGCGTTGGTGGAAGTGCTGTTGCTGCGGCGCATTTACAAAGCGCCTGAGTTGTTTCAATTGCTCGCCACCTTTGCCTTGGTGCTGGTCATGCAAGACGGCACACTGTGGCTGTGGGGCGCGGAAGATTTGCTGGGGCCACGCGCACCGGGCCTGATTGGGGCGGTCGATATTTTGGGCCGCCGCTTTCCTACGTATGACTTGTTTTTAATCGCCATAGGCCCACTGGTGTTGGCCGTGTTGTGGTGGTGTTTACAAAGCACACGTTTTGGCGTGCTGGTGCGCGCCGCCACGCAAGACCGCGAGATGCTGGGCGCTTTGGGTGTGAACCCGCGCCACTTGTTCACCGCTGTATTTGCACTGGGCTGCGCATTGGCGGGTTTGGGTGGTGCGTTGCAACTGCCACGCGAGCCAGCGCACTTGGGGCTGGACATGGCCACGATTGGCGACGCGTTTGTAGTGGTTGTGGTCGGTGGCATGGGGTCGATCCCCGGCGCGTTTGTGGCAGCTTTGCTGATTGCCGAAATCAAAGCGCTGTGCATCGCAGTGGGCACAGTCGACATTTTGGGTGTGTCGTTTGCGTTTTCCAAACTCACACTCGTGGCCGAGTTTTTGGTGATGGCTGCGGTGTTGATGGTGCGTCCTTGGGGCTTGTTGGGCAAACCACAAAGTACGCCACGCGTCAGCACCGAGCAAGAAGCACCGTTTGCTTTGGGCAGTGTTCGTTCGCAGTGGATGTGGGTGTGCGTTGGCGCTGTGTTGTTGGCGCTGCCGCTGTTCACCGCTGACTCGCCCTACACCTTGGTGCTGGGCATTGACCTGCTCATTGCTGCTTTGTTTGCCGCGAGCTTGCACTTCATCATGGGTCCTGCGGGCATGCACTCGTTTGGTCATGCGGCTTACTTTGGTGTGGGTGCGTATGCGGCGGCGCTGCTGGTGTTGCGTGCGGGTGTGTCTAGCGAAGCGGCCTTGTTGTTGGCCCCGCTCGTCAGCGCCTTGGTGGCCGCACCCATGGCGTGGTTTGCGGTGCGTTTGTCGGGCGTGTACTTGGCCATGCTCACTTTGGCGTTTGCACAAATTGTCTGGTCTATCTGTTTTCAGTGGGACGATTTCACGGGCGGCAGCAACGGTCTCACCGGTGTGTGGCCTAGCGCGTGGTTGCAAGACAAAGCGTCTTATTACTGGCTCACCCTCGTGCTGGTGGCCCTCAGCGTCTATACCTTGCGCCGTGTGTTGATGTCACCCTTGGGTTACGCGCTGCGTGCGAGCCGCGATTCCGTGGGCCGTGCCGAGGCCATGGGCCTGAACGTGCCGCAAGTGCAATGGCTGGGCTTTGTGGTGGCGGCAAGTTTTGCCGGTTTAGCAGGCGCGCTGTTTGCGTTCTCGAAAGGCAGCATCTCGCCCGATGTGTTGGGTGTGAGCAAGTCGGTCGATGGCTTGGTGATGGTGCTGCTGGGGGGCGTGCACACCATGGTGGGTCCACTGGTGGGCGCGGTGACATTCACCGCGTTGCAAGACAGTTTGGCGCGCAGCACCGACTATTGGCGCGCCGTGTTGGGCACCAGCATGTTGCTGCTGGTGCTGGTGTTTCCACAAGGCATTGCCGGCTCGGTGCAGACGTTGTGGCAGCGTGTGCGCCCATCGACGACGCGAGGTGATGCATGAGCACGCAGCACAGCCGTGCGCTTCTTAGCGTGCAACATTTGGACAAAGCGTTTGGTGGCAACCAAGCCGTCCACGATGTGTCATTCAATTTGCAAGCGGGCGAGTTGTTAGCCCTCATCGGCCCGAACGGCGCTGGCAAGTCAACCACGTTCAACTTGGTCAATGGTCAACTCACGCCCGACCGTGGCAGCATCACCTTAGATGGCGTGTCGCTGCTGGGTTGCAAACCTTACGAACTTTGGCGCATGGGCGTGAGTCGCACGTTTCAAATGGCGCAAACCTTTGGCTCGCTCACGGTGGCCGAAAACGTGCAAATGGCTTTGCTGTCTGCCGACGGTTTGTCACTCTCACCTTGGCAGCGCGCCACCCACTACCGCCGCGCCGATGCATTGCAACTGTTGCAACAGGTGCAGCTAGACACACAGGCCTACCGCCCCTGCAGCGAGCTAGCCTATGGCGATGTGAAGCGACTGGAGCTGGCCATGGCGTTGGCGAACAAACCGCGCTTGCTGTTGATGGACGAGCCCACCGCAGGCATGGCCCCTGACGAACGCCAAGCGCTGATGGCGCTCACACGCCGCTTGGTAAACGAACGCCATCTCGCTGTGCTGTTCACCGAGCACAGTATGGATGTGGTGTTTGAACACGCCGACCGCGTGCTGGTGATGGCGCGTGGCACACTCATCGCACAAGGTACGCCAGCGCAAGTGCAAGCTGACCCGCAAGTGCAAGCGGTGTACTTTGGCAGTGGCAAAACTTTTTCATCGACCACCCCCACAGGAGCCACGTCATGACAGATGCCACACCCCTGCTGGAGGTGCAACACCTCAATGCTTGGTATGGCGCAGCACAGGTCGTGTTCGACGTGCAATTGCAGGTGCAGCGTGGCGAGGTGGTAGCGCTCGTCGGGCGCAATGGAGCGGGCAAGTCGAGCACGCTCAAAGCCATCATGGGACTCATGCCCCGTCGCACAGGCCGCGTGCTGTTTGCAGGGCACAACCTATCGCAGGCCGAGCCCTACCAAGCCGCACGCTTGGGGCTGGGCTATGTGCCAGAAGACCGTCGCATCTTCACCAACCTCACCGTGTTGGAGAACTTGCAACTCGGTGTTCAGCCTGCGCGTGCATTGACAGAGGGCCAACAGGGTCGTTTTACACCGCAATGGTCGCTCGAAAAAATATTTGCGCTGTTTCCTAATTTGGCCGACATGCAGCACCGTTCGGCTAACCATATGAGTGGTGGCGAACAGCAAATGCTGACGGTGGCGCGCACGTTAATGGGCAACCCTTGCATGGTGCTGCTCGACGAGCCGTCTGAAGGTGTTGCCCCCATCATCGTGGAGCAAATGGGCGAAATGATTTTGGCGCTCAAGCGCCAAGGCGTGAGCGTGCTGCTGTCCGAGCAAAACACGCACTTTGCGCAATGGGTCAGCGACCGCAGCTACGCACTCGACCGTGGCGTACTCACCACCGCCTAAGCGTCAGATCACTTGCGGTCCGGCCTTGCCACTTTTCACCACGTAGCTGGCTTGCGTTTTCAAACCGGGCTCACTGCCTGCGGGAAACTTGGTGGTGCGGAAATCACAGCGCACTTGGGTGGGCGTGACCGTGATCAAGCTATAGCCCCGCTCATCCGAGCGGTAGTGCAACAAGTCTGCGTTACTTTCACGAATCACAGCCGCCGGTTTGTCGCCTAAGCCGCGTGAGGTGATGGAGGTGGTCACAAACTCGCTGGCCACGATGGGTGACTGCGGGTTATTGGGCTCTAGACGCAGAGGCGCAGCTACATTGCAATGCACATCGCCACCTAAGGTGACCACGTTTTGTAACTTGGCATCCACCACGGTTTGCAGCAGGCGCTTGCGCGCTTCTGGGTAGCCGTCCCACGCGTCGTTCCAGTAGCTGCGACCGATCGGTGTGGGCACGCTGGTCGAGCTGATTTGGGTGGCTTGCGCCACCAACTTCCAGGTGCGCTTGGATGCACTCAATGTCGCGCTCAGCCAACGCTCTTGCTCTTGGCCGAGCATGCTGCGGCTGGCATCACTCAGCTCGTCGCACTGCACCACCATGCGGCCACCGCCGCGCACGGGATCGCGGCAGGCTTGGGGACTGCGGTATTGACGGCAATCCAGTGTCCACACGTCGGCGAGCTTGCCCCAACTCAATTGGTCATAGAGCCGCATGTTGGCTGGGTTGTTGGCGTCAGGCCCCAGCAGCAAAGGCTGATGCTCAAAGTACGCTTGGTAGGCGGCCGCTCGACGCTTTAGCAGTTGTTGTGGTTCGGTGTACTTGCGGTCTTGGTCGTTGGCGTAGTCATTGACGACTTCGTGGTCGTCCCACATCAGCACCCAGGGGTGCGCGGCATGCGCGGCTTGCAAAAAGGGGTCACGCTTGTATTGCTCGTAGCGCTCACGGTATTGCGACAAGGTTTTAGGCTCTTCGCCATTGTGCTGTCGCACGGCATATTGCGGGTTGCTGCTTTCGTAGATGTAGTCGCCCACGAACAGCACAAAGTCGAGCTTCTGCTGCGCAATTTCTTGGTGCGCCAGATATTGACCTTGCTCGTAGTGCTGGCACGACGCCAAGGCCATGCGCAGCTGAGGCACGTCGGCATTCAGCGCAGGCGCGGTTCGCGTATGGCCCACTGCGCTGAGCGCGTGCCCTTGGCGAAAGCGATACCAGTAGTCGGTGCTGGGCTGCAAGTGCTGCACATGCACATGCACGCTGTGGCCACGGGTGTCGTCGGTGATGATTTCCTTTTTTTGTACGCGCTGTTGGAGTGCTGCATCTGCAAACACCTCCACTTGCACGCGTAAGGCGCCGCCCCCGGCCATTGCACGGTCTTCCTCGGTGAACAACAACCGCGTCCACAGCACCACCGAATCCGCACGCGGACGGCCACTGGCCACGCCCAAGGCGAAGGGGTTTGTCAGCCACACACGGGCCTCTTCTGTCGGTAGCGCAATGGCGGTGGTCCACGGCGCAAGCGCTAAGGCGATCGCACTGCGTTGGAGCTGTTGGTTAAAGTCGCGTCGTTTCATTTCGAGCGACCTCTCACGTCGATCAAGCGGCATTGCGCTTCATGCGCTCGCTTTTCCAATACACATCGTCCCCACCGTTCAAACGGTTGAGGACACGGGCCAAAACAAACATCAAATCGCTCAGACGGTTGAGGTATTGCCGAGGCGCATCGCCAATCGCTTCCTCATTGCCCAACGCCACCACCGCGCGTTCGGCGCGGCGTGCCACGGTGCGGCACACATGCGAAAGCGCCGCGCCGCGTGTGCCCGCGGGCAAGATGAATTCTTCAAGTTTAGGGAGCTGCTCGTTGTATTTTTCGAGTGCGTCGTCGAGCGCTTGGACGGCCTCTTCTTTGAGCAGCTCAAACCCGGGGATAGACAACTCGCCACCCAAGTTGAAAAGCTGGTGCTGAACTTCCACCAAAACCTCGCTGAGGTCTTGCGGCATGTCTTCGCAAAGCAAAACGCCAATGTGGGAGTTGAGCTCATCCACCTCGCCCATGGCATGAACGCGCAAACTGTTTTTAGACACGCGTTGGTTGTTGCCCAAGCCCGTGGTGCCAGCGTCTCCCGTGCGGGTGGCGATTTGTGAAAGTCGATTGCCCATGTGCAGTTGCCTCGTTGGTTTGATTTTTGGCTATTTTGCCTGTCGCGCGCGCGCTTCTCCAGGGCAAGGCCTTGTTCTTAGAATCAAGCCTTGCTTAGGAGTTTCCGTATGAATGCCCCCACCGCCCACCAGCACCTGTCTCCCGCCGTCGCCCCACGCGAGGTACCCGTCGAGTTGATCGCGGCATTGCAAGCGCGATTTGGTGCCAACTGCTCAACGGCTCAGGTGATTCGCGAGCAACATGGACGCGATGAGTCGGCGTTTACCCATGTACCACCACCCGCTGCCGTTGTTTTTGCAGAAAGCACGCAGGATGTGTCAGACGCCGTGCGCCTGGCCGCGCAATACAAAGTGCCTGTGATCCCGTTTGGCGTGGGCTCATCGCTAGAGGGACATTTGCTGGCGGTGCAAGGTGGCATCAGTGTGGATGTGAGCCGGATGAACAAGGTGTTGAGCATCAACGCAGAAGACTTGACCGTGACGGTTCAACCCGGGGTGACACGCAAGCAACTGAATGAAGAGATCAAAAGCACAGGGCTGTTCTTCCCCATCGACCCGGGTGCAGATGCCTCGATTGGCGGGATGAGCGCCACGCGTGCCAGCGGTACCAATGCCGTGCGTTATGGCACGATGCGTGAAAACGTCTTGGCCCTCGAAGTGGTCACCGCCAGCGGCGAGGTGATTCGCACCGGAACGCGCGCCAAGAAGTCAGCCGCCGGCTACGACCTGACGCGCCTGTTGGTCGGCAGCGAAGGCACGCTGGGCGTGATGACCGAAATCTCGTTGCGCATTTACCCATTGCCCGAAGCGGTGTCTGCGGCCATTTGCTCGTTTCCCAGCATTGAAGCCGCCGTGCACACCACGATTGCGACGATTCAGATGGGCGTGCCGATTGCCCGCGTGGAGTTGATCGACGGCAACACCATTCGCATGGTGAACAACTACGCCAAGCTCGGCCTGGCTGAAACACCCATGCTGTTGATGGAGTTCCACGGTTCACCCGCAGGCGTGAAAGAACAGGCCGAAACCGTACAAGAAATTGCCGCTGACTATGGCGGTCAATCGTTCGAATGGGCCACCACGCCCGAGGAGCGCACCCGCTTGTGGACAGCGCGACACAACGCGTATTTCGCCGCGATTCAAAGCAAACCTGGCTGCCGCGCCATCAGCACCGACACCTGTGTGCCCATCAGCAAATTAGCGGACTGTTTGCTGGATTCGATCGTGGAAGCCGATGCCACAGGCCTGCCTTATTTCTTGGTGGGCCATGTCGGCGATGGAAATTTCCACTTTGGGTATCTGATTGACCCCAACAACCCCGAAGAATGCGCCACCGCCGAAGACTTGAACCACAAGCTGGTTCACCGTGCGCTGCGCTTAGGCGGCACCTGCACCGGCGAGCATGGCATTGGTTTGCACAAGATGGATTTCTTGCGCACGGAAACGGGCGAAGGGGCCGTCGACATGATGCGCACCATCAAACTGGCACTGGATCCGCACAATATTTTGAACCCAGGGAAGATTTTTACGCTGTAAGCGGTCTTCCCTGTGTGATTAAGGTTTGCGCAGTTTGTCGATGAGTCCATTGAGCTCATCGAGCGAGCCAAACTGAATCGCCAACTCACCCATTTCTTCTACGCGGCCATGGCGCTTGACGCGCTTTTTGACGCGCACTTCCACCTGTGCGGTGAGTAAATCAGACAACTCTTCTTCCAGGCGCTTGATGTCGCGAGACTTTTCGCTCTTGGGTTTTTGCGGCACGAGGTTGAATTCGGCACTGAGCTTTTTCACCAAACTCTCCGCTTCGCGCACAGACATTTTTTTCGCGCTGATTTGATTTGCGGCGGTAATTTGTGTCCCGCGATCGAGGGCCAAGAGCGCACGGGCATGGCCCATGTCAATGTCCCCCGCCATCAACATGGACTGCACCGGGTCTGCCAAATTGAGCAAGCGCAACAAATTGCTGGCGGCGCTGCGCGAGCGCCCCACTGCTTGTGCGGCGAGTTCGTGTGTGAGGCCAAACTCTTTGATGAGACGTTGCAAGCCTTGTGCTTCCTCAAGCGGGTTCAGGTCTTCGCGCTGGATGTTTTCAATCAGGGCCATGGCCGCTGCGGCTTCATTGGGCACATCGCGTACCAGCACAGGCACGATGTCGAGACCGGCCAGTTTGGCGGCGCGGCTGCGGCGTTCGCCCGCAATGATTTCGTATTTGCCGGCGTTAGGCCCGTCATGCAGCTGGCGAACCAAAATAGGTTGCATGATGCCTTGGGCCTTGATGCTTTCGGCCAACTCATACAAAGCACCCTCATCCATGCGCGTGCGCGGCTGGTACATGCCGGGCACCATTTGGGTCAGCGACAACGTTGTGGGCAAGCCATCGCCCGCGACTTGTGCGGCCTCATTCACCTTGGGGCCGAGTAAGGCCTCAAGGCCGCGGCCTAAGCCTTTGGGTTTTTTAGTAACCATGGGTAACTTCTTCTTTGAGTAAATCTTGTAACAAGGCAAAGCCTTCGGGCCAATCGCCAAGGTTCGCTTCGGCGTTGATGTGGCCGCTCATGCCGCAATCCACCATGCTCGATCCCCACGCATGCGCCAACGCACTGGCCCGCATGAAGCTGCAATAGGGGTCATTGCGGCTGGTCGCCATCACGCTAGGGAACGGTAAACGTTCACGCACAATAGGGCTCCAGCTGTAGAGCATTTGCTGCATTTCTGGGCGCTCCACATCGGCAGGCGCCACCAGCAAGGCGGCTTTGACATGGTGGGCGTGCAACGAATGCGCCGCCCAGGCGGCCACCAGCACACAGCCCAAGCTATGGGCCACCAGCACCGCCCCCGGGTTGGCCAGCACCGCCTCTTCCAGCTGCATCATCCAATCGCCACGCAGGGGCCAATCCCAGCTGTGCTGCTCGACACGGGTATAGCCGTGTGTGTGCTGCCAAAGGCTTTGCCAGTGGGTCGGGCCACTGTTGTGCCAACCAGGAAGAAGGAGAACGGGAGCCTTCATGTGCGTGTGTGCGCTGGACTTAGAACGCTTTGACGCGTTCGACCATTTCTTGTGCAAAGTCGACAAACGCGTGGCTACCTTTGGCGGAGGGGTCGAACACAACACCAGGCAAACCATAACTCGGCGCTTCGGCCAAACGGACATTACGGGGGATGACCGCACTGAACACTTTGTCGCCGAAATGGTCCTTGAGTTGCTCACTCACCTGCTGCTGCAAGGTAATGCGTGGGTCAAACATGACGCGCAGAAGACCAATGATTTTGAGGTCACGGTTCAGGTTGGCGTGCACCTGCTTGATGGTGTTGACCAAGTCGGTCAAGCCTTCCAGGGCGAAGTACTCACACTGCATCGGCACAATCACACCATGCGCGCAGCACAAGCCATTGAGCGTGAGCATGGACAAGGAGGGAGGACAGTCAATAAGAATAAAGTCGTACTCAGAGTCCACGGCAGCTAAGGCTTGCTTGAGACGGTTTTCGCGGCGCTCTAATGAGACCAGTTCGACCTCGGCACCTGCCAGGTCACGGTTCGCGCCCAAAACATCGTACGTTGGGATTTTGGCGCGCACGCCCTCTGTGCCCCAATTGCTGCGGATGCGTGCTTCGGTGACAGTCGCCTCTTCTAGCAACACGTCATACACCGACAACGCCATTTCACGCTTATCCACGCCTGAACTCATGGTGGCATTGCCTTGAGGGTCGAGATCGACCATCAGCACACGCTGACCCACAAATGCCAAACCTGCAGCCAAGTTGACGGTGGTGGTGGTCTTACCCACACCACCTTTTTGGTTTGCAACACAAAAGATTTTGGCCATACAGCGCTTTCGAAAGAGACGGAAAATTTATGAAAACAAAGCCAATTTCAGGCCAAAACCAATGAGCAACACACCCGCCAGTTTGTTGAGTATCACGCCGGCCAAGGGATTGGCGCGCACACGCGCCGCCAAATGGTGTGCCAACAAAACGACCACCAGCCCGTAAAGAAAAGTCAACACGGCAATGGTGAACGCCATGAAACCAAATGTGAGCACGCCTTGGTGAATCCGAGGATCCACGAACAGCGGAAAGAACGCCATGTAAAACACAATCGCCTTGGGATTCAGCACCGTGATAAACAAGCCTTGTCGAAAGTAGTGGTCTGGCTTCATGTTCAACACCGGCCCATCGCCCGGCTTGCTATTGAACAGGGAGTAACCCAAACCCAACAAGTAAGCAGCACCCGCCCATTTGACCGAGCTGTACAAACCGGGATAGTTGATCAGCACCGCTGACAACCCAGCAACCGCCAACCACAACAGCACCTGGTCGCCGGCAATGACCCCACATGTCGCAGCCATTCCCGAACGCACGCCACCCTGACCGGTCGCCGTCAGTAAGGCCAAGTTACCAGGGCCAGGAATCGCTAAAAAGACAATGATGGCCACGACGAATGCGCCGTAGTCCGCAATACCAAACATAAGAGACTCAGATTAAAAACTGAGGGGAGTTTAACCGCGCATCCAGATGATGCAGCGCTCTGCATCCAAACCAGGCACCTGAAGCTGTTCCACGTGAAACACTTTGACGCTTTGTGGCAACAGCGCCAGCTCTTGGTCAGGGTGTTTGCCCTTCATGGCCATCCACACGCCATGGCTGGCCAACGCCGACTTGGACCAAGTGGTGAAGTCCAACAACGAGGCAAAGGCGCGGGAACAAACCACGTCATAAGGCTGGGTCAAACTTTCTACCCGGGCATGCAGGCCCTTGAGATTGGTCAGCCTCAAAGTCGCAGCCACCTGCTGGATAAAGGCGGCTTTTTTGGCAACCGTGTCCACACACGTCACTGAAACTTCGGGGCATGTGATGGCAATGACGACGCCCGGCAAACCTGCGCCTGCGCCAACATCAAGCAGATTGAACCGCGGGCCACTGGCTTGCATGGCATCGCCCAACGGCACCAACGCGCTTGCCTCAGGCCGCGCCAACTTGGCCAACTCTCGGCGCAGCGGCGCAACCACCGCCAAGCTATCG
>CANFZT010000056.1 GCA_947451565.1 Comamonadaceae bacterium | reverse complement strand
TGTTGTCTCAATCGTTCAGCACTTGATTCCAACATGAAGCGCGACCACGCCGGCGCTCATGTTGTGAAAGTCCACATGGCCAAAGCCATTTTGTTTCATGAGGGATTTCAATTCCTCTTGGCCGGGGTGCATGCGAATGGACTCGGCCAAATATTGATAGCTGGATGCATCGCCCGCAATCATCTGGCCCAGCTTGGGCAAAATGTTGAAGGAGTACCAGTCGTAGGCCTTCTCCAGCGGCTTGGCCACTTTGGAGAACTCCAACACCAGCAGCTTGCCTTGGGGCTTGAGCACGCGGCACATTTCGCGCAGTGCTGCATCTTTATGCGTCATGTTGCGCAGACCGAAGGCCACGCTGACCACGTCGAAGTGGTTATCAGGAAAAGGGAGTTTTTCGGCGTCACACACCAAGGTGGGCAACACCAAACCGTGGTCAAGCAAGCGGTCACGACCTGTGCGCAACATGGCTTCGTTGATGTCGGTGTGCACCACGCGGCCGGTTTTACCCACCTTCTTGGCAAACGCCATCGACAAGTCACCTGTGCCGCCTGCGATATCGAGGACTTGCGAGCCTTCGCGCAGGTCAGCCACCATGACGGTGTAGCGCTTCCACACGCGGTGCAGCCCGGCGGACATGAGGTCGTTCATCACGTCGTACTTGGACGCGACCGAGTCAAAAACGCCACGGACGTGCTTGGCTTTTTCTTTTTCGTCGACGGTTTTGAAACCGAAATGGGTGCTGCTCATATTTGTAATGGTATCAATGCGCGTGGCTGCTGCAGCCCGCACCGCCTTTTTCAGGCATGGCCGCATCGCGGTCAGTGCCTGCGGCTTCTAAACGGCGCTCGTAATCAGCCCACAGTTGGTCTTGCTCAGAACCCAAGAAATAGAGGTATTCCCAAGTGAACAAGCCACTGTCGTGGCCATCGCTGAAGGTGGGCTTGATGGCGTAGTTGCCCACGGGCTCTAAGCTTTCCAAGTCCACCAAGCGCTTGCCGGTTTGCAACACCTCTTGGCCCGGGCCGTGCCCCTGCACTTCGGCAGAGGGACTGTAGACACGCATCAACTCAAACGGGATGCGAAAACTCGCCCCGTCGGCAAAGCTGACTTCCAACACACGCGATGCGCCGTGCACCGTGATGTCTTGGGGCGCGGGGGTGTTTTTTTGCAAGCCAGCCATGTGCGTGTTCCTGGTTAAACGAGCACGCGCTCAATGCCACCGGCATTGGCTTGAGCCACGTATTCGGGCATCCACTGTTCGCCCAAAATTTTGCGCGCCATCTCGACCACGATGTAGTCGGCTTCGAGCAAACCATTTTGCAAGTCGTCACCGTAGCGGCTCAGACCTTGCAAACAGCTGGGGCAACTGGTGAGGATCTTCATGTCGCCTTTTGCCTCGCCCGTCATGGCGCGCAACGTAGCTTCGTCTTTTTGCAACTCGGCTTCTTTGCGGAAACGCACTTGGGTCGAGATGTCAGGACGCGTCACACCCAAAGTGCCAGACTCGCCGCAGCAGCGGTCGCTCTTGCGCACTTGGTCACCCAACAAAGCCTTGACCGTTTTCATGGGGTCTTGCTGTTTCATGGGGCTGTGGCATGGGTCGTGGAACAAGTAGCCCGCTTGGTCAGCCGCGCTGAGCTTGATGTCCTTCTCCAACAAATATTCATGGATGTCGACGATGCGGCAACCAGGGAAAATTTTGTCGAACTCGTAGCCTTGCAACTGGTCAAAGCAAGTGCCACAGCTCACCACCACAGTTTTGATGTCAAGGTAGTTGAGCGTGTTGGCCACGCGGTGAAACAACACGCGGTTGTCCGTGATGATCTTGTCAGCCTTGTCAAACTGGCCCGAGCCTTTTTGCGGATAGCCGCAGCACAGATAGCCAGGTGGCAACACGGTTTGCACGCCGGCATGCCACAACATGGCTTGCGTGGCAAGGCCCACTTGGCTGAACAAACGCTCAGAACCGCAACCGGGGAAATAGAACACCGCTTCTGTTTCAGACGTGGTGGTTTTCGGGTCGCGAATGATGGGCACGTAATCGTTGTTCTCGATGTCGAGCAAGGCACGCGCAGTCTTCTTAGGCAGGTTGCCCGGCATCTTCTTGTTGATGAAGTGAATCACCTGCTCTTTGATGGGAGCTGCGCCCACGGTGGCAGGCGGTGCCTTGGTTTGCTTACGCGCCACCACTTGGAGCAGATCGTGTCCAAAGCGCTGCAACTTCATGCCCACGCCCACCATCGCACTGCGTGCGAACTTGATGGTTTCGGGGTTGGTGGCGTTGAGCATAAACATCGCCGCAGCATTGCCGGGACGGAAGGTTTTTTGACCCATTTTGCGCAACAGGTTGCGCATATTCATGGTCACATCGCCAAAGTCAATCTTGACGGGGCAAGGTGTCAAACACTTGTGACACACCGTGCAGTGGTCGGCCACGTCTTCAAACTCTTGCCAGTGCTTAATAGACACGCCACGGCGGGTTTGCTCTTCGTACAAGAAGGCTTCGACCAACAGTGAAGTGGCCAAAATTTTATTACGTGGGCTGTACAACAAATTGGCGCGTGGCACATGGGTGGAGCACACGGGCTTGCACTTGCCGCAACGCAAACAGTCTTTCACGCTGGCCGCAATCGCGCCAATGTCGGACTGCTGCATGATGAGTGATTCATGGCCCATCAAACCAAAGCTGGGGGTGTAGGCTTGACTCAAATCGGCGTGACGCAGCGATGTGTCCACATCTTGGTTACGCAGCAATTTGCCTTTGTTGAAGCGGCCTTCTGGGTCCACCTTGGCTTTGTAATCGGCGAAGGGCTTGAGCTCGTCGTCGGTCAAGAATTCGAGCTTGGTGATGCCAATGCCGTGCTCACCCGAAATCACACCGTTGAGCGAACGCGCCAGCACCATGATGCGCGCCACCGCTTCGTGGGCGGTTTGCAGCATGGCGTAGTTGTCGCTGTTAACGGGAATGTTGGTGTGCACGTTGCCGTCACCGGCGTGCATGTGCAGGGCCACCCACACGCGGCCTTTGAGCACGCGTTTGTGAATGGCGTTGCACTCGTCCAAGATGGGCGCGAGTTGGGCACCGGTGAAGATGTTTTGCAACTGCGCACGAATTTGTGTTTTCCAGCTGGCGCGCAAGGTGTGGTCTTGCAACTGCGGGAACAGTGCGTCGCATTCATTGAGCCACTGCTGCCACAGGCCACGCACTTCGCCAACGAGCGATCGGGCTTGCTGCACACGGTCTTCCAACAACTCGGGGGTGGAGATATCGGCTGCGTCGTCAGACTTGCCCAAGGGCAAATTGCCTTTGGCGAAGAAGTCTTCCAAGGCGTCGCAGAGTTCGAGCTTGTTGCGCAAGCTCAGTTCGATGTTGATGCGCTCGATGCCGTCGGTGTACTCGGCCATGCGTGGCAAAGGAATCACCACGTCTTCGTTGACCTTGAACGCATTGGTGTGGCGGCTGATGGCGGCGGTGCGCTTGCGGTCAAGCCAAAACTTTTTCCGCGCTTCAGGGCTCACCGCCACAAAGCACTCACCGCTGCGGGTGTTGGCCATGCGTGAGACTTCGGAGGTGACGCGGGCCACTTCGTCGGCGTCGTCACCAGCAATGTCGCCAATCAGCAGCATCTTGGGCAAACCGCCGCGTTTACTCTTGGTAGCGTAGCCCACAGCGCGCAAGTAGCGGTCGTCCAAATGTTCCAAGCCCGCCAACAACACGCCGCTGCGCTTTTGCTCAGCAAACATGTAGTCTTTGATTTCCACGATGCTAGGCACGGCATCTTTGGCGTTGCCGAAGAACTCCATGCACACGGTGCGGGTGTGCACAGGCATACGGTGCACGATCCAACGCGCGCTGGTGATTAGGCCATCGCAGCCTTCTTTTTGCACGCCGGGCAAGCCACTGAGGAACTTGTCTGTCACGTCTTTGCCCAAGCCTTCTTTGCGGAAGGACTTGCCGGGAATGTCGAGGCGCTCTTGGCGGATGAAAGTTTTGCCGTCGGCTTGGTAGTATTTCAACTCGAAGCTGGCCATCTCGGCGTCGTGAATCTTGCCGAGGTTGTGGTCCACGCGAACCACATCCAGCCACTGGGCATCGGGTGTGACCATGCGCCAGCTGGCCAAGTTGTCGAGCGCAGTGCCCCACAACACGGCCTTTTTGCCGCCCGCGTTCATGGCGATGTTGCCGCCAATGCACGAGGCTTCGGCAGAGGTGGGATCCACTGCAAACACAAAACCCGCGCGCTCAGCCGCATCGGCCACACGCTGGGTGACCACACCGGCTTCGGTGTAAATCGTGGGCACTTTGTGCGCAATACCGGGCATGTCGACCATTTCGACTTCGGTCATGGCTTCGAGCTTTTCGGTGTTGATGACCGCGCTCTTCCAAGTAAGCGGAATCGCGCCACCCGTGTAGCCCGTGCCGCCGCCGCGCGGGACGATGGTGAGGCCAAGGTCGATACAGCCTTTTACCAAACCTGCCATTTCTTCTTCGGTGTCGGGGGTCAACACCACAAAGGGGTATTCCACACGCCAGTCGGTGGCATCGGTCACATGGCTCACGCGGGAGAGCCCGTCGAACTTGATGTTGTCGTGGGCGGTGTGCTTCTTTAGCAAACGTGCAGCTTTTTTGCGCAAAGCAGCAATCGCATCGAACTGCTGGTTGAAAGTTTCAATCGCACGGCTGGCGGCTTGCAGCAGTTGGCCGACCATGGCATCGCGCTCGGTGTCGGCATCGGGGGTACGTCGCTGCTCAACTTCACCGAGACGATGATGCAAGGCTTCCACCAACTGGTGGCGACGTTTGGGGTTGTCGAGCAAGTCGTCTTGCAAATAGGGGTTGCGCTGCACCACCCAGATGTCGCCCAACACTTCGTACAGCATGCGCGCCGAGCGACCCGTGCGGCGCTCTTGGCGCAGACGTAGCAACAATTCCCACGCATCGCTCCCTAGCAAACGCAGCACAATTTCTCGATCAGAGAAGGAGGTGTAGTTGTAAGGAATTTCGCGCAGTCGCGGGCTTTCTTCGGCCGTGGCGAGCAAGTGGTTCAGCGAGGTGGGAGCATTCATGGTGTGGTGTGCGCGCTAAGGCGCATTGGGGCGCGAATTAAGAAACCAATTTTACCGCAGGGGGCTTGGGTGCTCGGGGTGTAGGGGCTGAGAGCACTTACTGGGTTTGGGGATGTCGGGTATTGGGATTTAGGGGTATTGCTCGGGTAGGACTTGGTTTGAAGTCACTTCTGGAAGATGCGTAGGCCGTATGCGCGTTGGCTCCTCTTCGCTGCGCTCAGAATGTCGCTCACCGCATACACGGCCTAAGCACCGTCTTGCGTGGCGTTGATTTAGCTGCGCCAGCCCTTGCACATGAGCCACTGGGCCGTGCCACAAACGATGACCAAGGCGGAATAGGTGGCCATTTTTCCGTCAACACCCCACAAAACCAAACCACCGGCCAAGACCAACGTGCCTAAAACACCACTCACCACGGTCTGTTTGGGCAAACTCCAACTGGCCAAAGGCAGCCAGCCACGGGCGATAAACCGAGCCACCAGCACGCAAAACAGGGCCACGCCCCATGCCGGCGCGATGAAGTTAAACGTGTGAATGATTTGTTCTAAAGGACCCATGTGAGTAAATTTTATAATCTAGCTTATGGCAGTCTGGGCTCTAGGCCTCAATCACACGACAGCCCCGCTTGATTTGCGGGGCCGTTTCGCTTTTGCGGTCGAACAAATGGGTCCGACCCTCGCGACTCTGCGCCATTCTTTTGCACCTGACAGCGAGGTGGCCATCCTATCCACCTGCAACCGCACCGAGATTTACTGCGCGGGCGGTGAAGCCCAAATGCAGCAGACCTTGGCTTGGTTGGCGCAGTCCGGCGGCGTGTCGGCTGATGACCTGAAAGGTCACACCTATGCCCTGCTGGAAGCGGATGCCGCCCGTCACGCCTTCCGCGTGGCCAGCGGTTTGGACTCCATGGTGCTGGGTGAGCCCCAAATCTTGGGTCAGATGAAAGACGCGGTACGAGCAGCCTCTGACGCTGGTGCTTTGGGTACCACGCTCAACCAACTTTTCCAACGCTCGTTTGCCGTGGCCAAGGAAGTCCGCAGCTCTACCGAGATTGGTGCGCATTCCATCAGCATGGCCGCTGCGGCTGTGCGTTTGGCCAGCCAGCTGTTTGAAGACCTGAGCGAAACCCGCGTGCTGTTTGTGGGCGCGGGCGAAATGATTGAGCTATGCGCCACCCACTTTGCAGCCAAGAATCCCAAAGCCATTGCCATTGCCAACCGCACGCTGGAACGTGGCGAAAAGCTGGCTACTCAATTCAGCGGCGAAGTCATGCGCTTGGCCGACCTGCCTCAACGACTGCACGAGTTTGATGTGGTGATCAGCTGCACGGCCAGCACACTGCCCTTGATTGGTTTGGGTGCGGTCGAGCGCGCACTCAAGCAACGCAAACACCGCCCCATGTTCATGGTCGACTTGGCTGTGCCGCGCGACATCGAGCCCGAAGTGAAGTCGCTCGAAGACGTGTATCTGTACACCGTGGACGATTTGTCGGACGTAGTGCAAACCGGCCAAGCCAACCGCCAAGCGGCGGTTGCGCAAGCCGAGGCCATCATCGACGCAGGCGTGCAAAGCTTTGAGCACTGGATGGACCAGCGCAGCAACGTGCCGCTGATTCAACAGCTCAACGCCCAAGCCGAAGACTGGCGCAGCGCAGAGCTGACCCGCGCGCGTAAGTCCATTGCCAAAGGCGACGATGTCGATGCCGTGCTGGAAGCCCTGTCACGCGGCCTGACCCAAAAAATGTTGCACGGGGCCATGGCCGAGTTGCATGCAGGAGATGTCGAGTCGCGCGAGCGTGCGCGTCATGCGATTGAGCATTTCTTTTTGCGCGGCAACCGTTAGGCGCTGACCCCATGAAAGACTTTCTGCGCGCTCAGCTGGAGCGCCATACCCAACGTTTGCATGAACTGGACTTCTTGCTGTCTCGCGAAGACATCATGAAAGACATGACACAGTTCTTGGCCTTGTCACGCGAACACACTGACGTGAGCGCCACTGCGGGCCGCTACGCACGCTACCAACAACGCGAAGCCGATGTGCAAGCAGCGCAGCAAATGCTGCAAGACGGTGGTGACGACGCCGACATGCGCGCCATGGCGGAAGAAGAAATTGCCAGCGCCCAAGCAGAACTGTTGCAACTCGAAGCAGAGCTGCAACGCATGCTGTTACCCAAAGACCCAGACGATGCACGCCCTGCATTTATCGAAATTCGTGCGGGCACGGGCGGGGATGAGTCGGCTTTGTTTGCTGCTGATTTGCTGCGTATGTACATGCGCTATGCCGAGCGCAAAGGATGGCGCACCGAAATCGTGAGTGAATCGCAAAGCGAGCTGGGTGGCTACAAAGAGGTGGTGGTGCGCATGGACGGCGGCGCATCCGGCGACGGCGTGTACGGCTGGCTCAAGTTTGAGTCGGGCGGCCACCGCGTACAACGCGTGCCTGCCACTGAAACGCAAGGCCGTATCCACACGAGCGCTTGTACGGTGGCGGTGTTGCCAGAGCCCGATGAAGCCGAGGCCATCAAAATCAACCTGTCTGACTTGCGCATTGACACCTACCGCGCCAGCGGTGCGGGTGGCCAGCACATCAACAAAACCGATTCTGCTGTGCGCATCACCCACTTGCCCACGGGTATCGTGGCCGAATGCCAAGACGGCCGCAGTCAGCACAGCAACAAAGCGCAAGCACTGAAAGTGCTAACAGCACGCATCCAAGAAAAAGACCGCGCCGAGCGCGCGGCCAAAGACGCGGCCATGCGCAAAGGTCTGATTGGCAGTGGCGACCGCAGTGACCGCATTCGCACCTACAACTTCCCGCAAGGGCGCTGGACCGACCACCGGATCAACCTGACGCTCTACAAACTCAACTTCATCATGGAAGGTGACTTGGGCGAAGCGATGGAAGCCTTTAAGCACGCACACGAGGCCGAGCAACTGGCGGCACTGGAAGGGAACACATGCGTGTGATGCCTTCGACTGTGGCCCAAGCCGCTGCATGGGCGCAAACCTTGGGCCTACCGCGTCTAGATGCCCAAGTGCTGCTGCTGCACGCCTTGGGCCGTACACCACACGACCGCGCTTGGCTATTGGCACACAGCGATGACATGCTAAATGCCACGGTGCAAGCCACCTTCGCTGCCCATGTACAACGACGCTTGAAAACCGAACCGGTGGCCTACATCACCGGTCAAAAAGAGTTTTTTGGCTTGACGCTGCACGTCGACCCCCGCGTGCTCGATCCGCGCGCGGACACCGAAACTTTGGTGGAGTGGGCTTTGTCGTGTCTTGCCGATACACCCCATCCAGATGTTGTGGACCTCGGCACAGGCAGTGGCGCAATTGCCTTAGCGCTCCAGCATGCGAGGCCGGATGCCCATGTGTGTGCAGTAGAAGCCAGCGCCGATGCATTGGCCGTAGCCCGCGCGAATGCCGAACGCTTAGCCCTGCCGATCGCCTTTCACCACGGTTCATGGCTCACACCCCTGAAGGGCTGCACCTTTGACGCCATCGTCTCCAACCCGCCCTACGTGGCCAGCGATGACACGCATTTGGCTGCTTTGAAACACGAGCCCTTGTCGGCACTCGCCTCTGGTGCGGATGGTTTGGACGACATTCGCTGCATCGTGCGTGAAGCCCCACAGCTCCTCAAACCCAGCGGTTGGCTGCTGCTAGAACACGGCTTTGACCAAGCCCATGCCGTGCAAACCTTGCTGGGCAACCAAGGTTTTGTGAACGTACAAAGCCGTCCTGACCTTGCGGGCATCTTGCGCTGTACCGGCGGACAATGGTCGACAGTGGAATAATTAACTTTTGATTTGGAGAGAACCTATGAGCGACGCACAACAACGTATTGATGAACTCGTCAAAGGCAACGAGGTGTTGCTGTTTATGAAGGGCAGCGCCAGTTTCCCCATGTGCGGCTTTTCAGGTCGTGCGATACAAGTGCTCAAAGCTTGCGGCGTAGAACCCAAAGCCATCAAAACAGTGAATGTGTTGGATGACGCAGAAATCCGTCAAGGCATCAAGGAATACAGCAACTGGCCCACCATCCCACAGATCTACATCAAGGGCGAATTCATTGGTGGCTCGGACATCATGATGGAAATGTATGAGTCAGGTGAATTGCAAAAAGTCATCAATGGCTAAATTCGCTGGGGTGCAGTTCAACGGCGCGGCCTTTTTTTATGGCACAGGCACCCACAGTTGGTCGGTTTTACATTTGGCGTTGCCGTAACGCTGCAGGCATAAATTAGCAGCACACGACTCGATGGCCATGTTGCGCACGGCTTCGTTTTGGTCGATCACCACCCGCTCTTGGTAAGGGATGTATTCGGGGCGGGTGATGTCGTTGCAGATGGTGTTGGTGTGTGCACCGTCACGGGTGGTGAAACAACTTCGCATACCGGTCGACACATGTATCACACGCTGACGGGTTTGCAACACCTGCACTGGGTTGATGGGATAGTCTGCAAAGGCGGCAGGCTTGCATTCTTGCTCGACGGCGTGATACGCCTTCGTCGCACAGCCCGACAACAACGCAGCACCTACCAGCACCACCCCTAAAAACCTCATTGCCACCCCTTTTGCGCCGATAACACGGCGTTTGGATATTGAGCTTGCCCACGGCTGCCGTTGTAGCGGCCTAATGCCAAAAATAAATCTCCGCTTTCAACGTTCAAGTAGTGCCGCAAGATGACGCAGCCAAAGCGTAAATTGGTTTGGGCTTGAAACAACACGCCGGCGTCTCCCTCGGCCAGCACACGGGTCCAAAACGGCATGACTTGCGTGTAGCCACGCGCACCAGCGCTGCTGATGGCAAATTTACGAAAACCACTTTCCACTTGAATCAAGCCCAGCACCAAAGATGGCTCTAGACCTGCACGCTGACTTTCGTACCAAACGGTTTGTAAAAACTCGCGGCGCAGGTGCGCGTTGGCCAGCTCATGCGCCAGGAGATCGGGCGCGCCGTTTGACGTGGCAGCGGCGATTGACAGATTGGAGGACGCCGGGTTGGCTTTGCGACGTTCTAACTGTTTTTCCAAACGCGCCTCGGTTTGCACCAACCACTGCTGGAATAGGTTGGCCGCCTTCACATCGGTATGAACCAAGGTAGGCGGTCCAGACGGATGCACAGCCGCACTGAGCGCGGTACGTACCGAATCTATCAAAGGCTCTTCGCGCTGATTGCCTGCGTGTGCCACACCTGCACACGTCAGGCTGAGCCACAGGGCAAGAGCGCGTCGAAGCATCACAAACCGAGTTGCGCTTTCACATGCGCCAGCACATCGGCCACGGGTACTTTGGTGGACTCGGCATCGCGGCGGTGTTGGTACTCGACCACGCCGTCTTTCAAACCTTTGTCACCAAGGGTCACGCGGTGTGGCACGCCAATGAGCTCCCAATCAGCAAACATCGCGCCTGGGCGCTCGCCACGGTCATCCAAGATGACGTCCACGCCTAAGGCCAGCAGTTCTTCGTACAACTTGAAGGCGGCGGCTTTGACGTCTTCGCTGCGGTCCACGTTGACAGGGCAAATCACGGCGGTGAAGGGTGCGATTGCGTCGGGCCAAATGATGCCGCGCTCGTCGTGGTTTTGTTCAATGGCAGCAGCGGGCAAGCGCGTGACGCCAATGCCGTAGCAACCCATTTCCATGAATTGGGGTTTGCCGTTCACATCCAAGAAAGTGGCGTTCATGGCTTGGCTGTATTTAGTGCCGAGGTAGAACACATGGCCGACTTCGATGCCACGTTCAATGGCGAGCACGCCTTGACCATCGGGTGACGCATCACCCGCCACCACGTTGCGGATGTCGGCCACCAAGTCGGGCTCGGCCACGTCGCGGCCAAAGTTGACGCCTGTCATGTGGAAATCCACCTCATTGGCACCGCAAATCCAGTCGGCCATCACGGCCACATCGCGGTCGGCCACGATCTTCAAAGGCTGCTTCAAGTTGACGGGGCCGAGGTAGCCAGGCCTGCAACCGAAGTGGTCTTCAATTTCAGCGGTGGTGGCAAAACGGAAGCCGCCTTCAAAGCCTGACAACTTGCCGACTTTGACTTCATTCATGTCGTGGTCGCCGCGCAAGAGCAAGAGCCACACTTGTGATTTGACGACTTCGCCTTTGTCGTTGAGGGTATCGGTGGCCAACACCAATGACTTGACGGTGGTGTTCAACGGCACATTCAACAAAGCAGCCACGTCTTCGCAGGTGCTCTTGCCAGGTGTGGCGGTTTTAGTCATGACCTGAGTGGCTGCACCGCGCGTTTGCGCAGGTGCCAAAGCCTCGGCCTTTTCCATGTTGGCGGCGTAGTTGCTGGTGGGGCAATAGACGATGGCGTCTTCACCCGTGGCGGCAATCACTTGGAACTCTTCGCTCAAGTCACCACCAATCGCGCCACTGTCGGCAGCCACGGCACGGTAGGTCAAGCCGAAGCGGTCAAAGATTTTGCGGTACGCATCTGCCATGACTTGATAGCTTTGCTTGGCGCTGGTTTGGTCGCGGTCGAAGCTGTAGGCGTCTTTCATGATGAATTCACGGCCGCGCATCAAACCAAACCGTGGGCGACGCTCGTCACGGAATTTGGTTTGGATTTGGTAGAAGTTTTTAGGCAACTGCTTGTAGCTGCGAATTTCTTGGCGAGCGATGTCAGTCACCACCTCTTCGCTGGTGGGTTGCACCACGAAGTCGCGGCCATGGCGGTCTTTGATACGTAAAAGCTCAGGGCCCATCTTGTCGAAACGGCCGGTTTCTTGCCACAGCTCAGCGGGTTGCACCACGGGCATGGTGAGCTCGATGGCACCGGCCTTGTTCATCTCTTCGCGCACGATGGCTTCGACCTTGCGAATGACGCGCAAGCCCATGGGCATGTAGTTGTAAATGCCAGCACCGAGCTTTTTGATCAAGCCCGCGCGCATCATCAATTTGTGGCTGACCACTTCGGCGTCAGCAGGAGCTTCTTTGAGGGTGGAAATGAGAAACTGGGAGGCTTTCATGCGTGCAATCGAATCGTCAATTTAGTAGGGAATTAGGGCAAATTCTGAGTGAAGTGCTGCAGCTCTGTGCATAATCAACTCAGTTTAAAAATTTGAGGTTCGATTATGCTTGACCGAGAAGGGTTCAGACCCAACGTCGGCATCATCTTGCTCAACCA
>CANFZT010000055.1 GCA_947451565.1 Comamonadaceae bacterium | reverse complement strand
TGAAAAAAAAGAGGAAAATGCTGTTGTCCACAGAAAGATGCTTTGCTTATCTACTACTACTAATTTAAATAAAGAAAACAAGAGGAAGAGATGATCGTACTGAAAGCAACACAAGACAAAGTTTTGTCAGTTCTGCAATCTGTTGCAGGCATCGTTGAACGCCGCCATACATTGCCTATCTTGGCAAACGTGTTGATTCGCAAAACAGGCAGTACCTTGCAACTGACCACTAGTGATTTAGAAATCCAAATTCGCACCACGGCTGAGCTCGATGGGGACGCAGGCAACTTCACCACCACAGTAGGTGCTCGTAAGTTAATTGATATCTTGCGCACCATGCCTTCAGATCAAACCGTCAGTTTGGAATCTAACCAAAACAAATTGATTTTGAAAGGTGGCAAAAGCCGCTTTACTCTGCAAAGTTTGCCTGCGGAAGATTTTCCATTGGTGCAAGAAGCCGCTAACTTTGGCCCTTCGTTCAGCGTGCCACAAAAGACACTGAAAGAGCTGCTACATCAAGTGTCATTTGCTATGGCTGTGCATGACATCCGTTATTACTTGAACGGTATTTTGTTTGTGGCGGAAGGCAAGCAACTCAGCTTGGTTGCGACAGACGGTCACCGTTTGGCTTTTTCATCTGCCACTTTAGATGTTGAGGTACCACGTCAAGAAGTCATCTTGCCTCGCAAAACAGTGCTCGAAATGCAGCGTTTGTTGAGCGACAAAGAAGGTGCGATTGAAATGCAATTTGCAGGTAACCAAGCCAAGTTCACTTTTGAAGGCATGGAGTTTGTGACCAAGTTGGTCGAAGGTAAATTCCCTGACTACAACCGCGTGATTCCAAAAAATCACAAAAACACCATCACCATGGGCCGCACGGCTTTGTTGGCGACTTTGCAACGTACAGCGATTTTGACCAGCGAGAAGTTCAAAGGTGTTCGTCTGAACCTCGAACCAGGCGTGTTGCGCGTGGCATCTAGCAATGCAGAGCAAGAAGAAGCGGTTGACGAACTTGAAATTGATTACAACGGCGATGCCATTGAAATTGGTTTCAACGTGACGTATCTGATTGATGCTTTAACCAATATGGACCAAGACATGGTGCAAGTTGATTTGGCAGATTCCAATAGCTCTGCCCTCATCACCATTCCAGAAAACGCCACCTTCAAATACGTGGTGATGCCAATGCGTATCTAACGCGTTGTTGTTTCCCTTTTTTACCGATTGAAACCGTGAGGTGCTTGTGCCTCACGCACGAAGACTTGCTATGACCGAATCCACTCAAACCCCTGACAACTCAGTAACACCTCCAGCCGGTGAAGGCTATGGTGAAGGCTCCATCCAAATTTTGGAAGGTCTGGAGGCGGTTCGTAAGCGTCCTGGTATGTATATCGGTGACACATCCGATGGTTCAGGTCTTCACCATTTGGTGTTTGAGGTGGTGGACAACTCAATTGATGAAGCTTTGGCAGGTCATTGCGATGACATCGTGGTCACTATCCACAGCGACAACTCTATCAGTGTGACCGACAACGGTCGTGGCATTCCAACAGGCGTGAAGATGGATGACAAGCACGAGCCTAAGCGCAGTGCTGCAGAGATTGCACTGACCGAATTACATGCGGGTGGCAAGTTCAACCAGAACAGCTACAAAGTGTCTGGTGGTTTGCATGGCGTAGGTGTGTCCTGCGTGAACGCACTGTCCAAGTCGCTGCGTTTGATCGTTCGTCGTGATGGCAAGGTACATACTTTGGAGTTTTCCAAAGGTTTTGTGCAAAACCGTTTGATCGAAGTAGTGAATGGCGTGGAAGTTTCTCCCATGCGCATCACGGGTGATACAGAAAAGCGTGGCACAGAAGTTCACTTCTTGCCCGATACAGAAATCTTTACCCAAAACACGGATTTTCATTACGAGATTTTGAGTAAGCGCTTGCGCGAGCTTAGTTTCTTGAACAATGGCGTACGCATCCGCTTGATGGATGAGCGCACAGGCAAAGAAGACGACTTCTCTGGTGCGGGTGGTGTGAAGGGCTTTGTCGACTTCATCAACTCAGGCAAGAAGGTGTTGCACCCGAATGCGTTCTATGCTGAAGGTGATCGCCCTGCGGACACGTATGGCGGCATTCCTGGCACCAGCATTGGTGTAGAAGTTTCCATGCAGTGGAACGACGGTTACAACGAAAACGTGCTGTGTTTTACCAACAACATTCCACAGCGTGATGGTGGTACCCATTTGACGGGTTTGCGTGCCGCGATGACGCGTGTGATTAACAAGTACATCGAAGAAAACGAATTCGCTAAAAAGGCCAAGGTTGAAGTCACTGGCGACGATATGCGCGAAGGCCTGTGCTGCGTGTTGTCGGTCAAAGTGCCTGAGCCGAAATTCAGTAGCCAGACCAAAGACAAGTTGGTGTCGAGCGAGGTGCGTGCACCCGTGGAAGACATCGTTGCCAAAACACTGACTGATTATTTGCAAGAACGTCCCAACGATGCCAAGATCATTTGCGGCAAGATTGTGGAAGCTGCGCGTGCGCGTGAAGCAGCACGCAAAGCCCGCGAAATGACGCGCCGCAAAGGCGTGTTGGACGGCATGGGGTTGCCAGGCAAATTGGCCGATTGCCAGGAAAAAGACCCTTCGCTGTGCGAAATCTACATTGTGGAGGGCGATTCTGCGGGGGGTTCAGCCAAGCAAGGCCGTGACCGTAAATTTCAAGCCATCTTGCCTTTGCGTGGCAAGATTTTGAACGTTGAAAAAGCACGTTACGAAAAGCTATTGACCAGCAACGAAATCTTGACGCTCATCACCGCTTTGGGGACCGGCATTGGCAAAGCGAGTGCCGAGTCTGGCAAATCAGCCACGGATGACTTCAATGTGGACAAGCTGCGTTACCACCGCATCATCATCATGACCGACGCTGACGTGGACGGTGCCCACATTCGCACCTTGTTACTGACTTTCTTTTATCGTCAAATGCCAGAGCTGGTGGAGCGCGGCCACATTTACATTGCGCAACCTCCGTTGTACAAAGTGAAGGCTGGCAAAGAAGAGCTGTACCTCAAGGACGCATCCGCCTTAGATGGCTTCTTGTTGCGTATTGCCTTGAAAGACGCCAGCATCACGACTGGTGGTGCAAATGCACAAACCTTAACTGGCGACACCTTGGGTGAGCTGGCACGCAAACATCAAGTGGCTGAGTCGGTGATTGCACGTTTGAGCGGCTTCATGGATGCCGAAGCCTTGCGTGCGATGGCCGATGGCGTGTCTGTCAATTTGGACACCGTGGCAGATGCTGAAAAGTCTGCGGTGGCGATGCAAGAAAAATTACGCGAACTTGGCAGTGGCTCAGAGGCTTCCGGTGAGTTTGATGTTCGTACCGACAAACCTATTTTGCGCATCAGCCGTCGTCACCACGGCAACGTGAAAAGCAGTGTGATCACCCAAGATTTCGTGCATGGCGCTGATTACGCGGCCTTGGCAGAAGCCGCACAAACCTTCCGTGATTTGGTGGGTGAGGGCTCGAAGGTGCACCGTGGTGAAGGCGAAAAAGCCAAGGAAGAAAAAGTTTCTGACTTTCGCCAAGCCATGAAGTGGTTGATTGGCCAAGCCGAAAACGCCACTGCACGTCAGCGCTACAAGGGCTTGGGCGAGATGAACCCCGCTCAGCTCTGGGAAACTACGATGGACCCCACGGTTCGTCGCTTGTTGCGTGTGCAGATCGATGACGCCATCGAAGCCGATCGCGTGTTCACCATGCTGATGGGCGACGAGGTCGAGCCTCGCCGCAACTTCATTGAAAACAACGCCTTGCGCGCAGCCAACATCGATATTTAATCGCGCTTGCCTCTTGGGCCCATCATGTGTGATGAGCCACGTAGGGTTTCTGCATCAAACACGTTTTGTTGTTCAGCGCTGAGGTGGTTGTAAAGTTCACGGATGGCATCGTTGCGCTGTTTCATGTGTGTTTCCATCGCTTTCAGATGGGCAAGGTGTACCGCATTCATTTTGTCCAAGCGTTCAGGTGTCTTCAGCGCGGCAAGCTCGGCGCGGTCCACGCCTTGTGCGATTGGTTTTGTCGGCGGTTTGGTGGCTTGTACAAATGTGTTCCAAGCCTCTTCTTGAGACGCCGCCAAATGCAACTTCGCTTTCAAGTCTGCTTGGTTCTTTTCCATTTGTTTCGTCATGCGCTCGTGCATGCGGCTGTCATCGTAGTGCATGCCCATGTCGCCCATCACGGGCTGGGCTTGGGCAGGAATAACAGCCGCTAAGGCGCTGCCTGCCAACAAAACAGAAAGTACGAAACGGGTGGTGTTCAAACGTGTCATAAAAGTCCCTTGATGTCAGAGGCGAGATGCCTCTGTCAAGTTCGTACTGTGAATGGTCTGTGTAACGCGTCTGTGCGCGACACCACAAGTTTCGTAAAGTTTTGTAGTGCTGGTTCAGCCCATCAAACCGGCACGGAAGTCGTCCACGGCTTGCACCAACTCTTCACGGGTGTTCATCACAAATGGACCATATTGCGCGATGGGCTCGTGCAAAGGCTTGCCCGCAATCACAATGGCGCGTGTGTTGGCTTGCGCGCGCAAGACCAAACCATCACCACCGTTGGTAAGAACAGCCATGCGCTTGATCGGGACCGCTGTGGTTTTGTCACCTTGCACCACATCTAAACCACCACGGTACACATACACAAATGCGTTGTGCGTGGCTGGTAAAGCTTGTTCAAACACCGCACCATCCGTGGCTGGGAAATGCAAATCCACATAAAAGGGTTCGGTGTGTTCGCGCTGCATGGCACCGGCAGTTCCGTGTGACTGGCCCGCAATCACGCGCACCAACACGCGGTTTGGTGTGGTGACTTCGGGAATTTCTTTACTTTGAATGTCGCGGTACCAAGGCTCGCAGAGTTTGTTTTTGGCGGGCAGGTTCAGCCAGAGCTGAAACCCCTCCATCACGCCTTCTTCCTGCTCGGGCATTTCGCTGTGGGTGAGGCCGCGACCGGCCGTCATCCATTGCACGCCGCCGTTTTGCAGCAAGCCTTCGTGGCCGCCACTGTCCTTGTGTCGCATGCGACCTGCAATCATGTAGGTCACCGTCTCAAACCCTCGGTGCGGATGGTCAGGAAAACCTGCAATGTAGTCACCAGGGTTGTCGCTGCCAAAGGCATCGAGCATTAAAAATGGGTCTAGGCGTTCTTGCAAATCATGGCTCAGCACCCGCGTCAGGCGCACGCCGGCACCGTCTTGGGTGTCTTGACCCTGAACCAAGCGCTCGACCCCGCGAGCTTGTGTGATGGTACTCATACGACTTGATAACCTTCTTCAGCAATGGCGTGCGCAATGTCTTCGCGTGACGTGTTGCTGTGCACTTCTACTTTGCCACTGTTGCGGTCAATGTCAACTTTGGCCTCTGGGTCTAACCGTGCAATCGCTTTTTTGACGGCCATTTCGCAATGGCCACATGTCATCCCTTGGACTTGAAAGGTGTTGTCCATGACTTGCTCCTTGTAAAAGATGTAACCTTAACTTATGTCTGAATTGTCTTGCGATATTGGTATTGGTGGAATGACCTGTGCGTCGTGCGTGGCCCGTGTGGAACGCGCGATTGCCAAACTACCGGGCGTCGAGTCGGTCAGTGTGAACTTGGCCACGGAGTCCGCACGCGTGACATGGGCGGCGTCATCGCCGGATGAAGATGCGCAAACCCAGCAAGCGCGGTTGCGTCGCGCCGTGCGCGATGCCGGCTACGAGCCCTTGGCCGCCGAGCACTTAGAGCAAGGGCCTGTAGGGGCTTGGGTGGGCTTTGCACCCGTCGCCATCGGGCTTTTGTTAAGCGGCCCCTTGATTTTGCCGATGTTGGGCGACGTCTTGGGCCAACATTGGATGCTGCCCGCGCTTTGGCAATTTTTGCTGGCCACGCCCGTGCAATTTGTATTGGGTGCGCGTTTTTACAAAGCGGGCTGGCATGCCCTGCTCGCCGGCAGTGGCAACATGGATTTGTTGGTCGCTCTAGGCACCACCGCCGGTTGGGCTTTGTCGGTGTGGTTGTGGTTGACGGCGCCTGTAGAGGCAATGGTGCATTTGTATTTCGAGGGGTCCGCTGTTGTCATCACCTTGGTGCTGCTGGGCAAATGGTTAGAGGCGCGTGCCAAACGTCAAACCACCGACGCCATTCGTGCGTTGCACGCGTTGCGTCCCGCGCGGGCGCGCATCATCACTTCTGACGGTGAGGTAGACATTCCCATTGAAGAGCTGCTGGTGGGCGACCGTTTGGTGGTTTTACCCGGTGAACGTTTTGCCGCCGACGGGGTGGTGTTAGAAGGCCAAACACAGGTAGACGAAGCCATGCTCACCGGTGAGCCTCTGCCTGTGCATAAGAGCGTAGGGTCACGCGCGACGGGTGGCAGCATCAATGGTGAAGGCCGCGTGGTCATGCGCGTGCGAGCGACAGGGACGACCACCGTGTTGGCCAACATCATTCGTTTGGTGGAAGATGCGCAAGCCGCCAAAGCCCCCATTCAACGCCTGGTCGACCAAGTGTCTGCGGTGTTTGTGCCTGTGGTGTTGGTGCTTGCACTTGTCACGTTGCTGGCTTGGTGGTTCACTGGCCATAGCGTCGAGGTGTCGCTGATCCATTGCGTGGCGGTGTTGGTCATTGCGTGTCCGTGTGCGCTGGGCTTGGCCACACCTGCGGCCATCATGGCCGGCACGGGGGTGGCGGCCAAGTACGGCATTCTGATCAAAGATGCGCAGGCCTTAGAGGTGGCACACCAAGTGGACACCGTGGCGTTTGACAAAACTGGCACGTTGACCATTGGGCAGCCACGGTTGCTGTCTCTGGATGACATCCAAGATATGGGTGCATCGACGACCCATGGGCTTCCCATGCTCTCGTTGGCGGCTAGTTTGCAAAGCGGTAGCGAACACCCATTGGCCCATGCTGTGGTGCAGGCGGCCAAGGCAAAACAGATGGACCATGTGGCACCAGAGGCCGTGAAAGCGGTGGCAGGCTTTGGCAGCGAAGGCGTGGTGCAAGGACGACGTTTGCTGCTAGGCAGTTTGCGTTGGATGACAGAGCTTGGTGTGCCCGCTGGCGAATGGCAAGCCCGTGCAGCGGCTTTGCAAGCGGAGGGTGCCACAGTCTCCATCATGGCCGAAAGAACGCCGCAAGGGGTGGTTGCGCTCGCCGTGTTGGCATTTGGTGACGAACCTAAGCCGGGTGTGCACGAGGCCTTGACCAAACTTCGCGCGCGAGGTTTGCGTTTGGCCATGATTTCCGGCGACAACGTGGGGGCTGCACAAGCCATGGCCGCACGTTTGGGCTTGCATACAGATGAAGTTCATGCCGAGGTCATGCCTGGTGACAAAGCGGCTTTGGTCAAGCGCTTACAACGCAACGTAGGCGGCGCGCCACATGTGGTGGCCTTTGTTGGCGACGGCATCAACGACGCGCCCGCATTGGCTGCCGCAGATGTGGGCTTGGCCATGGCCAACTTGAACGCGGACGGCCAACGTGGCGGCACCGATGTGGCCATGCAAGCGGCAGGCATCACGCTCATGCGTGGGGACGTGGCGTTGGTGGCGGGGGCATTGGATATTTCTGCCCGCACCGTCGCCAAGATCCGCCAAAACTTGTTTTGGGCGTTTGTCTACAACGCGGCGGGCATTCCACTGGCCGCCATGGGTTATTTAAGCCCCGTGGTGGCCGGTGCGGCGATGGCCCTCAGCTCGGTCAGCGTGATGACCAACGCCTTGTTGCTTAAGCGTTGGAAGCCCTGATGTCGTGGCTGTTTGGCAATTTAGGTCCAGAAAACCACGCCACATACAAGGCTGGCAACACCACCAGCGTTAGCAACGTGGCCGTCACCAAACCACCAATCACCACGATGGCCAAGGGGCGTTGAGTTTCTGACCCAATGTCATGGCTCAGCGCCATCGGCAGCAAACCCAAGGCGGCGAGCATGGCCGTCATTAAAACCGTGCGCAGACGTTGCAGCGCACCCTCTTTGACAGCCTCAATCACGGTGTAGCCTGCATTGCGCAACTGCTGGAAGACCGAGAGCATCACCACGCCATTGAGCACGGCTTGTCCCGACAAGGCAATAAAACCAATGGCAGCAGACACGGAGAGTGGAATGCTAAAAATCCACAGGGCAACAAACCCACCAATCAAAGCCAAAGGCACGTTGATCAAAATCAGACCCGCTGTTTTGAACGAGCCAAAAGCATCAAAGAGCAAGACAAAAATCAGCAGCAGCGAAATGGGCACCACCACCGCCAAACGTTGCATGGCGCGTTCTTGGTTTTCAAACTCACCTGACCATGTGACGGCATAACTGTCAGCAATCTTGACGTTCTTTTCTACGCGGGCTTTCATGTCGGCGACGACCGAGCCCATGTCGCGACCTTTTACAAAAATACCAATCGCCATCGTGCGTCGGCCAGCTTCGCGAGCGATGTTCATGGCGCCACTGCCTTGGCGAATGGTGGCCACGTTCTCTAATGTTGCATAGCCGCCTCCTGGCAGTGCGATGGGCGTGGCCGGTAAGTTGACCACTGAGCGGCGGTCACCTGCCAAGCGTAGCACCACGGTGAACTTGCGTTCGCCTTCCCAAATTTGCGTTGTGGCCCGGCCTGCGAGGGCTGATTCGACCACGTCCTGAATGTCGCCCACGTTCAGACCCAGACGCGCGGCACGGTCCCGGTCAATGTCAATCACGAGTTGCGGCACTTCGCCCAAGCGGTCAATCTCCGCACGTTGCACGCCGACCACTTGTTTGAATTCTCGTTGCATGGCTTCGGTGGTGCGGCGTAATTCGTCTAAATCATCGCCCGACACCTTCACGACGATTTGTCCTTTGATTTGTGAAATCGACTCCAACACGTTGTCGCGAATCGGCATGGAAAAAGCGGGGTCTACCCCCGGGATTACGCCCAGTTTTTGATCCATTTCTTCAATCAATAAGTCACGCGTCATGCCCTTGCGCCACTCTTCGACCGGTTTGACGTCCACAAACACTTCGGCCATGCTGAGCGTCTTGGGGTCGGTCCCATCTTCGGGCTGACCCGCTTTAGACACCACGGTGCGAACTTCGGGAATGGTCAGCAGCTGCATGCGGGCTTTGCGCAGCACCTTCGCCGCTTCTTCTTGAGACACGCTCGCGGGCATATCCCAGTTCACCCAGAATGTGCCCTCGTTTAATTCAGGCAAAAATTCGGAGCCCAAGCTGGCGGCGGCCAACACAGACATGGCAAACCCGGCTAAGGCAATGCCCACCACTTTGCGAGGTTTTTCAAGCGCCCAGTTCAGCACCGGTTCATACACACGCTTGGCCCAAGACACCAGGCCGTTGTCGCCGTGCGGAATGCCCTTGCGCAGCATCCAATACGCCAGCAACGGCACCAAGGTCAGCGAAAAGATGAGCGAGCCCACCAGCGCCGTGGTGACAGACAAAGCCATGGGTTGGAAGATTCGGCCTTCATGGCGTTGCAGCGCAAAGATAGGAATGTGCGCGGCAATGATGATGAGCATCGAGAAAACCGTTGGGCGTCCCACTTCACTCGCAGCATTGGTGATGAGGGTGCGCCGTTCTTTCTCGTTCATACCTTCGCCACGCTCAGCAAGACGGTGCATGATGTTTTCAATCACGATGACCGCGCCATCCACGATGATGCCAAAGTCCATCGCGCCTAAGCTGAGCAAGTTGGCGGGCACGCCCAAAATTTTCAAACCTAAGAAGGTCGACAGCAAGGCCAGCGGAATCACCACCACCACGGCCAACGACGCACGCATGTTCGACAAAAACAGGTACAACACCAACGACACCAAAAGCGCGCCTTCGACGAGGTTTTTGAACACGGTGGTGAGGGTTTTTCCCATCAGCCAAGTGCGGTCATAAAACGGCACGATTTGTACGCCCTTGGGCAGCACGCGGTCGTTGAGGTCGACGAGCTTTTCTTTGACGCCTTTGAGCACGACGCTCGGGTTCTCGCCCTTGCGCATGATGATGATGCCAGTCACCACATCGTCATCCATGTCTTGGCCCACCGTGCCCAAGCGCGGTACAGCGCCAATCGCGACGGTGGCCACATCTTTGACCAACACAGGCGTGTTGCCGCGTGCTGTGACGACGATATTGCCAATGTCTTGTGCCGAGTGCAGTAAGCCAATGCCGCGAATGGCGAACTGTTGCGCACCCTGTGCGACATAACTACCACCGGCGTTGGCGTTGCCGCGGCCCATGGCGTCTTGTAAATCTTGCAGCGTGAGTTTGTAGGCGCGCAGCTTTTGCATGTCGGGCTGCACTTCGTATTGCTTGATGTAGCCGCCCATGCCCACCACGTCGGCCACGCCTGGAATTTGGCGCAACGCACGTTCAACGGTCCAGTCTTGGATGGTACGCAGCTCGGTCGAGGTTTTGCCATCGCCCTTGAGGCGGTAGCGCATGACCTCGCCCACGGGGGTGGCGTTAGGCATGACGTTGGCTTGCACGCCCGTGGGTAGGTCCACACTGCTCAAGCGTTCGTTGACTTGTTGGCGAGCGAGGTTGACCTCGGCCTTGTCGTCATAGGTCACCACGGTGAATGACAAACCAAACTGAGTGTGCGAGAACACGCGTATCGAATTGGGTAAGCCTGAAAGCGCCACCTCAATGGGCAGGGACACTTCTTTCTCTACCTCTTCAGCCGCACGGCCCGGGTAGAGCGCAATCACCGTCACTTGGGTGTCCGTGACGTCGGGAAAGGCTTCAACCGATAGATTTTTGAAGGCGAAGACACCCGCCATGACAAACAAAAGAGTGCCCAGCAGGATGAATAGCGGCTGGTTCAGCGCGTAGTCAATGAGGCGTTTCATTTTTGACCTGCACTGCTGGCGGAGGCGGCCGTCCCTGGCGCTGGGGTGTGTTGCATGGCCTCGTCTTGGGCATTGCGGAATTCACGGGCCAGCAGCAAACTGTTTTCCTTCACGACCTTTTCACCGGCTTGCACGCCTTCGACGATGAGGACCTCTTGCAGGCCTTCGTAGCCCAGCTTCACGCGACGGGGTTCAAACACGCCGGGTTCGGTTTGCACATAGGCCCAGTGCTCGATGCCGCGTAACTGCACGGCACTGGCGGGCACTAACACGCCTGCGCTCAGTTTGCGCTCAATGTGGGCGGTGCCCAGCATTTCGGCTTTGAGCAACCGCTGCGCGTTGTTGATGACCGCGCGCACTTTGATGGCGCGGGTGGTGCTGTCAATGAAGTCACCCGTGGCGGTGATCTTGGCCTCAAAGGTTTGACCTGGAAAGTTGGGCAGGGTTAAAAAGACTTGCGTGCCAGGCTTGAGCGAGGCGGTGTCAGACTCGCGCGCGTCAATTTGCACCCACAAAACGCTGGGGTCGCTCACCACAAAAAGGGCCTGGTTGCCGGGGCCGCCTTGATCGGGGCGTACTTCTTGACCTGCGCTGAGGTTGCGTTCCACCACCACACCGCGCACCGTGGCCGCAAGTCCCAGCTGCTGGTTGACGGCGTTGGCACTGCCGTACATGTGTGTGCGCGCTTGGGCGCGAGCCAGTTCTGCCTTGGCACGAAGGGCGTCTGCTTCTGTGGCATCCAACTCTTTGCGCGAGATGACATCGGCTTCAAACAAGGTCTGGTGGCGTGCTAAGGCGCGCTCGGCCACTTGGGCATCGGCCATGGCTTTGGCGGTGTCGGCTTGGGCTGCGCCAAATTCTGGGGAGGCCAAGGTCGCCAGCACTTGGCCGGCATTCACGCTTTGGCCGATGTCGGCATTCAGGCTCAGTACACGGCCTGCAAACGCGGGGTAAATGCGCTGTGTTCGCTCTTCGTTCCACACCAAGCGGGCCGGCAGATCAATGGTTACCTTTTCGGCCGCCCTGGCTTCGACGGTGCTCAGCAAGGCCAGTTGTGGATGACCCGCCGGAAAGCGCAACTGTTGGCCTTGCACGATGGGTTGAGGGGCTGGTGGTTTGCTAGGCGCTTCTTGGTTCAGCAGCACATACGTTGCTATCAGAAGTGCCAGCGCCCCGCCACCCGCGATGTAGCGCTTGGTGGGTGTATCTAGCAAGGCGCGGGATGTTTCGCGCAAGCGGTCTTGAAGGTTCTGTCGTATGCTCATAGCCACGTTTATCGTTCATCGTGGCTGACCAGCCCCTGACTTCTTTTTCACCGGGTCCTCACTTGCGAATTTTGTTGATTGAAGACGACGCCGTGTTGCAAGCGGTGATGCTGCGCAGCCTTAGCGATGCGGGCCATCGTGTGGATGCCGCCAGTCATTTGGAAGAGGGCGCGCACTTCTGGCAAGTGCAAACCTACGATGCGGTGTTGCTGGATTTGAACTTGCCACTGAGTGGTCAACCGCACGCGTTACAAGGCAGCGGTTTACAACTGTTGCGCGAAGCGCGCACGCGTGGGGACCGCACGCCCGTTCTGGTGCTGACTGCGCGTAACCGCACCGATGAACGCATTGCCGGTTTAGACGCCGGTGCTGACGACTACCTAGGCAAGCCTTTTGATTTAGAAGAGGTGGAAGCGCGGTTGCGTGCCTTGGTGCGTCGCAGCCAAGGCGTGGATGACGAGGTGCAAGTGGGGCGCTTGCGCTTGCATCGCAAACACCACCGTGTGTTTTT
>CANFZT010000054.1 GCA_947451565.1 Comamonadaceae bacterium | reverse complement strand
TTTGATCGACAAAGAAAAAACCCACAGTCGTCAAACTGTGGGTTTTTATTTTGGTGGTGATAGGTGGATTTGAACCACCGACATCAGCATTATGAATGCTGCGCTCTAACCAACTGAGCTATATCACCGAATCTGCGCGAGATTGTAAACTATTTTTTCGCCCCAAAGGATCAACGCTGACCATGGATCGTCAGGATGCTCAGAGGTTCAAGTTGCAAGTGATTGCTTCATGAGCAGACCAAGATTTGAAAAGTACTCATTCGCTGAGTTCGTAGGAACAAGATACTTCGTACGGCGGTTTTTTCCCTCAAACACTTGCTCAATCAATCCAACTTCACGTAAATCGTCTAACTTGCGGTGGATTGTGGCTTGACTGGCAAGTGAACTCAGCGCCATCGCTTGCGTGACAGTCATTGGTTTTCCTTGCGCGTGATGCGATGCAATCACATTGAGCAATTGCTTCGCCGTTTCATCAATTGCCGATAGCTGCACAGATGTGCCATCCATCACATTTGCCAGCGCAAGAAAGCGTAAGTAAATTTCTTTCATAGGCTTCTCCCTTAATGAAACCTTACTTGGCGACGACTCTAACCAAATTCAAGTGGCTTATCAATAAAAGATCAACGCCCTATTCACCAAGGAACGATCAGACGACTTGGTTCGCGCACGTTGAACAGCAAAACTATAAAACCCAGGCAACGTAGCAAGTGCTTCGATACTAACGACTACTCATCCAACGCAGTGAGCACCCCAAAACTGCGCTGCGCATACGCCAAGCCATGGCCAGCTTGCACACCAAAGTCGAGCACTTCGCCGATCAAAATGTCGTGATCTCCAGCCGACACCACTTGGGCAATGCGGCAGTCAAACCAAGCAATCACATCGTCTAAACGCGGGTGTTGATGAATACCACGCACCACACTTTGGTCGGCAAAACGTTCTTGCTGTGTCCCTTGTGCAAACTTCAGTGCCAAGTCTTTTTGCTGGGCGCCCAACACATTCACCATGTAGCCGCCGGCCTTAACGAAGGCTTCGTGGCTGAGGGAACTTTTACGCACGCTCCACAACACCATAGCGGGGTCTAGCGACACGGTGTTGAACGAATTGCAGGTCATGCCCCAGTCTTGACCTTGGGTGTGAGCAGTGACCACAGTCACGCCCGTGGTGAAGCAGCTCATCGCGTCTTTGATATTCACGCCGTAATTTCCATGTGTTTTATAAAAATGCGAGCGCGTCTTGTGCGGCCACACGACCTTCATCTGTGGGGACTACCCACACTTCAACCGCACTATTGTCGGCGTGAATAGAACAAACGCTGTCGCCTATGGCTTTTTTGTTGCGCGCGACATCCATCTGAACCCCCAAGTAAGCCAAGGCGTCGCCGACCTGTTGGCGCAGCACAGCATCGTGCTCGCCAATGCCTCCTGTGAAGGTCAATACATCCAAACCACCAATGCAGGCGCTCAACGCCCCCACTTCGCGCACGACACGATGCGCAAACAAATCCGTCGCGAAGCGGGCAGGCTCAGAGCCCAAAGCACTTGACGCACGCAAGGTGCGCATGTCGGCACTCTCGCCAGACACCCCCAGCAAGCCACTTTGCTTGTAAAGCAATTTTTGAATTTGGTCGTGACCCCAGCCTTGCTCCATCAAATAGAGCAACACACCGGGGTCAAGTGCGCCACTGCGCGTGCCCATCATCAAACCATCCAAAGCAGAAAAGCCCATGGTGGTGGCGCGACTTTGGTGTTGCGTGGTGGCGCACACGCTAGCACCATTGCCCAAATGCGCCATGACTGTGCGACCTGCAGAACGTGGGGATTCGCGCTGAAGCACTTGCGTCACATATTGATAAGAGAGTCCATGAAAACCATAGCGACGCACACCTTGCTCAGTGAGCTGGCGATCAATGGCAAATGTGGTTTCAAGTGGCGAGAGCGTGCGGTGAAACGCAGTATCAAAACAAGCAATCTGCGCGACGTTTGGAAACGATTCAGCAAACGCTTCAATACCTGCCAAGTTATGCGGTTGGTGCAAAGGGGCCAAGGCATTCAGCGTGGCCAACTGCGTCAGCACCTCAGGCGTAACGCGCACGCTGCTGGAGAAATAGCCACCACCATGCACCACCCGATGGGCAATGGCCTGCACTTGCAAATGTGCAAATCGCGTGGCCAACAAACCTTTGAGTGTGGCTAGCGCGGCGTCAAACACATCTTGCGCAGGCTTCACCACCACAGCCGCTGACGCTTTGTTTTGGCCCATGGTACAAAAGCTGATGCGTGGCTGACCCGACGGCTCTAGCCCTTCGATGTTGCCGGTGACTTCGGCTTCGCCAATACCCTTCCCTTCAATGGGGTACAGCGCAAACTTCAGGCTAGACGAGCCCGCATTGACCGACAGAATACTCATGCCGAGTGCGTGCGGTTGTGATGCGCAATCAACTTGGCCAACAAGGCCGAAGCGCTCCGCGTTGTGGCCGTGTCTGCACGACTGGTCAACGCAATAGGCACGCGTGCGCCCAACACCACGCCGGAACCACAAGCGCCGGCAAGGTATTCAAGTTGTTTGGCCATCATGTTGCCTGACTCCAAATCGGGCGCAACCAAAATGTCAGCTTGACCTGCCACGGCAGAAGTAATGTGCTTGATTTCAGCCGAATGCATAGACACCGCATTGTCAAAAGCCAGCGGGCCGTCGAGCAAGCCGCCTTTGATTTGCCCACGGTCAGCCATCTTGCACAACGCCGCAGCATCAAGGGTGGAGGGGATGCTGGGGTTGACAGTTTCCACCGCAGAAAGAATCGCCACCTTAGGTTGGGTCACGCCCATGATTTGCGCAAACAGAATCGCGTTTTGCACGATGTCAGCTTTCTCGGCCAAAGTGGGCGCGATGTTGAGCGCCGCATCGGTGATGTAGAGAGGCTTGGGGTACATCGGCGTTTCAAAGCGAAACACATGCGACATGCGTCGGTCTGTGCGCAAACCTTTTTGTGAAACCACTGCGTGAATCAGCTCGTCGGTGTGCAAGCTACCTTTCATCAAGGCTTCTAATTTCTTGTCTGCTGCCATTTGCGCGGCCAAGTCAGCAGCCGCATGGCTGTGCTCGACATCGATCACTTCAATGCCTGCCAAATCAATGCCAGCTTCTGTAGCAACAGCGCGTAATTTTTTCTCTGGCGCAATCAACACTGCGTGAATCAACTTGGCATGGTGCGCGTCGATAGCGCCTTGCAAAGAGTCGGCATCACAGGGATGCACAACGCCACATCGGACAGGCTCAAGGTGTGCGCCTAAAGCCAACAAATTGGCGTGACGCTGTTCTGGGTCAAACAAACTGATGTGAGGGGCGTGAACCCGTGGCATGCGCAGCTTCTCAGTAGGCGCCATGACGCGAGCCGTGCCGTAAAGCACACGCTCGCCTTTTTGGTTGACCAACACGCAATCGAGGTCGAGGGTTTTCTTGTCGTCGTGTTTGGCGGTACATGTCACCGCCACGTTCAGCGTGTCACCAATCCGCACGGGACGGCTGAAGTGCAAGTTTTGTTCTAAGTAAATCGTGCCTGGACCAGGAAACACCGTGCCCAGCAAACTGCTGATCAAGGCACCGCCCCACATGCCGTGACCAATCACACCATGGAACAAGGTGGCATTAGCGTATTCGGGGTCTAGATGCGCGGGGTTGGTATCACCCGATACAGCGGCAAAAGCTTGAATGTCGGCCAGCGTCAAAGTGCGTGCCATACGCGCCGACTGCCCCACCACGATGTCGTCATAGGGGTAGTTTTCAAGCCACTCATTGTTGGGATCATTGGTGGTTTCGGTGATGTCGTTCATGGTGGTCTTCAGTTCACGGCGTGGCTGCCCGCATCTACATAAATGGTTTGACCCGTCATGCCGCTGGCGGCATTGGTGCACAAAAAAGTGCTGAGGTTGGCAATTTCATCCAAGGTCACCAAACGACCTAGCGGGGCTTTTGCAATGTTGTTTTGCATCAGCGCGTCAAAGGCTTCAATGCCCGAAGCCGCACGCGTAAGAATAGGCCCGGGCGAGACTGCGTACACGCGAATTCCCTGCGGCCCTAACTCAAGCGCCATATAACGCACCAAGGATTCGAGCGCCGCCTTAACAGGCCCCATCAAACCGTAATGCGGCACGGCTTCGGCTGCGCCCAAGTAAGTCATCGTGACCATGCTGCCACCTTGTGTCATGTGTGGCGCACAGAGCTTGGCCAATGTGGCAAACGAGTGACACGACACCTCCATGGCGCGTGCAAAGCCCGTGCTAGAACTGTCCACCACACGACCATGCAAGTCAGCCAGCGGCGCCCATGCGATGGAGTGAATGACAAAATCAAAGCGACCGAGTTTGGCCACCGCGTAAGCCACGAGTTTTTCTAACTCTTCTGGGGTTTCAATGTTGCAGGTTTGCAAATCCATGCCCAGCGATTGCGTGAGCGGCTCTACATACGGACGCGCTTTGTCGTTCAGACACGAGGCAACCACCTCTGCCCCCATGGCCTGCGCTTGACGCGCGCAACCCCAAGCAATGCTGTGTTCGTTGGCTAAGCCGAGCACTAAACCTTTTTTGCCTTCTAGATGGAAGGCGGAAATGGCGTTCATAAAAAATCCTCAAAACCACCAACAGGCTCAAAACGACCCGCCACAAAACGCAAACGGGTTGGCCCAGGCATGGCACGGTGAGACACCGAATGGCGGGAATCACCGGGGTAGCACAGCGTACGCACGCCCTCTTCGTCATCAAACGGCTCTGGAAGAATCAACGGCGGCGTTTGACGCCTTGCATAGTTCAACACATCTGTCGTACAGGTGTGTGACAACAAAGACACCAAGGTCATGATTTGCGGCGGCGCCAGCGGCAGACTACCCGCCCAATAACGGTCGAGTGCCTCACGCGGGCTCAGCCACACGCTATCGATGGCTTCGATATTGTCGTGAATGGGGTGCTGCCCTTCGGGCAACACCGCCATGAAAAAACGGGTGTCAAAACGCTTATGGGTGACAGAGGCCTGCATGGGTGTGATCCACCGAGACCAAGGTGCCAGGTGCTGCGTGTCCACGCGCAAATCAGCGCTGTGCAGCACATCGACAAAGGTTTGGCCGTTATGAAGTGCTTTCTGCCAATGCTGGCGCTGGTGGGCGTCATGCGTCAAAACTTGGCGATCGTTCAAACGGGCGTACAACACGCCACACTCTTCAAGCACCTCGCGTACCGCTGCCACATACAAACCTGCGGCGGTGTGCAAGTGCAAATCGGGCTCGCCCAAAGCGGTATGTAGCGATTGCGGCGAGGTATCGAGATAGGCATGCAAACCAAGCTCGCAATCAGCCTCATCCAGTTTGCCGCCTGGAAAAACATAAGCGCCCCCCAGCACAGCCGAGGCCGTATGGCGGCGCAACAAAAAGACTTGAAGGCCTTTTAGAGGGGCGTCACGTAACAACACCACCGTGGCCGAGGCCAGCGGTGGTGTTGTGATAATTTCGCTGTTAAGTTGCATCAACCGCAGCGACCCATCAGAAAATTACTTGGCAGGGTAAGCCAAATCAACGCGGCGGTTTTGCGCCCAAGCCGCTTCGTCGTGACCCATGGCCACTGGCTTCTCGCTGCCAAAGCTAACAGGCTCAACTTGACCGTCTTTCACACCATAGACTTTCAAACCACGCACCACGGCTTCTGCGCGCTTTTGGCCCAGAGCCAAGTTGTACTCGCGGCCACCGCGCTCGTCGGCATTGCCCTCGGCACGGATTTTCAGCGCTGAGTTAGCAGCCAAATATTTGCCCTGACGCTCAACCACAGCCGCTTGATCAGCCTTGATGTCGAACTTGTCAAAGTCAAAGTACACGCTGCGCTCTTTAGAGATGATGCTATTAGGGTTCAAGTGGTCGGCCACCACAGATGCTACCGATGCCACAGAAGACGATGCTTTGGCATCTGATACGTTGTCGAGTTTGGTTGAGCTGCAAGCAGAGAGCAAAGCAACTGACACAGCAGAAAGAAGAACATAAAGGCGGTTGGACATGAGGGCTTTCAATTTTTAATAATTTACATACCAATTTTAACGGATGGCTTTTCTTCTCTAAAGTGTTGTTTTTTTTGACACTTATAAAATTCTTTTAAAAATCAACAACATAGCGAATATTCTTAATTTTGATTCTTTTAATTATAGGGATACGAATAAAAGTATTCAATTCGATGCATAAAGGCTAATTGAGCCACTACTTTTGCGCGAAATGAGGCATTGACCCGCGTAGCGAGACCCATGTAAATTCCATTCCCCGTTAGTAATTTCGGTTGTTTTATAAAAAATGCAGCGCTGTGCGAAGTTCGAAGGATAAAAAGATGTCAACATTCAAAATTTTGGTCACCAGTCAAAAAGGTGGCGTCGGCAAAAGCACTGTTTCAGCCAATTTGGCAGCCTATTTGCGCCGCCAAGGGCAAACCGTGACGATGATTGACTTTGATACACATGGATCTTCTAGCACTTGGTTGACACGCGCCCCTAACATTGGTGTTGTGGTGCAACACCACATTCTTCCGCTAGATCAAGGGGGAAACCGTCCCATCTTAGATGCGCGTCTACATTTGCGCCGTGCGGCGAGCAGCACCGAAGTCGTGATTTGCGATTTGACATGGACCGACTCCATCGCGGGCGAACTGATGTTCGAATTCGACTTGGTAATCGTCCCCACCTCGGTGTCTGAAATTGAACTGACCGCCACTGCGGGCTTCTTGAGCCGTCACCGCTGGGTTTTCGACTCTGCCATTCACACCCCCCCCACCTTGCTGGTTTGCCCTACGCGCGTGCAGCCAGAGCAGCTCAAAAGTGATGTATTCTCAAAGCAGCGTTTTCCTGTCAGTTTCATGCTCGCCCCCCCCATTTTGGAAGCACAAACGGCGCGTGAAATGTTTGAACGCGGTTATTTGATGGATTTGCAAGATGCCTGTGGTGCGTCTTTCAATGAATTTGGTCAGTCCGTTTGTGCTGCGCGTGAAATGCGTGAATCAGCGAAAGAAATGCGCACGAATGCCAACAGCGCCCGCGTTGTGCGTAGTAGCACATTCACTGAAATGAATGGTACAGCAGCAGGGGTCAAACGCAACAATCTACTGACAACAACCAGTACGTTGTCAAGCCAATATTCCATCCTAGGTCGTCACCGAAAGCAACAAATTCGTCCCGATGAAATGCCCGCAAAACAAGCACCACACATCGGTTCTCCGCAAACCGCACAAATTTCAACAATGAGTATTCCGCAATTCCTCAAACGCATATCCATGGGTGTGATGAGTAAATGAGTACCGAGCCGCAATTCTTATCCTTCAAAGGACTCAAGCAGTACACCCCTGAGGAAGGTTGGGGGCAAGTCAATGCGATCTTGCAATCCCACACCCAACCAGCATCACAAGCGCCAGTTCCAGAAAATGTGCCTACGCTAACTGAGCACGCCGATGCGCAAGAGCGCAGCTCTCCCATCTTTGACCCACTCATCAATGAGTTGTTTGAACAGCTGCGCGTTGCACCTAGCGATGAGCTCACGCAAACATGGCGCACCATTGCGGCTGAAGTCAATTTACTCACACAGCGCATGGCCTTGCAACGCGAGTTGCAAGAGCGGTTGCTAAAGCTTGACCAAGACTTGCTTGACTTGCGCGGCAACATCTTGTCGCATCTCTCAGATGTACAGCAAGCAGCGGATCAACAACTGTCGTCGGCTCGCTTACGTGCCGAAGTTTCAGCTTTGGCGCAATCTAAACTCGCCGCCAAACTCACGCCCAAACCTTAAAAACCTCATCAGCTCAGGAGCTCGCGCATGCTGGACAAACTCAATCAGATTTATCCAGTGCGCTACACGGCGTTCATGGCCGCCGTGTTGTTGCTAATCTTCACACTCTTGGGTGCAGGTGTCATGGGACTAAGTGGTTGGTGGCCAACGCTGTTTTTGTTGCTCAGCATCGTCGGGCTGTACGACCTTCAACAGTCACACCATGCCATTTTGCGCAATTACCCCATCATTGGGCACTTGCGCTTCATGCTTGAAACCATCCGACCTGAAATTCGTCAATACTTTTTAGAGTCAGAAACCGAGGCTTCGCCCTTCTCGCGTGCCCAACGCACCTTGGTGTACTCACGCGCCAAAGGTGCGTCTGACAAACGTCCTTTTGGCACACAACTCGATGTACGCGCGGTGGGTTACGAATGGATCAATCACTCGATTGCACCTTCTAAACTGCAAGGCCATAACTTTCGCGTGAAAGTGGGTGGCAAAGACTGCACACAGCCCTACGACATCAGCCTGTTTAACGTGTCAGCCATGAGCTTTGGTGCTCTGAGTGCCAACGCTGTTTTGGCACTCAACCAAGGCGCCAAACTAGGCGGCTTTGCACATGACACGGGTGAAGGCTCCATCTCGCGTCACCACCGCGTTCATGGGGGTGATTTGATTTGGGAAATCGGTTCTGGCTATTTCGGTTGTCGAGATGAAACCGGTCACTTCAGCCCAGAACATTTTGTAGAGAACGTGCGTTCGCCCCAAGTCAAGATGGTGGAAATCAAACTCAGCCAAGGTGCCAAACCGGGCCATGGCGGCGTTTTACCGGGTCCCAAGGTCACAGAAGAAATCGCCGAAGCGCGCGGCGTCATGGTGGGCCAAGACTGCGTCTCACCTGCGTCTCACAGCAGCTTTTCAACGCCCCTGGAGTTGATGGCCTTCATCCAACAACTGCGCGCTTTGAGTGAAGGTAAACCTGTCGGTATCAAGCTGTGCATTGGTCACCCTTGGGAATGGTTTGCCATGGTCAAAGCCATGCTGGAAAGCGGCATTCAACCCGATTTCATCGTGGTCGACGGCGCAGAGGGCGGCACGGGCGCTGCGCCTTTGGAATTTTCCGACCACATGGGTATGCCACTGCAAGAAGCTTTGCGTCTGGTGCACAACACCTTGGTGGGTGCAGGCTTGCGCGATGCCATTCGTGTTGGCGCCAGCGGCAAAATTGTCAGTGCTTTCGACATGGCACGCACCTTGGCATTGGGAGCCGACTGGTGCAACAGCGCGCGCGGCTTCATGTTTGCACTGGGTTGTATTCAGGCGCAAACATGCCACACTGGCAATTGTCCAACCGGCGTCACCACGCAAGATCCGACACGTCAACTGGCATTGGTCGTGCCCAGCAAAGCGGAGCGTGTACACAACTTCCACAGCCACACCTTAGAAGCGTTGCAAGAATTGATGGAAGCCTCAGGCTTGCAAACACCGCATGACTTCACACCACGACACATCATGCGTCGTGTCAGCGAAACGCAAACACTGCATCTCTCTGAATTGGTGGACACCCTCACACCCGAAACCTTGCTGCAAAACGATGTCAGCGCTTTGCCTGCTGTGTTTAGTGATTGGCCACTAGCCAGCGCAAGCAGCTTCGCCATGAGGCCTGCTTGACCCGATTCACCTACAGCATCTGATTACTCAGGAGCGCGTGGGTATTGAATTGGTTTTTCACGCACCAGAATCGGGGTGGGCGCTGCGGCTGCAGCACGCGCCTTTTCAGCCGCAGCCTTTTCAGCAGCCGCTTTTTCAGCAGCTGCCTTCTCCGCAGCTTTGTCGGCAGCGGCCTTCTCAGCAGCTTTGGCAGCACGAGCGGCGGCAGCCCTCTCGGCGGCAACGCGCTCAGCGGCAATTTGCTCAGCAGACTTTTCTGGCTTTTCAGGCTGCATGCGCATGGCCACAGCACGCTCTGCGGCTGCTTTTTGCTGCGCTAAACGCTCGGCGGCAGAGGCCTTCTCAGAAGCCGCAGCAGCTTTTTGAGCATCTGCTGCTGCCTTGGCGGCTTGCGCAGCTCTGTCAGCCGCCTTTTGCGCATCGCCAGCAGCTGTTGTCGCCTTGTCGAGGGTTTTCTCAATATTCTTAAGTGCCGAAGCTTCTGCGGCGGTCTGTGAACGTTCACGAACTTGCACGGCAGCATTTAAATCCGCTTTGATTTTTTGAATTTCAGTCAACAACACCTGTGTACTAGGCCCCTGCGAAGCGACCGACACAGGAGGTGGCGTACGTGCAGAGGCCTTCTCTGCCACAGCTTGTAATTTGGTATCAAACGACTGCAGCTTAGTTTCAAGCCCTGTCAGTTGCTTTTGCATGTCTTTGAACTTCACGTCGCTAGACTTGTTCGCTTCCACCGCCACGACCGTGGGCATGGCGGCCATGCTCTTGCCAATTTCTTCCAAGCGCTTGGCGACTTGCGTTTGCGTTGTGATGACCTCGTCTTGCTTCTCGGTAATTTCAGAGAAGTCAGAGTTGGTCTTGCCAATGGCCGTGAGGCTGGCATCCACCTCAATCACTCGCTTGGCCATGGCATACACCATAGTGTCGAGTTCTTTGATGGACTTGGTCATCTTCAAAGTAATGGCAAAGAAAATGCCCATCGCTATCAGCAAACAGGTGCAAAAAGCGCCCAGCATGATGCGTGAATGCATCACGTTGCGGCGGTTGTTCTCTTGAATTTTGGACACAACGGCACGCATGGTTGCACTGACGTCTGCCGCAATCGATGCAGAACGGGTAGAGACCTCGGCCGAATCAAGCACCACCGATGTCAGCTCTTCAATCTGACGCGCCACCTCATTGGTGTCGAGTGATTGCGATGCAATTTCAGTCAAACGATCGGCCGTGACCTCCACGTCCACGATGGCTTCTGCAGGCGCAACCGCCTCTTCAGGAGTTTTTTGTTCTTCAGCCATGTCAAGCCTTTGCCTTGTTCTTTTCATCAAGCCGGTCTAAGCGGGCATTGAGTGTGTGTATTTCGTCCGTGAGCTTGCCCATACGGACATGCAGCACTTCAATCCATGTATCGGCTTGAACTGGCGTGTCTTGAATCAGGGACTCCGTTTCGGCAAGATCCGCCTCAGCAAGGGCATCACCGCCCTCCTCAACTAACGTGTCGTCCACCAATTCCGTCAGCGTAGGTACTTGTGACAGGGCTTCGGCTGTCAAGCTTTGCGCGTCAATTGGTAAATCGGGGACCGAGATTTTGGGTAGCGACTCGGGCTTATAACCCAGCTCAAAGGGTGCTTGCTCGACCTGAATGCCATCCGTCTTAGGCTCTTCGGCCTGGCTAGATTTGTCGTGTTTTTCGCTCATAAGCTCGTTCCTAGCGTGCGCATCAGGACTTTGTAAATTGGGTTTTCATCGACTTGCTGCTACGCAACCAGCCTTTGGCCAGCAATGGGCTGGACTGCATGAAAGCATCGGCTTGAGATTTGGTTTCAAAAGGCCCAGCCACCAAAATGACATAACGTTTGCCTGTGTCTTTTTGGCGAGCACGCAGGATGCGAGCCTGGGCATAGACCGCATTGCTACGTTGGAAGCTACGCATTTCATCTGGCGTGTCCATGGCCGCAAGCTGCACCACATAGCCATTGGCGGGCAATTGGTTGACCCAAGCCTCATCCGAATTGGATTCTGACTTAGCTTCAGGCTTGACTTCAGGTTTGACCGTGATAGGCGCAGCCATCGCAGGCTCCGAGGCCACCACAGCAGCTGATGCCACGGCAGACGCCGACGCACTGGCGACGGAGGCCATCGCCGCCGCTTGGCTTGCCACGCGTGCAGCATCACTCGCCATGGAAGCTGCGAGCTCTGCAGCGGCCAAAGCATCGGCACTTGCAGCCGCAGAAGCAGCAGCGGCCATTGCCAAAGCACTGGCGGCTTCCTCCGGTGCAGCCACCGCAGGCGTACCGCGCAGCATGTATTTCTTCAAGGACTCTGCCTCTTCAAGCACCAAATCTTTGTACATCAGGCCAAATACACCGATGGACATCAGCAGGACCAGCAGCACCCAACCTGCGCGTGACTGACGCGCCGGACGTTTGAAAAGATCAGCATCTGTCGCCGCAGGCAATCCCGCAGCCAAGGGCTGCGTAGGCGCACTCAAGGTCGGTTCGCGCAAAGTATCGGGCACCGTCGGGGGCAAGGCCACAGCGGCAGGCGCTGGGGCCGGCGGGGACGACACCGGCACAAAAGCAGGCAAGGGCTCTGTGTCCAATTGAGGCTCTTGCTTTTTGCCAAAACCAGGCACGCGCCAAGCTGTTTTGGTGGGAAGGTTAAGCAGCTTTGACACAGAGCTCACCTCGTCACTGAGCGTGGGAGGCTCAGGCAAGAAAGAGGGCTCAATCAATGTGGGTTCAGGATCGGGGGTGGTGGCCACCCAATCGGTGAGTTGCTTTTTCGGCTCACCCGCTTCGGTTTCGACTTCCCATTTCAGCAAATTCTTACCAAAAGCGTCTAGCTTGCTTTGGTGATTGCCAGCACTGTTGATCAGCAAGATCACGCTGATATTGCCCGCGGGAAAACCATTCACCAAACGCGCCAACAATTGCAACTCAAAATCTTGCATCAAGATGGAATCGCGAAACACCAAGAAGCGTCTAGGGGCGTGTTTTTTATCTTTCTCCAGCGCTTGGTCCAGCGTGATTTCAGACAAGATTTCGTTGAACTTTTGAACCAGACGTTCAGAGTTGGTCGAGCTGCACCACTCAATGTGACTTTCGCCTTTGGCTCGCAGACGTTCCTCAAACAAACTGCCGTAGTAGTCGAGCACCCTTTCGTGGTTGCTCAACACGGCAAGATTGATACTGCCTTCGGTCAAAGACTTCAGGAGTATTTCAAATCGCAACCTGTCACCGGGGCTTTGGTAGATGTCTGTCATGCGGGCTCAAACTTAGGTCTCAAGAGTTCATCAAAGCGCCGCTCGAGTCGAACTTCATCTCGTCTGGAACGGAGGGCGATGGTTTGACCACTTCCTGGCCACGACCATAAGACTGGTTCAGGCTGAACACATAGGCAATGACCTGCGCAACAGCGTGGTACA
>CANFZT010000053.1 GCA_947451565.1 Comamonadaceae bacterium | reverse complement strand
TCTTGAATGCTCTTGATGACAGCAGCGCGACGGTCTTCCAACTCGCGCAGGTAGCTCAGGCGCGCTTCGAGTTCACGCAGCTGAATGTCGTCCAAGCCGCCGGTCACCTCTTTGCGATAACGGGCAATAAATGGCACGGTCGCGCCACCATCGAGCAGCTCGACGGCAGAGCGCACTTGGGCTTCTGAGATTTTGATTTCGTTGGCAAGTTGCCGAGTGATTTTTTGCATTGTTAGATGGTTTTTGGCAAAGCGTGGAAGTTTGCCATAAGCGAACTATAGGTATTTGTCGAAAAGGTATTGAGACGCGGTCACAAAGTAAGCGTTGGTCAGATTTCGAAGTGTCTGAAAGATGAATACCTCGTCACTCAATTTTCATGACTGATTTTTAATTTTGAAAACTTGTCGATAGTTTTGTTAATTTTGACGCTTTAAAACGCTTACTTAGGTGGACATTGCGATCGCCGAAGACAAAAAATACGATGCGCCCATGTTGAGCACATCGCACATTCGCGCCACACGCATCCTCTGGGTGTTGTGTTTTTGTGCGTGGGTGCAAGGGTGTGCGGTGGTCAGTGAAACGGAATACAAAGAGTTCACCCCCATGGCACCTCATTCAAGGGTGATGAACCAGGTCAATCTCACCTGGGAAGTTAGAGAGGATGTGGGTGACTATTGCAAGCAAGCTCAAAAAAAAGCAGGCACCTCAAACGCCCCGCCGATTGCCTGTGCGGTTTGGGTCGCGTCCTCCAACCAATGCAAAGTCATCACGGGCCCTAATCCCAACCATGTGGTGTTGGGGCATGAGGTTCGACATTGCTTTGAGGGGCACTTTCACCGTTGATGAGGTTTAGTCGGTGGAAATTTCGGGGCTGGCATCGTGCGCAACGGTCGTTCTGGCCATGTACTTGAATGTGCCCGTGGCATGTGCGCACACGTTGCCATTGGCATCGTAAATCGTGCCTTCGGTGAACGCCATGTTGCGCGAGCGGTGAATCAAGCGCCCCTTGCACGTCAGTGTGCCGCGTGCAGGTTGCATGAAAGAAGTTTTCATTTCAATCGTCACAGCGCCCATGCTTTTGTCCACACTGCGGGCGGCGCTGGCAAGGGTGACGTCTAGCAGAGTCATCAGTGCACCGCCGTGCGTCACGTTGAATGAGTTCAGGTGCTCAGGCTCGGGGGTGTAGCGTAGTTCGGACTGCCCTTCGTCAAAAAACACCATCTCAAAACCGAGATGATCGACAAACGGAATGTAGGCGCCAAAGCTTTCTTGCATGGTGTTCTCCTCAAGGGTTTACAGAACTTCGAAGATACCCGCTGCGCCCATGCCCCCGCCAATGCACATGGTCACGCACACGCGTTTGGCACCTCGGCGTTTGCCTTCAATCAAGGCGTGGCCCACCAAGCGCTGACCGCTCACGCCGTAGGGGTGGCCCACGGCAATCGCACCGCCGTTGACGTTGAGGCGGTCATCGGGAATGCCCAGTTTGTCTCGGCAGTAGAGCACCTGCACGGCAAAGGCTTCGTTGAGCTCCCACAGGTCAATGTCACCCACGCTCAGGCCTAAGCGGTTGAGTACTTTGGGGATGGCGTACACAGGGCCAATGCCCATTTCGTCAGGCTCGCAGCCTGCCACGGCGAAGCCGAGGAAGCGGCCCAAGGGCTTCAGGCCACGTTTGCTGGCGAGCGCTTCGCTCATCACCACGCAAGCACCTGCGCCGTCTGAAAACTGGCTGGCATTGCCTGCGGAAATCAAACCACCGGGCATGGCGGACTTGAGGTTAGCCAAAGCTTCGGCGGTGGAGTTTTCGCGAATGCCCTCGTCCTTGCTGACCGTGACTTGCTTGGTCATCAAGCCCATCACTTTGTCGACCACACCAGATTTGACGGTGATGGCTGCAATTTCAGCATCAAAGAGGCCTGCCGACTGCGCGGCAAAAGCACGTTGTTGGCTGCGTGCGCCATAGGCGTCCATCGCTTCGCGGTCAATGTTGTAGCGCTTGGCCACGTTCTCAGCGGTTTGCAGCATATCCCAGTAAATTTCTGGTTTCTTCTTTTGCAGCGCCAAGTCCCTCAGCATGTGTTGGTTCATCTCTTGTTGCACACACGAGATGCTTTCCACACCACCGGCCACATACACATCGCCCTCGCCCGCAATGATGCGTTGGGCGGCAGTGGCAATGGTTTGCAAACCAGAGGAACAGAAACGGTTGATGGTCATACCTGACACGGACACAGGGCAATCGGCCATGAGTGCAATTTGACGGGCGATGTTGGTGCCCGTTGCGCCCTCAGGCAAGGCGCAGCCCATGATGACGTCATCCACCTCGGCGGCTTCAATGCCGGCGCGTGCAATGGCGTGTTTGACGACGTGACCACCCAAGGTGGCGCCGTGGGTCATGTTGAAAGAGCCCTTCCAACTTTTGGCAAGCGGTGTACGGGCGGTAGAGACAATGACAGCGTGGGTCATGAGAGTTCCTTAAATTCGGTTCAGTTGAAGGTCTTGCCTTCGGCAGCGAGCTTGGCGAGCAAAGGTGCTGGCTTCCAAAATTCGGCGTCATCGTGGGGGTTGGTGGCAAAGCGCTGCATGGCTTGCACCACGTTGAAGAGGCCCAGCTCGTCAGCGTAGTTCATGGGGCCGCCACGGAAGATGGGGAAGCCGTAGCCGCTGATGTAGACCATGTCGATGTCACTGGCCTTGCTGGCAATGCCTTCTTCCAAAATGTGGGCGGCTTCGTTCACCAAGGCAAAGTTCAGGCGCTGCACGATTTCTTCGTCGCTGATTTTGCGGGGCTTGATGCCGAGCGATTCGCGGTGTTTGGCAATCATGGCTTCCACATCTTTGTTGGGAATAGCGTCGCGTTTGCCGGGCTTGTAGTCGTACCAGCCTGCGCCTGTTTTTTGGCCAAAGCGTCCTTGCTCGCACAGCAAGTCTGCGGTTTTGCTGTAGCGGCGTTTGGGGTTCTCTGCGTATTGGCGTTTGCGAATGGCCCAACCAATGTCGTTGCCCGCCAAGTCGCTCATGCGGAACGGGCCCATGGCCCAGCCAAATTTTTCAATCGCGCGGTCTACCTGCGCGGGGGTACAACCCTCATCGAGCAAGAAGCCAGCTTGGCGACCATATTGGTCAATCATGCGGTTGCCAATGAAGCCATCGCACACGCCCGAGAGCACGGCAATCTTCTTGATTTTCTTGGCCACATCCATCGCCGTGGCCAACACGTCTTTGGCGGTGTCTTTGCCACGCACCACTTCGAGCAACTTCATCACGTTGGCGGGGCTGAAAAAGTGCAAGCCCACCACGTCTTGGGGACGCTTGGTGAAGTTGGCAATTTTGTTTAGGTCCAAGGTCGAGGTGTTGGACGCCAAAATCGCACCCGGCTTCATCACGGCATCGAGTTGTTTGAACACGGCTTCTTTCACGCCCATATCTTCAAACACTGCCTCAATCACGAGGTCAGCGTCTTTGATGTCGTCGTAGCTGAGCGTGGTGCTGAGCAACGCCATGCGCTGGGCCGCTTTGTCTTCTTTGAGCTTGCCTTTTTTGACGCGGTCTTCGTAGTTCTTTTGGATCGTGGTCACGCCACGATCCAAAGCTTCTTGCTTGGTTTCAATCATCTTGACCGCGATGCCTGCGTTCAAGAAGTTCATGGCAATGCCGCCGCCCATGGTGCCCGCACCAATGACGGCCACGAGTTTGATGTCGCGCACAGGTGTGTCGCTGGGCACATCGGCCATTTTGCCGGCTGCGCGTTGTGCGCCAAACAAATGGCGCAAGGCACGGCTCTCAGGGGTCCACATGAGGTTGATGAACTGCTCGCGCTCGAACATCATGCCGTCGTCAAACTTCATCTTGGTGGCCATTTCCACCGCATCCACCGCTTTAGGTGGTGCGGGGTAGTTTTTGTCCATGCCTTTGACCATGTTGCGGGCGAACTGAAAGTACGCATCGCCCTGCGGGTGTTTGCAAGGCAGATCGCGCACTTTGGGCAGTGGTCGCACATCGGCCACTTCGCGGGCATAGGCAATGGCCTCGTCCATCAGGCTTTGGTGTGACATGGCCATTTGGTCGAACAGTTTTTGACCGGGCAACATGCTCAGCATGTCGCTTTTGATGGCCTCTCCGCTCACAATCATGTTCAGCGCAGGCTCCACGCCCAAAGCCCGAGGCAAGCGTTGCGTGCCGCCTGCGCCTGGGATGAGGCCCAACTTCACCTCAGGCATGCTGATGCTGGTGTCAGGTGCGCAAATGCGGAAGTGGCAACCCAGTGCCAGCTCAAGGCCTCCGCCCATCACCACGGTGTGCATAGCCGCCACCACGGGCTTGCTGCAGTGTTCGACGCATGAGATCACGCTGAGCAAATTGGGCTCTTGGAAAGCTTTGGGTGAACCAAATTCGCGCACATCTGCACCGCCCGAAAACGCTTTGCCATGGCCAGTGATGACCACCGCTTTCACGGCCGCATCGGCTTGCGCCTTCGCAATGCCATCCACCAAGGCGCGGCGGGTCTCTAACCCCATGCCGTTCACAGGTGGGTTGTTCAGGGTGATCACAGCCACATCGCCGTGTACTTGGTAGTCTGCACTCATTGCATTTCCTTATGAAAACTGATGGGGTGGGTTAGGCTGTTGGCAGCTTGTAGTCTTTGAGTTGCTCACGTAATTTGGTTTTGAGCATCTTGCCTGTCGCCCCAATGGGAATGCTGTCGACAAACACCACGTCGTCTGGGATTTGCCACTTGGCTGTTTTGCCCTCGTAGAAGGCCAGCAGTTCTTCACGGCTCACTTGGGCGTCTGGTTTTTTCACCACCGCCACGATGGGGCGCTCGTCCCACTTGGGGTGAGCGACACCAATGCACGCGGCCATGGCCACCGCGGGGTGCGCTACAGCGATGTTTTCAATGTCAATCGAGCTGATCCACTCACCGCCCGACTTGATGACGTCTTTGCTGCGGTCCGTGATTTGCATAAAGCCATCGGCGTCGATGGTGGCCACGTCGCCCGTAGGGAACCAGTCGTGGCCGTCTTTGTCTTTCACCAGCGGGTTGCCCTCGCCTTTGTAGTAATTGGCCACCACCCATGGGCCTTTCACCAACAAGTCACCATAGGCTTTGCCATCGTGGGGCTGTTCGTCACCTGCATCGTTGACGATTTTCATGTCCACGCCGTAAATGGCGCGGCCTTGTTTCAAGAGCAATTTCATTTGCTCTTCTTTAGGCAGCTTGAGGTGTTTGTTCTTTAAGGTGCACAAAGTGCCCAAGGGGCTGAGCTCGGTCATGCCCCATGCGTGCAAGACCTCTACGCCGTAGTCGTCACGGAAGGCGTCAATCATGGCGGGTGGGCAGGCTGAGCCGCCAATGACCGTACGCTTCAAAGTCGAGAACTTCAAGCCATTGGGTTTCATGTATGTGAGCAACATTTGCCACACCGTGGGCACGCCCGCGGCATAGGTGACGCCTTCGTTCTCAATCATCTCGTAGACCGATTTGCCGTCCATACCCGGACCTGGAAACACCAGTTTGGCACCTGTGAGCGCTGCGCTGTACGGAATGCCCCAGGCGTTGACGTGGAACATGGGCACCACGGGCAAGATGGCGTCGCGGGCTGAAATGCACATCACATCGGGCAAAGCCGCCGCGTAGGCGTGCAAGGTGGTCGAGCGGTGGCTGTACAGGGCTGCTTTGGGGTTGCCCGTGGTGCCGCTGGTGTAGCACATGCTCGACGCTGTGTTCTCGTCAAACACCGGCCATTGGTAGGTGGTGCTTTGGCTGCCCATCCATGCTTCGTAGCTGATGAGGTTGGGAATACCAGTGTCTGAGGGCAGTTTGTCGGCATCGCACATCGCCACCCAGTGTTTGACTGATGCGCACTTGCTGTGCACGGCTTGAATGATGGGCAAAAACGTCATGTCAAAACACAGCACTTGGTCTTCGGCATGGTTGGCAATCCATGCAATTTGCTCTGGATGCAAACGTGGGTTGATGGTGTGCAACACGCGGCCTGAGCCGCTGACGCCAAAGTAAAGCTCTAAATGGCGATAGCCGTTCCACGCGATGGTGGCGACGCGGTCGCTGAAACCCAGCTTCATGCCATCCAGGGCGTTGGCCACTTGGCGCGAGCGGCGTGCTACGTCAGACCAGGTGTAACGGTGAATGTCACCCTCCACACGGCGCGACACCACGTCACCATCGCCGTGGTGTTTGTCTGCGAAATCTATCAAGCCTGAGATCAACAGGGGTTGGTCTTGCATCAGTCCTAGCATGGTGTTCCCTCGTTTTTTACGTTTTCGCACGATCGTGCTTTTTTGTGTATTGTGCCCATACTTTGCCCCTTTTCTCTAAAGCCCACAAAAAACCAGCCTATGGATAACCCGAGACAATGCCCGTCATGTTTCATCGCCCCGCCACCCCTGTTGTTAGCCTTGCGTGGTTAGCTGTGTCTGATGCAGGCTTTGCATCTTTAGGCGCTGAATTCGCTACCCCTACTGAGCCCACACCGCTGCCAGCCGCCCATTGGGTGGGTTGCAACGAGGCCTTGCGTGCTGAGCTGGGCTTGCCATCAGACCTTTGGCAACAGCAAGAGGCACTTGATTTGCTGACCGGGAACCTGTTGCCTTCGGAAAAAAGCAGCTACGCCAGCGTCTACAGCGGCCACCAGTTTGGCCAATGGGCAGGCCAGTTGGGCGATGGCCGGGCTTTGAACCTAGGCACGGTGCAAACGCCCACGGGCTTGCAAGAGCTGCAGCTCAAAGGCGCAGGCCCGACGCCCTACTCTCGTCGTGGCGATGGCCGTGCGGTCTTACGCTCCAGCATTCGCGAGTTTTTGGGCAGTGAAGCCATGTATGGCTTGGACATTCCCACCACGCGAGCCTTGTGCGTCACAGGTTCACCCGCCCATGTACGGCGTGAAGAGGTTGAAACCGCAGCCGTGGTGACCCGCGTGGCCCCAAGTTTTGTGCGCTTTGGTCACTTTGAGCACTTCGCATCCAACGGCCAAATCGATGAACTACGCGCATTGGCCGACTATGTGGTGCAAGCGCATTTCCCTGCGCTACAAGACAGACACGGCGCTGAGCGCTATGTGGCGCTGTTGCATGAAGTAACCCAAAGCACCGCCCACTTGATGGCCCAATGGCAAGCCGTCGGCTTTTGCCACGGTGTGATGAATACCGACAACATGAGCGTGCTTGGCCTCACGCTGGACTATGGCCCCTTCCAATATTTAGATGGTTTTGATGCCAACCACATTTGCAACCACTCTGACCACCAAGGTCGCTATGCCTATGCGCGTCAGCCGCAAATTGCTTACTGGAATTTGTTTTGCCTAGGCCAAGCCCTGATGCCGCTCATTGACGAGCAAGCCCCAGCCCTGGCGGCGCTAGAGCGCTACAAAGAGACATTCCCAAATGCCATGGACCAACGCATGCGCGACAAGCTGGGATTGAGCGGCGCACACAACGGTGACCGTGCCATGGTCGAAGACCTGCTGCAAGCCCTGCAACAAGACCGTGTGGACTACACCGTGTTTTGGCGACGTTTGAGCGTGGCTGTGCGCGAGTCCGCACACAGCACGCATGCGTTTGAACCTGTGCGCGATTTATTCCTACACCGCGAGGTGTTTGATGCGTGGTGCATTCGCTACCTTGAACGCTTAGGTCCAGCCAACCGCCAAGCCACTGGCGACGCTATGCTGCGCACCAACCCCAAATACATTTTGCGCAACCACTTGGGCGAGCTGGCCATTCGCCAAGCCAAGGCTGGTAACTTTGCCATGGTGCAAGATCTACTGCAAGTGCTGCATACCCCCTTTGACGAACACCCCACCTACGAAGCCTGGGCTGGCCTTGCGCCAGAATGGGCCTCATCCATTGAAATCAGTTGCTCCTCATGACGATTCAAAAAACCGAACAAGAATGGCGCGAATTACTCGCCGCTAAAAACGCCGAACCTGTGGCTTTTGAAGTCACGCGCAAAGCCGCCACCGAACGCCCGTTCACAGGCAAATATGAAGACCATTGGGCGCCAGGCAGCTACCACTGCATGTGTTGTGATGCCAAGCTGTTCGACGCATCCACCAAGTTTGACGCGGGCTGTGGCTGGCCTAGCTTTCACACGGCGGCCAGTGAAGACGCCATTGCCGAGCACCGAGACAGCAGCCATGGCATGGTGCGTGTGGAAACCGTGTGCAGCCAATGCGGCGCACACTTAGGCCATGTGTTCAACGATGGCCCTGCGCCCACGGGCCTGCGCTATTGCATGAACTCGGCTTCGTTAGACTTCGTGCCTAACAAATAAAGCGTTTATGAAATTACTGCTCGACTTCTTTCCCATCATTTTGTTTTTTGTGACCTTTAAGACGTGGGGCATCATGGCCGCCACGGCAGTGGCAATAGCAGCGACTGTGCTGCAAATTGGCTACATGTGGCGCAAAAACGGCTTTGTAGAGCCCATGCAGTGGGTCAGTTTGGGGGTCATCGTGGTATTTGGCGGAGCCACCCTGCTCACCCAAGACGAAACCTTCATCAAGTGGAAACCCACTGTGCTGTATTGGTTGATGGGTGGCGCCTTGTGGGGTGGGTATTACGTGTTCAAACGTAACTTTCTCAAGCAGCTCATGGGTGAACAAGTGGCGTTGCCTGAGCACGCTTGGGGCGTCTTGCTGCACAGCTGGGCGTGCTTTTTTGCCGTCATGGGCTGCGTCAATATTTGGGTGGCCAACCACTTTGACACCGACACCTGGGTGAGCTTCAAACTCTTTGGGGGCTTGGGTCTGATGTTGGTTTTTGTGGTGCTGCAAGGTATTTACATGAGCCGTTTCATCCAAGAGCAGCCTGAGGAACCCAAGTGAAGATCACTGCACACGCGCTGACACAGCGATTACAAGAGCGCTTAAACCCTGTTTTTGTTGAAGTTTTAGACGAAAGCGCCGCACATGCAGGCCATGTCGGGGCCAATGACAGCGGCTTGGGTACCCATTTTCGGGTACGCATTCAGAGTCCACTTTTTACAGCCAAATCCCGCGTGGCAAGGCATCGCCTTGTGTATGATGCGTTGCAAGAATATATAGATCAGGGCTTGCATGCCTTGGCCATCGAAGTCATAGAAAACACTTGAGATCTGACATGAAAAAACAAATGATTTGGACCGCTGTTGCCGCTGCTGCGTTTGCTTGCTTGAGCATGAGCGCTCGTGCGCAAAACATCGCCATCGTCAATGGCAAAGCTGTGCCAACCGCTCGTGCTGAAGCCTTGGCTCAACAAGTCGCACGCTCGGGCCGCCCCATGACGCCTGAAGTCGAAGCCCAAATTAAAGAAGAAGTCATTGCGCGCGAAATCTTCATGCAAGAAGCGCAAAAGCGCGGTTTGGATGCCACGCCTGAATACAAAGCACAAATCGAGCTGGCCCGTCAAACCATTTTGATTCGTGAGTTGTTCGCCGAATTCCAAAAGACTTCGGCTGTGACCGATGCTGACGTGCAAGCCGAATACGACAAGTTTGTGGCGGCCAATGGTGGCAAAGAGTACCGCGCTCGCCACATCTTGGTAGAAACCAAAGAACAAGCTGAAGCCATCATCGCCAGCCTGAAAAAGGGCGGCAAGTTTGAAGACATCGCCAAGAAGCAATCCAAAGACCCAGGTTCAGGCGCCAATGGCGGCGACCTCGATTGGGCAGCGCCTGGTAATTACGTCAAAGAGTTCTCTGATGCGATGGCCGCTTTAAACAAAGGCCAAGTGTCTGCCCCCGTGCAAAGCCAATTTGGTTTCCATATCATCCGTTTAGATGATGTGCGAGAAGCCCAGCTGCCCAAGCTGGAAGAAGTCAAGCCACAAATCGTGCAACAAATGACACAACAACGCATGGCCGCCTTCCAGCAAGAACTGCGCGCCAAAGCCAAAGTCGAATAATTCACCTTTGCCTCAAGCAGACAGCGGCCTTCGGGCCGCTTTTGTTTTTTCTAGATAATTCACGCTATGTCTTTGCTCAACCACCAACTCGAACTGCTCGCTCCCGCGCGTGATGCCGACATTGGCATTGCCGCCATTCACCACGGCGCAGACGCGGTCTACATCGGCGCCCCGGCCTTTGGTGCGCGAGCCAGCGCTACCAATACCTTGCAAGACATCGAGCGTTTGTGCACAGAGGCGCACCGCTTCAACAGCAAAATTTTCATCACCCTCAACACCATCTTGCGCGACGACGAGCTAGAGGCTGCTCGCCAAATGGCGTGGGATGTGTACCGCGCAGGTGCCGATGTGCTCATCGTGCAAGACATGGGTTTGCTTGAACTCGACTTACCACCCATTCAACTCCACGCCAGCACTCAAACCGACATTCGTACACCCGAGAAAGCGCGCTTCATGCAAGACGTGGGCTTCTCGCAAATCGTGTTGGCCCGCGAGCTGACGCTGCCGCAAATCAAAGCCATCCACGATGTGCTGGATGCCGAGCGCTGCAAGCTGGAGTTCTTTGTGCATGGCGCTTTGTGCGTGGCCTACAGCGGCCAGTGCTTCATCAGCCATGCCCACACGGGCCGCAGCGCCAACCGAGGCGATTGCAGCCAAGCCTGCCGCCTGCCCTATCACGTCACGGATGCCCAAGGCCGCTTCATTGCACACGACAAACATGTGCTCTCGATGAAAGACAACAACCAAAGCGAGAATCTCGCTGCCTTGGTCGATGCCGGCGTGCGTAGCTTCAAAATCGAAGGCCGCTACAAAGACATGGCCTATGTGAAAAACATCACGGGCCACTACCGCGTGTTGATCGACGAGCTGATCGAAGCGCGCCAATACTCAGCCGATCCCGAGCGCCCACCGCTCAGTCGCGCATCGAGCGGCAACACCACGTTGTACTTCACCCCCAACCCAGAGCAAAACTTCAACCGCGAATTCACCGACTACTTTGTGCAGGGCCGCAAAGAAGATATTGGTGCGTTTGACTCACCCAAGAACCCAGGCATTGTGTTGGGCGAAGTGATGGGCACAGGACCGAATTGGCTGGAAGTGCAGCCCTACGACAAAGCTGCCGTGCTACACAACGGCGATGGCCTGTGCTACTACGACCTGCAAAAAGAACTGGTGGGCGTAGCCATCAACCGCGCTGAACCCACCGCCAAAAAAGGCGTGTGGCGCTTGTTCCCCAAAGACCCGATCGAAGGCTTCCGCGACTTGCGCGCGGGCATGGTCATCAACCGCAATCGCGACATGGACTGGGTGCGTGGCCTTGAGAAGAACTCGAGTGAACGACGCATGGGTGCATGGGTGGAGTTTGCAGAAACACCGCAAGGCTTTGCGCTCAAACTCACCGATGAGGATGGTCATACGGCCAGCGCTACCCTCGTCTGCCAGAAAGAACTTGCCAAAGACGCAGTGCGCAACGACGCCAGCCTGCGCGAACACTTGAGCAAATTTGGCGCAAGCGTCTTTGAAGTGCTCAACCTACAAATCAACATCAGCCAAGCTTGGTTTGTGCCCGCCTCGTCGCTCAATGCTTTGCGTCGTGATGCCGTTGCTGCCTTGGAGCTTGCACGTTTAGAGGCTTACGACCGTCCTCAGCGCGCAGCCGCCGTTGAGCCACCCGTGAACTACCCCGAAGATTCACTCACATATCTCGCCAACGTTTACAACCAAAAAGCACATCATTTCTATGCCAAGCACGGCGTGAAAGTCATTGAAGCGGCGTACGAGAGCCACGAAGAATTGGGCGAAGCCAGCCTGATGATCACCAAGCACTGCGTGCGCTTCAGCATGAGCCTATGCCCCAAACAAGCCAAGGGCGTCACGGGCGTACAAGGCACGGTCAAGGCCGAGCCACTCATGCTCATCAATGGCAGCGAAAAGCTCACGCTCCGCTTTGATTGCAAGCCCTGTGAGATGCATGTGGTGGGCAAGATGAAAAAGTCGGTGCTCAACCAGCGTGTTAAAGAGATGACAGAGATGCCAATGACGTTTTACAAAACGCGTCCATCGTCAGTTCGTTGAAACGACTCACCAGGTGCTTGCGCATTCTGGTGCGTATCCGTACCCTGTGGAGTCAACTCTGCCATCTGGGGTAACTTCGACTTGGAACACGCGGCACGTAGAGTTGTGAAAAGGGTATTCCCAGACCCTATGCGAGTTATGACCTACACCGAAATTTGACTTCGACTCGCCAATCAAAAACTCGACTTCACTTGCTGGCATGCCTGGATTAATCTTGTCGAAGTTCTGAGTCGTGAGCACATCCGTCCAGCCTGTGACCTTGCGACTTGCATCCAAAAATACAAAATAGGTGCTTTTGCCAAAAGGCCCGCGGGGATACTCCATGCGCGAGCCATCGGGCAAGGCTCTTTCCGTCGATGGAGGCCCCATCTGAGCAATCACTTGCGCTCGATCTTGCCCCAGCAAACTGCCATCCGGTGCAAAGCTGACGCAGCCAGTCAAGGCCAGTGTCAGTAGGGAAAATAAATAGAAAACAGTTCGCATTGAGATCTCCTATTCCGATCGGAATTCATCAGCCCACCCACTGACGCGCATTGCGCCAAATCCGCATCCATGGACTGAATGTATCGATACCACCTGAGGCATGCAAGTCAGTCCAACTCATCTGCACGTTGCGGAACACGCGCTCGGGGTGCGGCATCATGGCGGTGAAGCGGCCATCGGCCGTGGTGACGGCGGTCAAACCACCGGCACTGCCGTTGGGGTTGAACGGGTAGGCTTCAGTGGCTACACCGTGGTTGTCCACAAAACGCATGGCCGGCAGCACTTGGGCTGCATCGCCGCGGGTTTGGAAGTTGGCAAAACCTTCACCATGCGCGACGGCAATGGGTAAACGTGCGCCTGCCATGCCAGCGAAGAACAGCGAAGGTGACTTCAACACTTCCACCATGCTCAAACGCGCTTCAAAGCGCTCGCTTTGGTTGGTGGTGAAGCGTGGCCAGTGTTCAGCACCGGGGATGATGTCGGCCAACTCGGCAAACATTTGGCAGCCGTTGCACACGCCCAAACCAAAGGTATCGGTACGTGCAAAGAACTGTTGCATCTGCTCAGACAACACGGGGTTGAAGGTGATGCTGCGCGCCCAGCCAATG
>CANFZT010000052.1 GCA_947451565.1 Comamonadaceae bacterium | reverse complement strand
TGAAGGCCTAAATGTCGTTTAGTGTTTTGATTCCTGCACGCCTAGCTTCATCGCGTTTGCCGAACAAACCGTTGGCCGATATCGCTGGCTTGCCCATGGTGGTGCATGTGGCGCAACGTGCCAAGCTTTCAGGCGCATCGCGCGTGGTGGTGGCGGCAGACGACGCAAGCATCGTGACGGCCTGCCAAGCGCATCACATTGACGCGGTTCTCACCCGTACGGACCATGCGTCTGGCAGCGACCGCTTGGCCGAGGCTTGCGATTTGCTCAAGCTGCACGACAGCGACGTGGTGGTCAATGTGCAAGGCGACGAGCCCTTGATTGACCCCGCCTCGATAGATGCGGCGGCCCAGCTGCTTCAAACGCGAAGCGATTGCAGCATGAGCACGCTGGCCCACGCCATTGACAACGTGGAAGACTTTGCCAACCCCAATGTGGTGAAAGTGGTGCTAGACGCCAGCAACACCGCGCTGTACTTCAGCCGCGCCCCAATTGCCTGGTGGCGTGATGGGTTTGCCCAAGGCATCACCACCCTGCCCACCCCCGCGCCCTTGCGCCATGTGGGCTTGTACGGCTACCGCGTGGGCTTTTTGCGTGAATTTCCAAAGCTGACGCAAGCGCCAATTGAGGTGACGGAGTCGCTGGAGCAATTGCGTGCTATGTGGCACGGCCACCGCATTGCGGTGCACGTCACCGCCCACGCCCCTGGAATTGGGGTGGACACGCCCGAAGACTTGGCGCGTGTCAGAGCCCTGCTAAGCGCCGTCGCGTAAGGCTTTCGAAGGGAAGCGCGTGATATCCTCAAGTAAGTATTAAAACGTATCGTTCATTAGGACCAAGCATGAGACTGATTTTGTTGGGCGCCCCCGGTGCCGGTAAAGGCACACAGGCCACCTTCATTTGCCAAAAATATGGCATTCCACAAATCTCCACAGGCGACATGTTGCGCGCCGCTGTGAAAGCGGGCACGCCTTTGGGCATCGAAGCCAAAAAAGTGATGGATGCGGGCGGCTTGGTCAGCGACGACCTCATCATCAACTTGGTCAAAGAACGCATCGCCCAAGACGATTGCGCCAAAGGTTTCTTGTTTGACGGCTTCCCACGCACAATTCCTCAGGCCGACGCCATGAAGGCGGCAGGCGTGAAGCTCGACTATGTGCTCGAAATTGACGTGCCCTTTGACGCCATCATCGAACGCATGAGCGGACGTCGTGCCCATGTGGCCAGCGGTCGCACATACCATGTCAAGTTCAACCCACCCAAGGTGGAAGGCAAAGACGACGTGACAGGCGAAGCCTTGATTCAGCGTGACGATGACAAAGAAGAAACCGTCAAAAAGCGCTTGGATGTTTACAGCGCCCAAACCCGTCCTTTGGTTGACTATTACTCAGGCTGGGCGAAAGCCGACGCTGCGGCAGCTCCCAAGTACCGCGCCATCAGCGGTACAGGCTCTGTAGAAGAAATTAAAGATCGGGCCTTCAAAGCCCTCGATGCCTGATCGCCAGCGGTCACCTCATCAAAAAGCCGCTCAGTGAGCGGCTTTTTTATTGTGGCTTGGGGCTTTTTAAGCGGCATGCAAACTCACCAAATGCAACCACAGCGCCACACGCGCCTGCACCGCGGTCAATGGGCCGGCATGAGGAAATACATCCGCATCACGCGACTGCACGCCACCCCAGGCGCAACGTGAGGCACGAAGGACGATCGAACCTTGGTTTTGCGCCTCTAACAAAGCGGCTTCTAAGTCCAGATGCAAAGTACCGTTTCCCGTACCAGCGGCAACCCAACCCTGCGGGGCATCGTGGGCCATCAGGGTGCGGACAAGGTGGCCGTCTGCCCCCGCATGGTTCAACACCAGCTCTACACGCGGCCAACGCTTGCACGCCAACACCTGGGCCACGCTCGGCACACGCAACGATAACGGTGATGTGACAGGGGCTTGCGATGTGAAGGGGTTGCGCTGTTGACTGTGGCTTTTTTGTACGGTTTGCCCTGGATGAACTTGACCGGCACACACCACATAAACGCCTTGCGAGTCACTTGCCTGCGTCCAAGCCAAGGCTTCTTTCAAATTGCCAGGACCATCACTGTCAGGGACATTGGCGGGAAACATGGCACAGGTGATGGCCACGGGCTTAGTTGGCTGCAACACGGTTTGCAAAAAATAAGCGGTCTCTTCAAGCGTGTCCGTCCCGTGGGTGATGACCACGCCCTGCACATCGTCTTGTGACACCCAATGTGCGACGCGCGCTAACAGACTTTGCCAAAGCCCAAAAGACATGTCTTTGCTGTCGATTTGGGCCACTTGCTCGGTCTGCACATCCAACCCCTTGAGGATGACACTTCCCAACAAATCTGCCACGGCCACTTGGCCAGCGGTGTAATTTTGGGGCTGAGAGGCATCCAAAGCCAGTCCCGCAATGGTCCCACCTGTGGCTAAAACAACAATTTTTTTAGTTTTTTTTACATTCATGGCTTGCCAAACTCAAAAAGCTGGTTAAAAATACAGTTACTGGATGTACAAACAGGCACATCTCTTAAGACACACATTGTGCAGGAGTCGAACCGATGATTGAGATACCCAAACTTACCGCCCGCCAGCAACAGATTCTGGAACTCATCCAGTCTGCCATTGCCAACACCGGTTCGCCCCCTACCCGTGCAGAAATCGCCAGCGAACTTGGTTTCAAGTCAGCCAATGCTGCCGAAGAGCATTTGCAAGCACTGGCCCGCAAAGGCGCGATTGAATTGGTCAGTGGCACCTCGCGCGGGATTCGCCTCAAAGGCCACAACCAGCGCAATTACCAAGAAAGCCACACGTTCAACGCATCGCCCTCTGGTTTTTCGTTGCCGCTGGTGGGACGTGTTGCGGCGGGTTCACCTATCTTGGCGCAAGAACACGTCGATCAGACCTACTTTGTGGAAAGCAGCCTGTTTCAGCGTAAGCCAGACTACCTCCTGCGCGTGCGCGGCATGTCCATGCGAGATGCCGGCATCATGGACGGCGACTTGCTGGCCGTGCAATCCACCCGCGACGCCAAGAACGGCCAAATCGTGGTGGCCCGCTTGGGCGAAGACGTGACCGTCAAGCGTTTTCGAAAAACCGCCAGCCACATTGAACTACTCGCCGAAAACCCAGACTTCAAAACGATTGTGGTCGAACCTGGCGAGCCCTTTGAAATTGAGGGTTTGGCCGTCGGCCTGATTCGTAACACCATGATGATGTAAAGAAAGCAACGACCATGAGCATCGCACTTTTTGGCGCCTATCGCCTCTTGAATCCTCTGCAAAACGTGGTTCGTGGCTTCATGCCCGCACAAGCCTTGCAAAGTACACGCCGCCCTTTGCCACTGCGCGTTGCACGCGTGATGGAAGCACAACACAACCGAAAAAATGCTGGCCGTATGGTCATTTCGGGCCGCATGGCCGATGTGTGTGCAGAGCTAGACCGTCTGGCAGAGCTTGAGAACCGCCACTGACATCTAAAGAAAGGGCTTCGACCTTTTGAGGCCTACCCAAGCCGTAAAGCCGGGTTGCTCAAGGCACAATTGGGGCATGAATATTGTCATCCTCGACGACTACCAAGATGTCGTGCGCAAACTTTCTTGCGCCTCCAAATTAGAAGCTTACCCCGCCAAGGTTTACACCAACACCATCAAGGGTGTTGGACAGTTGTCCGTCCGACTCAAAGACGCTGAGGTGTTGGTGCTGATTCGTGAGCGCACACAGCTCACGCGACAGTTGTTGGAAAAATTACCCAAACTCAAGCTCATTTCTCAAACCGGCAAGATTGGCAGCCATGTTGATATCGCCGCGTGCACGGAACGAGGCATTGCAGTCGCCGAGGGTTCTGGCTCGCCGATTGCCCCTGCTGAATTAACTTGGGCTTTGATCATGGCGGCGATGCGACGCCTTCCCCAATACATCAGCAATCTTAAACATGGGGCATGGCAACAATCAGGCCTCAAAGCAGGCTCCATGCCCACCAATTTCGGTCTCGGCCAAGTGCTGCGTGGCAAAACCTTGGGTATTTGGGGCTACGGCAAGATTGGACAAATTTTGGCGGGCTACGGCAAAGCGTTCGGCATGCGCGTGTTGATGTGGGGTAGCGAGGCCTCACGCGAACGTGCGGCCAAAGACGGCCTCAATGTCGCCGCCTCACGCGAAGCCTTCTTCGAAGAGTCAGACGTACTGACTTTGAACCTGCGCTTGGTGGATGAAACGCGCGGCATTGTGAAGTTAGCCGATTTCAACCGCATGAAGCCAACGGCTTTGCTGGTCAACACCTCGCGCGCTGAGTTGATTGAGCCAGATGCCCTCATCACGGGCCTCAACCGTGGTCGCCCAGGTATGGCCGCGATTGACGTCTTTGAGAGCGAGCCCATCATGCAAGGCCATGCGCTGCTGCGTTTGGAAAATTGCATTTGCACCCCCCACATTGGCTATGTAGAGCAAGACAGTTACGAGCTGTATTTCGGGACAGCCTTTGACAATGTGGTGAACTTCATCAAAGGCACGCCCACCAACATTGTGAATCCGGGCGCACTGCAAGTACGCCGCTGAGTCAACGCTCAGTTGGTTTTGCTGTCAGCACGTTCAGCCATCAAGGCCATGCAAGCCTTGCGGTCTGCATTGACTTTTTGCACCGAGGCACGTTCGGCCATTTGCTGGTTGTAGGCCTTCACAGGCAAATGGGCCAAGAAATCTTCTCCGTAGACCGCTTTTGAAGCCATCGACACCAAAGGTAAATTCACAATCGCTGAGCAATCGGCAAGTGTGAAGGTATCACCCGCAACATAGGGCGAGAACTTCATCAGCTTGCTCAAACCTTCCACGCCTTTGCTCAGTTGTTGGCGCACCCGCTTCTGCGTGGATTCATCCACCTTGCCACCAAAGAAAGCTTGTGGGTACAGCTCACGGGCCACCAACTCCACATGCAGCTCTAAGTAGGTGATGATTTCTCTGACCTTGGCAGCCTCAAAAGGATCTGCGGGCATCAAAGGGTGATGCGGGTAGGCTTGCTCAATGTACTCAGCGCACACCGCTGACTCGCTGATGCAACCCTGCTGCGTCTCTAAAAATGGCACTTTCCCCATAGGGGAACGCAACAGTGTTGTGGGCGCTAAGGGTTTGAGCCACACCAACTCTTCCTCAAATGGCACGGCTTTTTCAAGCAGCTGAATTTTGAGTTTGTTGTAATAGTTGCTAACAGCAAAACCGCAAAGCTTGAGGGTCATTAAGTCGCTCCAAATGGAAAAAAGGTTCGTTTGATTCTGACATAGCGCGCATCGCACGCAGGCACAACTCAAAAAAGCGGAACAGCTCAGCCATAATCTTTGTATGAGTTCCATCTACAAAACTATCGGCATCATAGGAGGCGCCACAGAGGCGCTGCAAATCGCATCTGAAGGTGTGGCTGACTTCGCCACCATCGACCGCATCTTGCGCGACCAAGCCGGATTTCAACTGGGTCCGTTCCAGTTGTTAGATCTCGCTGGACTGGATGTGGCGCATGACGCCATGACCTCGATTTACCAACAATATTGGCAAGAGCCCCGCTACCGCCCAAGCGACATCACGGTGCAACGGTTGAAGGCAGGCGCACTAGGTCAAAAATCGGGGGAAGGTTTTTACAAATACGTCAATGGTTTGGCACAAACACCACCTGAACAAACCATCCCTACCGTTTCAGAAATGCCACCGGTCTGGGTGTCTACACGCGCCATGCGCCGCCCCGAATTGCTGCAATTGCTCAAAGACCTAGGTGCCAAGATTGAAACGGGGGCATCGCCCTCCGCACAAGCGCTGTCTATCGTGGCGCCTTTGGGCTTTGATGTGACCACCGTGGCCATCGTCGAACGCTTGGACCCCGCACGCACGGTCGGCATTGACCTGTTGATTGACGACAAGCGCACGCAACGCCGTGTGCTCGCCACCAATCCAGCCACACGCGCCGACATGCGGGACGCCGCGCACGCCTTGTTTGCACGCGACGGCAAAGCCGTGACCGTGATTCGCGACAGCGGCGGCTTTGTGACCCAACGCGTGGTGGCCAACATCATCAATATTGCCTGTGACATGTGCCAGCAAGGTATTTGTACCCCACAAGCCTTAGAAGCGACAGGGGCTGCCGACTTAGGGCATGCCATGGGCCCGCTCACGATGGGCGATCAATACGGCCCTACCGAAATTTTGGAAGTGCTGTTCAACGTGCAAACTGTTTATGGCGACACACGCTATCGCCCTAGTCCGTGGCTTCGTCGTCGCGGGGCCTTGGGACTGAGCTTGATGCACGTCGAGAGTTAAACCCACACAATCCATCACGCAAGCCACGCAAGAGAATGCGGGTCTCATGCGTGACATTTTTTCAGACTTAGGTCACACAAAAGACAGACTATGGACGATCCAATTCTTAACATCGAAGAACGCGAGTCGATCAACGCAGGGCGTTGGTTCTCATCCCTTTCACCTTCTCTCAGACACGACATTCTTCGATGCGCTTACGTCAAACGATGCAAAGACGGCGACTTGATTGCCGCTCGCGGCGACTCTGCCGACGAGTGGATGGCTTGCGCGCGCGGCGCAGTTCGCGTGAGCTCCACATCGTTGTCGGGCAAGCAAATCACCTTCACCTATGTGGAGCCCGGGATTTGGTTTGGCGATGTCGCGATTTTGGACGGGGACCGTCGCACGCACGATGTGTACGCCCATGGCGACACCACGATTCTGTGTGTGGCAAAAGCCGATTTTCAAAAAATTCTCAGCCAACACGTCGAGTTCTACGAAGCCATGTTGCGCTTGCAAGCGCGTCGCATTCGCCAACTCTTTGGTTTGGTGGAAGACCTCAACACCCTGCCCTTGCGCTCGCGTTTGGCCAAACAGCTGCTGCACTTGGCACGCAGCTACGGCGTACCGTGCCTGACCAATGGACAAGAAATTCGCATTGGCTTACACCTCGCGCAAGAAGAGTTGGCACAACTGTTAGGCGCATCACGTCAACGTGTCAACCAAGAACTCAAAGCCATGGAACGCGAGGAAGCCATTCGCATCGAACCGGGCGGTCTCGTGATTCGCAACCGGGACGCATTGCTACGCATCAGCGAAGCCGACCACTGACGGAGGTGAATGCATGAGCCGGGATGCCACACTTGCACCAACCCAGCCCATGCATGAAATGCAAAGCATAGACACAGCAAAACTCACGGCATGGTTAAACGCACATCTGCCGGGGTTCAAAGGGCCTGTCTCGTTGGAGAGGTTCAAAGGCGGGCAATCGAACCCCACCTACCAACTCATCACACCAGACCAGACCTATGTGATGCGTACCAAGCCAGGCCCCGTGGCCAAACTGCTGCCATCGGCCCATGCCATTGAGCGTGAGTTCAAAATCATGCAGGGGCTATACGGTACGGATGTGCCCGTGCCTCAAATGCATGTGCTGTGTGAGGACGAATCCATCATCGGCCGCGCCTTTTACGTGATGGCATTTGTGCAAGGGCGTGTCTTGTGGGACCAAACCTTGCCAAGTTTGAATAACATGGCGCGTGCCAGCATCTACGATGAGATGAATCGTGTCATTGCGGCTTTGCACACCGTGCCATTTGCCGAACGCGGGCTCGAAAACTATGGCCGTCCCGGCAACTACTTTGAACGACAAATTGGTCGCTGGAGCAAACAGTACGCGGCCTCTGTCACGCAGCCCATTCCAGAGATGGACAAGCTCATCGAATGGCTTCCCGCCCACATGCCTGCCAGCGCACAAGATGCCAGCAAAGTCAGCATCGTGCATGGCGACTACCGCCTTGATAACTTGATGTTTCACCCCACGCAGCCACGCGTGTTAGCGGTACTCGACTGGGAGCTTTCCACACTGGGGCATCCACTGGCTGACTTCAGCTACCTTTGCATGGCATGGCACATCCCACCCGGGACATTCAGGGGCATTGGTGGTGTGAACATTGCAGCCTTGGGCATCCCCAGTGAGTCTGAATACATCCATAAGTATTGCGACCGCACCGGTTTGGCAAACCCTGCTGATTTGAAAGCTGATTGGAACTTTTACCTCGCCTACAACATGTTCCGCATTGCGGCCATCTTGCAAGGCATTGCCAAACGTGTGGAAACCGGAACTGCCTCCAGCGACGAAGCCAAAGCCAACGGCGCAGGGGCACGCCCTATGGCAGAACTGGCGTGGAAATTTGCACAACAAGCCTGAATACAACAAAAGAGCCAAGGAATACACCATATGAACTTCGACTACAGCGACAAAGTTAAAGGGCTGCAGGCACGGCTTCTCGCCTTCATGGACGAACACATTTACCCCAACGAACCGCGTTTTTTCAAAGAAGTTGCCGCCAACCGTGCCAAGGGCAATGCATGGATTCCCACCCAACTGGTCGAAGAACTCAAACCTAAAGCACGCGCTGCCGGTTTGTGGAATTTGTTCATTCCTCACAGCCCACGCGTCCCGGATGGCTTGAGCAATTTGGAATACGCCCCACTGTGCGAAATCATGGGCCGTGTGCCGTTTGCCGCCGAGGTATTCAACTCCTCTGCCCCCGACACCGGCAATATGGAAACCTTTGAGCGCTATGCCAGCGAAGCGCTCAAAGTGCAATGGCTAGAGCCCTTGCTGCGCGGTGAAATTCGCTCAGCTTTTTTGATGACCGAGCCCGCCGTGGCTTCGTCAGATGCCACCAACATTCAATGCAGCATCGTGCGCGAGGGCAACGAATACGTCATCAACGGCACCAAGTGGTGGAGTTCGGGTGCCGGTGACCCACGCTGCGCGGTGTACATCGTGATGGGCAAAACGGACCCCCATGCACCTAAGCATTCGCAACAAAGCATGGTGGTCGTGCCAGCCAACACCCCTGGCGTGAAAGTGGTGCGCCCTTTGAGCGTGTTTGGCTACGACGACGCGCCCCATGGGCACATGGAAGTCACCCTCACCAACGTGCGCGTGCCAGTCGGAAACTTGCTACTTGGTGAAGGCCGAGGCTTCGAAATTGCGCAAGGCCGCTTAGGCCCAGGCCGCATTCACCACTGCATGCGTTCGATTGGCGCAGCCGAACGTGCTTTGGCGTTGATGTGCCAAAGACTGAACAGCCGCGTGGCCTTTGGCAAGCCTTTGTCAGCGCAAGGCGTATGGCATGAGCGCATTGCAGATGCCCGCATCATGATTGAACAAGCACGTTTGCTGACGCTCAAAGCGGCTTACATGATGGACACCGTGGGCAACAAGGAGGCGCGTGCAGAAATTGCCATGATCAAGGTGATTGCACCCAATATGGCTAGCCAAGTGATTGATTGGGCCATTCAAGCCCATGGTGCGGCGGGCGTGTCTGACGACTTCCCGTTGGCCTACGCCTACACCACCCAACGTTGGCTTCGCTTAGCGGATGGCCCTGATGAGGTGCACCGCCAATCCATCGCTAAACTCGAACTCGCGCGGCACATCGCCACCGCGCCCCAAGAAATTGACATCCCCATCACCCGCGGCAGCTAAGGAACACCAATGATTGACGTTTACTCATGGGCCACGCCCAATGGACACAAAGTGCACATCATGCTCGAAGAGTGTGGATTGCGCTTAGGCCGCGACTGGGTGGCTCACCCTGTCAACATTGGTCAGGGCGATCAGTTCAAACCTGAGTTTTTGAAAATCAGTCCCAACAACAAAATCCCCGCCTTGGTTGACCCACATGGACCCGATGGCAAACCCATCAGCCTCTTTGAATCAGGCGCCATTCTTTTGTACCTCGCCTCGAAAACAGGCAAGTTCTTACCCAAAAGCGACCGCGCTAAATTTGAAGTCCTGCAATGGTTGATGTTTCAAATGGGTGGCGTAGGCCCCATGTTGGGCCAAGCACACCACTTCCGGATTTACGCCCCCGAGAAGATTGACTACGCCTACAACCGTTACACCAACGAAGCCAAACGCTTGTACGGCGTGATGGACAAGCAACTGGAAAAAACCAAGTTCATCGCTGGCAACGGCTACAGCATTGCTGACATTGCCATTTTCCCTTGGCTACGCAGCTGGCAAAACCAAGGCATCGATTGGGCGGATTACCCACATCTCAAAGCTTGGTTTGATTTAATTTCGGCAAGACCTGCGGTTCAACGTGGGGTAGAGGTGTTGGCGGATTTGCGCAAGCCGTTGCACGATGACAAAGCCAAGGAGATTTTGTTTGGGAAAGCACAGTTCCAAAAAAGATGATGCTCAAGGCGTGAGATCAATGCTCGCTCGCAAGATATAGCCGGTCGACTGTCCTGTTAAACCACAGCCAGCCGTACTGCGTTCACTCGCAACATAAAGCGATTGGGTGCTCTCATTGATCGCCAGCCCAAGAGGACGGCACACCTTTGTCGAATCTAAGTACGGCGTTGAATCAACGACCCCTGAATGAATACGTGTCACCGTGTTAGCCGCGTAGCTTGACACATAAATATCGCCGTTGGATGCTATAGCTACACCGTAGGGCAGACCTGGAATAGTTTTCTGAGCAACAGATGACCAAGTCGATGTGATAGATGAAACGTTATAGCTGCTGACATTTTGGCTGTAATCCGTGGCTAGCAAGTAGCCGCTGTTCAATGCCAATCCATAAGCAACGTTAGACAAAGCAATTTGTTGCCACCCATTGTTAGAAGTATCAAAGGTTTTCAAAGTGGATGAACCATCCGCAATGTATGCAACATTTCCATTAAAGAGCAGTCCTAAACAGTTGCCACATGTGTTGTTGGTCACGATGGAAGGCGCCACAGCAACACTGGCGCCGTTGGTGAGTGGAGGAATCGACAACTGATAAAGGCCTCCCGTTTGGGTTGCATACAGAACCCCATTGCGAATCGCGATCCCAACAGGACTTCCGTTAAATCCAGTCATCGTCGTTTGAATGCCATTCGCATCGATTCGCACCACGCTGTTATCTACCCCAGTGGCGACAAAGAGATATGTGCCATCAAAAGTCATTAACCGAGGATTGCTCAGGGGAGCCGCACTGGATTGCGTCATCGCAGCTTGACCAGCCACAGGACTAAACACAGAGGTTTGGACAACAAAAGGAGGCGTAGGCGTGTTTGACGGCGTGATGGCAGCACTCCCACTCCCACCACCCCCACCTCCGCAGCCCGAGAAGAGCGCGGAAATCAACAAACTATTGATCAAAAAAAACTTTTTCATTCTGTACATGGTATCGACCTAAGCCGACTTTACTTGATTCATCAAAATCATCAAAACCACAAGCTGATAAAGTCACTCCTGTTGCAACCGATCTATAAGACGTCATGTTTAAGAAGTTTTTCCTGTTGTCCTGCCTGCTCCTATCTATGTGGACAGGTGTGTTTGCGCAAGATAAACCCACCGCATCGCGTGCTTTGCTGGCGCGGCCACCACAGTCAGGTGCTGAGCCTATGCTATTGCTAGGCCCCAAAAATCGCCCCTACACCGAGATATTGGTTCACACGACCAAGCTCGACTACTTTGATTGCAATGGCATCGTTGCGCCTTGGTTCCGTGAACTTGTGGTTGCCGAGATGAACTATTTTGCTGAATTGGTTGATTTACCCTTCGTCAAAGGTGATGCCTGCGTGGTGAGCATTGGCACAGACAAGAGCCTGACGCCTGGTCGCATCAACATTCACCTCTATGTGAATCAACAACGTCTCACCGCCTGCGTACGCAACGAACAATGCCCAGTATTTCGCAGCATCAGTTTGATTCCTAAAGACAAAGTGCTGTACCGTTCGTATTTCTTGTCTGATATGTCGCGCAAACTCATCTCTCAGCAGTGTGTCACCGACAAAGGCAAGCTGTTCACAGACACCACTTGCTATACCGTTCCCTAAGGCTTTTTTGACTGAGGCACTAAAGCCCCTCCTAGAAAAGCCGATCTTCTAGGGATATGCGTTTTTCATCTTCCCCACTTTTCGCCATGATTCTGCTGATAACGAGCCTACTCGGCTCGCCAGCGTTCGCGAACGACCCGCCCAAAAAACCGGCGGTCAAAGAAGAACCGCCTAAGCCAAAATTCGAGTACATCGAAGAAAGTGGCGAGGTTGGACGCAGCGGATACATCTACAAACGCGTGGCAAAACCTAAGTTTAAGGAACCCCAAGAGGTTCCCAAAGCTGAGCCCAAAGAGGCGGAAAAACCGGCACCAAAAGACAACCACGGTAAAAAAGACGACGGCCACGGCGCTCCTAAAAAAGAAGAAAAAAAGGACGATGGGCACGGCGCTCCTCCTAAAAAGGACGAAAAGAAGAAAGATGATGGCCATGGCGATCCTAAGAAAGATGCCAAAAAAGGCGGTGATGCGCACGGTGGCGGACACGGCAAAGACAATAAAAAAGCAGCCCCCCCTTCTGTCAGCACCGTTTACGATGCTGCCATCATCAAGCTCGACGGCAACAATCGCCCACTCACGCCGGTGGCGTTCAGCAATGTCAATGCCGATTACTTTGTATGTCACAAGACCTTGAAAGCGAAATACCGCGACACCGTGCTGTCCGAGATGAACACCTTTGCCGATCGCATGGGCTTACCCCGCGCACAAGAAATGCCCTGCATGATCAAAGTAGCCAAAGCTAAAACGAAATTTCCCGGTGCGATTTACGTTGAGTTTTACGTCGACGACAAGGCTGAAAAAGAATGCATCAAAAAAGCAGAATGTGGATCGACAAGGCTGATGATGCTGCACCCCAAAGACAAAACAGGCATCAAGAGCAAAGAGATTTACCGCTCTTATGTGTTGACCGATGAAAAGAAATTCCGCCGAGCCAATTTTTGTGTCAGCCCAGATGGCCAGCTACTCGGGGAAAAGAACTGCTATGTCGCATTGAACCCAGATTGGTTGTTCAATTAAACATTTTGAGTAGGTAATTGGCCTGTCCGACAGGAATCGAACCTGTGACCCACAACTTAGAAGGTTGTTGCTCTATCCAACTGAGCTACGGACAGAAATGAAAAAAGGCCTCGCAAAACGAGGCCTTTTTTACTTTTATGGTCGGGGCGATAGGATTCGAACCTACGACCCTCTGGTCCCAAACCAGATGCGCTACCAGGCTGCGCTACGCCCCGATTC
>CANFZT010000051.1 GCA_947451565.1 Comamonadaceae bacterium | reverse complement strand
GTGAATGCGCGGCCGCTGGGTTGGACCGTGATGTTGAAACTCATCTTTGGGTATCCTTGAACTTTTATAGGGTGTATTTTGCCTTCCAATCAATCCCCCCTCGGCGCTTTGCCTTCTCGCTTCAAACGCGAGCGTTTGCTCATCATCGGTTGTGGCGATGTCGGCCAGCGCGTGGTCCGTGTGCAGCGTCATGTGCGCGTGGTAGCGCTGACCTCTAGTCCTACGCGTATCGAGGCTTTGCGAGCCCAAGGCGTGACGCCGATTGTGGGTAATTTGGATGCGCCTGCCAGTTTGCAGCGCTTAGCGGGCTGGGCCACGCGGGTGCTGCACTTGGCACCCCCGCCGTTGCAGGGCCATACAGACCCTCGCACCTTGGCCTTGACCCGTTTGTTGATGCGTCGCAGCGCGCCGCGCAGCGTGGTGTACGGCTCGACCAGCGGTGTGTATGGCGATTGCGGGGGGGCTTGGGTGGCTGAACCCCGCCTCGTGAGCCCCATCACCCCTAGAGCCCAACGGCGTGTAGATGCTGAAGCCCGCGTGCGCCATTTGGGCCGCTTGCGCTCAAGCGCGATTCGGGTGAGCGTGTTGCGCATTCCCGGTATTTATGCCCCTGACCGAGAAGGTGGCACACCCCGTGAGCGCTTGCTGCGTGGCACGCCCGTGCTGGCCCGCGCAGACGATGTGTTTACCAACCACATCCATGCCGATGATTTGAGCCGTGCTTGTCAACTGGCCTTATGGCGTGGCCACCCTCAACGCACCTACAACGTGAACGATGACAGCCAAATGTTGATGGGCGACTACTTTGACATGGCGGCAGGTATCTATGGCTTAGCCCAACCTCCACGCATCAGCCGCGCCCTAGCGCAAACCGAGCTACCTGCCATGCAGCTGAGCTTCATGAGCGAATCGCGTCGCATGGTGAACACGCGCATGAAGCGCGAGCTGCGCTTGCAGCTGCGCTATCCGAAAGTTGAAGACGGGTTGGCTTAACCCACAGGCGTCGCTGCGTGGCGTTTGCCCCATCAATCAAACTTGATGTTGCCCGCCCTGATGGCCTTGGCCCAACTTACTGTGTCGCGCTCTAACAGTTTGGTGGTGTTGTCGGGCGTGAGGTAGCGCACTTCGACGCCTGCTGCGTCAGCGCGTTGCTTGGTTTCGGGTTGTTCCATGCTGCGCTTGACATCCGCCGACAGTTTTTGCACCACCTCTTTGGGGGTGCTACTCGGGACATACAACGCCACCCAAGACTCCAATTCAAATCCACCCAAGCCCGCTTCTGCAGCGGTGGGCACTTGTGGCAGTTGGGGGTGGCGCGTTTTACCAGTGACTGCCAAAGCCTTGAGTTTGCCGTTCAGCACATGCCCCATCACCGAAGGGGGGGTGGTGATGAAGACTTGCACTTGACCTGCCAACACGTCTTGAATGGCTTGGCCCGAACCTTTGTAGGGGACGTGCGTCATTTCAATGCCGGTTTGTTGTTTGAAAATTTCTGTGCCGATGTGCGACACCGAGCCATTGCCCTGCGACGCATAGTTGAGCTTACCTGGGTTTTGTTTGGCCCACGCGATGAACTCTTTCAAGTTGTTGGCTGGTACTGAGGGGTGTACCGCAATCACGTTGGTGGCCACAGTGATGAGGCCCACGGGTGTGAGGTCTTTCAACTCCCAAGGTAATTTGTCCATCAAGATGGGGTTGGCGATGTGGTAGCCCGAGTACGAGACCAACACGGTGTAGCCGTCTTTGGCGCTGCGTGCCACGTTGGCGTAGGCCAAGTTGCCGCTGCCACCGGGCTTGTTGTCCACCACCACCGATTGGCCGGTGACGCGTGACAAAGGCTCGCTCACCAGACGCGCTGACGTGTCCACCAAACCACCCGGTGGGTTGGGGACAACCAAAGTGATGGGCTTGCTAGGGTAGGCCTCGGCTTGTGCATGTGCTGCAAGCGGCGTCAGCAGTGCCCCTGTACTGATGATGGTCGCGGCCACCAAAGCCGCGTTGAGGTTGCGACGTGTGAGTTGTTTCATGGGTTGTCTCCGGTTTGTTTTATCGTTGACCGATGCGCACGGCATCGAAAATGCCTTGTGCTTCGCGTGGCATGCAACGCCAATATTGCGGACTGGCTTCAACCTTGCCGTGCAAAGCTGCTGCGGCCTCCCACACCCAGCGGGGCTTGTAGAGAAAGGCGCGGGCCATGGCAATCAAGTCAGCATCGCCGCGCACCAAAATATCTTCGGCTTGTTGAGGCTCTGTAATCAGGCCCACGGCGATGGTGGGCAAGCCAGTTTTTTGTTTCACCAGTTTGGCAAAAGGCACTTGGTAGTCGGGGCCAATGGCAATCTTTTGCTGAGCGGCGACGCCACCGGATGAAATGTGCACAAAGTCTGCGCCTGCGAGTTTTAAGCGCAATGAAAAATCTGCAGTTTCTTCAGACGTCCAGCCGTTTTCTACCCAGTCCGAGGCAGAAATGCGCATGCCGAGCGAGCCTTTGTAGACAGCACGCACTGCCTCAAACACTTCCATGGGGAAACGGGTGCGGTTGTTAAAGTTGCCACCGTAGTGGTCGGTGCGATGGTTGGCCACGGGCGACAAAAACTGATGCAGCAAATACCCGTGGGCACCGTGCAGCTCAATGGCTTCAATGGCCATCGCCTCAGCCCGTTGTGCGGCTTTGACAAAGGCGTTCAGAATGCGCGCCAAGCCTTTGGCGTCGAGTTCATGGGGGGCAGCTTCTTGCGTTAAGTGCGGGATGGGCGAGGGACCTTCGGTGGGCCAACCGCCTTGCGCAGGCGTGAGCAACTGACCGCCTTGCCAAGGCGCCGCACTGGATGCTTTGCGGCCTGCGTGGGCGAGTTGAATGCACACAGGCACCTTGGGTGCCAATTGACGGGCACGACTCAGTTTGTCTTGCAGTGCTGCAGCCGTGGCGTCGTCCCAAAGTCCCAAGCACAGGGGGGTGATGCGTCCTTCAGGTTCAACGGCCGTGGCTTCGATGATGAACATGGCGGTACCGCTGTTGAGCATGTTGCCCCAGTGCATCAAATGCCAGTCGGTCGCTTGGCCGTTTTCGGCGGAGTATTGGCACATGGGGGCCACGATGGCGCGATTGGCCAAAGTAAGAGGGCCACTTGGCGATGTGAGCGTGAATTCAGAAAAGAGATGACTCAAAGAAACTCCCAAAACAAAAAAACCTGCGGGTGTGGCAGGTAAGAATCGTAATCAGATATGGGTCAATCCCATGGCAAATGAGAGACAAGTGACTTAGTTACGATGAATGTCGAAGTTTTCGAGTGCCCCTTTGATCAGGTTGGCATCTTCTTTATGAACTTTTTCCTCAAAATTAGACAGGCGGTGGTTGAGTGCGTCCACGTTATGTTTGATGCCCGCGACACGTCCATGGAACTCGGCCATCAATTTTTCACGCTTGAGTTTGGCTTCTTGCTGGTCAGCTGCTGTGAGTGGAACGCGTGGCCGATCACTGGGTTTGGCCGCGGGCTTTGCGCCAGTTTTGAGGTTGGCTGCTTCTGCGGCAAAGTCGACTTTTTTGCGAACAACCTGGCCCGAGGGCAGAGCTTCGAAATGCGATTCAATCTTGCCGTTGTCCACGCTCTGGCGGTTTGTGCCTGGCGGGGCGTTTTGTGGCAACGCTTGACGGTTCAGCGTGGGTGCATCTGAGCCGATGGCTTGGTTGTTAGGCGCCATGCTGGCGGCTAGCGGTTGTTGGTTAACTTGTACGCCTAGCTCGGTCAGCTTTTGATTATGGCTGCTGGTGCCATCTGCGGGAATGCCTTGCTGGTTTTTGGCGTTGCCATCTTGGCCTAGCGATTGGCGATTGACTGCCACATCGTCTTTGGGCAAAGCTTGCAAATTGGCTGCAGCCGCAAGGCCGTTGTCAAGGCCTTGGCGATTGAGCCCCAGTGCATCTTGTGCAATGGTTTGGTTGTTTGCCGTAAAAGGCTTGCTGCTGATGTCTTGCACATTCGGCGCAATCACATCAGTTGGGATGCCTTGTCGATTGGGTTCAATCGCTTTCTCGCCGGTAATTTTTTGTGTGTTGGTTGCAATATTGCCATGGCTCACACTTTGCTGATTGGCTCCAATCACATCGATCGGGATGTCTTGCTTATTTGTGCCAATGCCTTTCTCGCCCTCCAGCTTTTGCTGGTTAGCTGCTATCACGTCCACTGAAATGTTTTGCACATTAGCAGCCATGTCTTTGCCGTTGCTCACCGACTGGATGTTGTCTTGAAGCTTGTCGGTGCCTACCTTTTGGTGGTTGGCTTCAAGCGCATCAGTGGAGAGGTGTTGGACATTGGGTTTGGCGGCACCTTCGCCAGCAATGCCTTGGCGATTGAGGGCCTCGTTGTTGGCCGCTGCTTTTTGGGTGTTCGCAGCCGTGGTGTCGTCTGACACTCTGAGTTCGGTGTGCTCTGCAAGTGCTGCTGCAAGTGCCTTGTCGGCGTTCGAAGCTGCCAGCGCTTTTTCTTCAAACGCACGTTTGCGCGCTTCAGTCTCTTCTTCGTGAGAGACCACAACATTTTTTGGAGTTTTGGCGTTGCCCGTGTGCTCGGAAACCGACACACTGTGCTGTGAGCCACTTCTGACTATGCTGGAAAAGTCGTCGTCATTCATAAGCTTGATGGCGCGCTATCGAGTCAGGACGGTAAATAGTACCGATGGTGCCCGGGGCCGGAATCGAACCGGCACGCCTCGCGGCGGGGGATTTTGAGTCCCCTGCGTCTACCAATTTCACCACCCGGGCACGGGAGAGAAGACCAAGATTATGACACAGATTTTGTCCCATAAATAAAAATTCTCCCCGTGAATTCATTGCCAGCCTGTTTTCTAGTTCCAAAATGTATGCGTTGCCATCACCCTAGATGGCATGCCACTGTTCAAAGTATCGGCACCAAGGGGGAAAACTTGGGGCCAGGTGTGAACATGTCGGTTAAACCGACATGGCTCAGGCAGGGTCAGGAATGCCCTAGTCCTCTGCGTCTACCTAGGCCTACATGCCCTAAATAGCGTTGCAATAAGTTAGCCGGACAAATAGGGGAGCGGATAACTTCAATAGTCATTTGTTGCTCATCGTGAGGTGACCGAGATTCAAAATGCACATGGACATTCCATGCGCCATGAACCAGCATCTCCAATGATCAAGGGATGCTGGTGACTGTTTTGTGAAGACTTCACAACTTTTGGCATCTCAATTCCAGCACTCTTGTAATAGCGTCCATAGTCTTTCATGGGTAGCCAATCTTGATGAATGGGTGGTGCTGCTTGCGATATTGCCGCATATGCGCCCGAACCATAGACAACGTTGCCTCCCACCATGGTCAACACCGACTCCAAATTTTTAATTTCATCGACCGGCATATTGAAATAGTCAGCTGATAGAAATACCAAATCAGCGAACTTACCTACTTCGAGCGTCCCTTTTTTCGTTTCTTCGTTGGACATCCATGCGCCACCCGTTGTGTAAAGACGCAGGGCTTCTGTGCGGTTAAGTAGGTTGTGGTCGCCTTGAAGTTTGGTGCCACCTAATGTTTTACCTGTGATGAGCCAATGAACGCCGACCCAAGGGTTATAGCTTGTCGCACGATTTCCGTCGGTACCCGCTGCTAAAGGTATGCCCATTTCTCGAATACGTTGAATTGGCGGTGCATTTGCTGAGACCTGAGGGCCATAACGCTTCAAGAAGGCTTCGCCATCCAATGACATTCGATTCTGAATGTTGATGCTGCCGCCCAAAGCTGCCACGCGCTCCAACGTCTGGGGTGACAGAGTTTCGCAATGATCTAAGCCCCAACGCAAGCCAGTGAGAGGTACCTCTTGGTTCACTTTTTCAAGCACACCCAATATGCGTTGTGCCGTCTCATCAAAACTGGCGTGCATGCGAAATGGCCAACGTTTATCAGCCAAAAATTTTCCAACAGCAGTGAGTTGGCTTTCCATCACAGCTGGAATTGTGGGCGGCGCTTTGTCAAAGTTTGTGACGTCACCCGCTGCCCAAACAATGTATTCCCCTGCACCCAACATGCGGAAATAGTCATCTCCCTCACCAACGTTCACCATCTTGCTCCACGCTTGGTAGTTGTCTATCTCTTTACCGCCAGCTTGTGCGAACAACTCATAGCCAATACGCATGGTCATCTTTTTATCGCGTGCCAGTTGGGCAATCGCGGCATAGTTGTCCGGATAGTTTTGCCCACCACCACCCGCGTCAATCACGCTGGTCAATCCCAAACGATTGTTTTCACGCATGAAGTGCTGTGTGGACAAAATTTGATCATTTTGTGAGAGTCGTGGAATTTTGAGCCAAGTGCTGACCAAGGCTGGAAGACCAATAGTGGCAATCAGTAAACCTGTTGGATTGCCTGCACCATCACGCTCGATCTGCCCACCAAACGGGTTGGGTGTGTCTTTATTCCATCCCAGCACCCGCAATCCAGCGCGGTTAATCCAAGCACGGTCATACAAATGCATGATCATGGCGGGCGTGTCCCCGGTGGCCGCATTGATTTCAGCCAAGGTGGGAAAACGCTTCTCGTCAAATTGTGCCCAAGTCCACCCGCCAATGACCTGCACCCAATGCGGTGAGGGCGTACGTTGTGCTTGGATTCGTAAGATTTCTAGACCGTGGCCGAGGGACGACAAACCATCCCAACGAACCTCCATGGAGTAGGTCAATCCCCCACGGATGAAATGCGTATGAGCATCGTTTAAGCCGGGAACAATCGTGCGTTTTTGGGCATCAATGATGCGGGTGTTGGGCGTTCGATGGCGCATCACCTCGTCTTCACTCCCAATGGCCAAGATTTTTCCATCAGCAATTGCCAATGCTGATGCGTTGGGTTGTTTGGGGTTGAGCGTGGCAATGCTGCCGTTGATCACAATTGTTTCGGCGGTGGGGGTAGGCGCGAACAAAGTCGCGCAACCGCTGATAGATGACAGGCTCGTAACTGCCACGCTGCCGCCAATTAAGTCACGTAAAAATTGACGTCGTCCGAAATAGCTTTGCGCGTTTTCTGAGGGAGTTTGGCAGCTGAGGTCGGTGCAGTTGGGTTGCAGGCAAATCATATTTCCTCCTAAGTTGCCTAATCATTGCTGCTGACTTCTGTATGTTGCTGACACGTTCGTGACAGCCTAGGGTATGTTCATACACAAAGCTCCTCACAAAAGGGAAAACGCTATGTCTAGCTCTCTAAATGAGGGTTAACAGATGTCGTGTTACATGACATCACAGACCCCAGCCAAAGTCCCGCCCAGTTACTCGGACTCAGGTCGTTTAACTGCACACGGGAAAGTACGCTGTATGTTTTGGGCTAGAACTTGAAGCAAACGCAAATGTCCAGCGGCAAAACACCAAGCTAAAAATATGCCCCACGATGACAGACGAAGTCACCTTGTTGGGCTCGACTTGAAACTTATCTGCGAGCATGAAGTTGAAAACTGCGGGTGGCAAGAAAGCAAACAAGATGACGGCGCCGCGCTCTATCCCTTGCAATGGAATGAATGACAAAATTACAAAGGTAGCAACCAGTCGAATGACCAACATCATGACGCTGGATTGCACGCCGACTCTGACATCTTGAATTTCACTTCCAGCAAGTCTCGCGCCTAAAGAAATCAACATCATGGGGACTAAAACGTTACCAATCATCGTTAAAGATGTGTGAAGTGCTGTGGGCAGCATCCACCCCATTTCAGAACTGAACATGCCAAGCGCTGTCGCCCAAATCAATGGATTGGCATACACCATGCGCCAATCGTCTTTGCCACTCATTACGCCAGCACCTGATGTGAAGTGCAACACGCTTGAAACATCTCCGGGCGTTGTTCGCTCGACTCTAAAGTGTTCGTTGACTATCAACTGTCGAGTAGCTGACTTGAATAACTCTCCAAATGGCCGTTGGCTAACGCGTGCTTCCGTGTAGTGAAGGTTGAGATTGAACGTGGCATTCGTCCCAATGGCAACATGGACTACATACGAGTCATGGCGAAATCAAAAGATGGGCAGGTTTAGTGCTGGGAAGTTCAATGGTGCTACTTAGCCCCATGTATTCACGTTGGTGCCGCGCCCCAACATTGCCAAAACACTGGACTGTTGGGTTTTGAGGCTGGCTTGGGTTAAAGCTGCAGCAGCTTTTTGGGCGGGTGTTGTAGGCTGGCTGGCGCTGTTGGAGGTAGGGTTGACAGGGTTGTTTGCGTTTTTCCCATTCTTTCCCTGCATGTCTAGCGCTGCTTTTTGTGCGCTTGCCAAGTCTTCATGGCGCAAGGCTTGGTACAGGCGCCCGAGTGGGCTGGTGTTGTTGGCAGCCATGGGGGGCAAGCCAGAGGATGCGTAGGCTTTTTGAGCTGCGGCCATGTCCCCAGATTTCAGCGCCGCAAACATGTTGTTCATGTTTTGCTGCTTCTGCTGCAGTCCGCTGGCGTAAGTGCTTTGTCCAATTGTGTTGACTGTCATTTTTTCTTCCATCTCGGGTTAATAGGAGATAAGCAATAAATAGACCTTGCCGTTTTTACTGTGATGAGCGGCCACAGTTTGCCGTCTTCACTAGATTAGGCTCTGTAGGCAATTACCCTTGTGGGTAATTCGATAAAATCTACATATGAGCAGAGACGACATCACCACCAAAATCGCTAGCGACGGTCTTCGCTATAAATCCAAAGCGGGCGGTAGTCCGTTTGGCGCAACGGGCAACATGATCAACACCATGAGTTGTATGAAGTGCGGCTTGCACAAGCCTCGCGCTCTGGGATCATTTCGTCGCATACTGGATAAAAGCCATTTCTTCTGTGGTGACTGTCGGCCCGTCAAGGCGGCTGAGGTTGTATAAAAAATCCCCGTGTAGAGCGATCTACACGGGGATTTATTTTTGAGCCTGAAACGACTTAAGCGCGAGCTTTGCGGCGTGCAGGTGCTTTAGCCACTTTAGGGGCATGCTCTTTCAGCTTGGCAATGCCTTCTTGGGCCAACTCGGCGGTCTTTTTGGCATTTTTACGTGCTTCGGCCAGTGCCTTGTTGCCAGCTTCCACGGCTGTTTTAACGGCTTGCACCGCCGCTTCAGAGCCTTCGGGGGCTTTTTTCAGGTTGTCGATGATCGCTTTGTTGGCCGCTGCGTGGGCTTGATCAAAGTGACCTTCTGCAAAGGCGGCTGCTTCGGCTTGGAACTGTTGACCCAACTCGAACGCTGTTGCGGCAAAACCCGCCAAACTTTTCGCGGATGTTTCCAATTGTGCTTTGAGCAATTCGATGGCTGCCGTTGGATCTTTGACGTCTAAAACAGAAGCCAGTTGATCTTGTGCCAACTCTGCATTGACTTTGGCTTGTTCGAGCGTCAACTCTGTGATGCGCTCGACTTGAGCGAACGACAGGTTCGCCAATTCAAAAGCGGCTTGCATAGAGGCTTCAACTTGGGGTTTGATTTGGTTTTGCATATGGATTCCTTGACGGGTTAAATTTGATAAGGGAATGTTATCGACGTATTTAGAAAAAATGGTGAATCTTGTTTGCTTTAGAGCCAGGTCTCTAGCCAGCTTCGGGTCGCTGGGGCGCCGCTGAAGAGACTTTTTGATGAGGGCCCCAAGCGATGGGTACTACTTATGGCACAGTGTGGGTTATGAGTTCACAGATGATTTACCCCACGATTGAAGATGCGATTGGTAAGACCCCCTTGGTCGCTTTGCAGCGCATTGGCGCGATGGAGAATGCCAAGCGCGGTAATGTGGTCTTGGGCAAGCTCGAAGGCAATAACCCTGCAGGGTCTGTCAAAGACCGTCCCGCGTTGTCCATGATTCAACGTGCGCAAGAGCGCGGTGACATCAAGGCCGGCGATACCTTGATTGAGGCAACGTCTGGCAATACAGGCATTGCGCTGGCTATGGCGGCAGCCATCAAAGGCTATCGCATAGTCCTCATCATGCCCGAGGACTTGTCGATTGAACGCGCCCAAACCATGAAAGCGTTTGGTGCTGAGCTGATTTTGACCCCCAAGAGCGGCGGTATGGAATACGCCCGTGACTTGGCCGAACGCATGGAAAAAGAAGGCAAGGGGCGCGTGCTTGACCAATTTGCCAACGAAGACAACCCGCGCATCCATTACGAGACCACAGGCCCTGAGTTGTGGGAGCAAACACAAGGCCGCATCACGCATTTCGTGAGCGCCATGGGCACCACAGGCACCATCACAGGTGTGTCGCGTTATTTGAAAGAGAAGAACCCCGCCATTCGCATCATCGGCGCGCAGCCCTCAGAAGGCTCGCGCATTCCAGGCATCCGCAAATGGCCGCAAGAGTATTTGCCCAAAATTTACGATGCCAAAAATGTGGATGAACTGATCTACGTCAGCCAAGAAGATGCTGAAGACATGTGTCGCCGTTTGGCGCGCGAAGAAGGCATCTTTGCCGGCATTTCTGCGGCTGGCGCATGTTGGGTGGCGATGCAAATTGCACAACAGGTCGAAAACGCGACCATTGCCTTCATCGTGTGTGACCGTGGTGACCGTTACTTGTCGACAGGCGTATTTCCAGCATGAACATCGATGTCGAATTGGACACGCGCGGCTTGAACTGTCCGCTGCCTATTTTGAAAGCCAAAAAGGCACTCACCGCTATGGCGAGTGGTCAGGTGCTGAAAGTGGTGTCCACCGACACCGGCTCTTTGCGTGACTTTGCTGCGTTTGCCAAACAAACGGGTAATGAGCTGTTGTCGCAAACCACGCAAGGTAACGACTTCATTCACATCCTCAAGCGACGTTGAGTTGCTTGAGGTAGTTACGGAATTCAGCACCAACTTCCGAGTGCTCTAGTGCCAGTTCAACACTGGCTTGCAAGAAGCCCACTTTGCTGCCGCAGTCGTAGCGCTTGCCTTCGTAGGAATAGGCAAGCACTTTTTCGGTAGTCAGCAATCCTGCAATACCGTCGGTCAGCTGAATTTCGCCTTGCACGCCGCGTCCGCCCGCGCGAATGCGTTCAAACACAGCAGGGGTCAAAATATAGCGACCCGCCACCGTGGTGCGTGAGGGGGCGGCTTCGGCCTTGGGTTTTTCCACCATTTTTTGGATATCCACCAAGCCGTTGCCAATGTCTATGCCTGCCACCACGCCATAGCGGTGCACATGTTCTATCGGCACGTCTTGTACCGCTAAGACCGAAGATTGCGTGCGCGCAAACACCTCCGCCATTTGTTTGAGTACACCGGGGCCGCCAGCTTTGCCGCGCATCAAATCATCGGCAAGCAAGACAGCAAAAGGTTCATTACCCACCAAGCGTTCGGCACACAGCACCGCATGACCCAGGCCAAGTGCGCGTGCTTGGCGCACATACACGCACTGCATGTCGTCGGGTTGCACGCTGCGCACGATGTCGAGCAGGGCTTGCTTGCCAGCCGCCTCCAGCTCGGTTTCGAGCTCGTAGGCCATGTCAAAGTGGTCTTCAATAGCGCGCTTGCTGCGACCCGTGACGAAAATCATTTCACGGATACCGGCTTCATAGGCCTCTTCCACCGCGTATTGAATCAAGGGCTTGTCCACCACCGTCAGCATTTCTTTGGGGCTTGCTTTGGTGGCGGGCAAAAAACGCGTGCCCATGCCTGCGACAGGGAACACGGCTTTGGTGAGCTTTGGAGTCATAGGTGTGAAATAGTATTTCTGCCCAGTTTAGCGAGGCTTTATGTCCCTAGTTTGACGCGTTGGTCTTGTACTTTGGTGAGGGTGGCGGTGAACTCGGCCACGCGTTTCTTGGCTTCTTCAATCACGGCGGGAGGCGCTTTGGCCACGAAGGCTTCGTTTTTCAGCTTAGCGCCTGCTTTTTCGATTTCGTTTTGCAAGCGCTCGATTTCTTTGTCCAAGCGAATCTTTTCAGCCGCCACGTCCACTTCAATGAACAAGCACACGCGTAACTCACCAATCACTGCCACGGGGGCAGCTTGCGCTGCGGCAGACCATGCCGCCTCATCGTCAAATACCTTGACTTCGCTAAGCTTGGCCAGGGCTTGCAAGACAGGTGCCACGCTTTGCATGAAGGTGTGCTCTTCGGCACTACCCGCCAGCGCGAACAAAGGCATGCGAGTGGCTGGCGATACGCTCATCTCACCGCGTAAATTGCGACAAGCATCAACCAATGATTTCACGCGGGCCACATAGGCCTCGGCTTGTTCGTCGATGCGCTCGGGTTGGCTCACAGGGTAGGCCGCGATGCTGATCGAGGCCGTTTTGTCGCTGGCTGACACGCGGCCTGCCACCACAGCCACGGTTTGCCACAGCGCTTCGGTGATGAACGGCGTGATGGGATGGGCCAAACGCAAAATGGTTTCGAGTGTGCGAATCAAGGTGCGGCGCGTCGCGCGTTTTTGCGAGTCGTCACCGGTGTTGATTTGTACCTTGGCGATTTCTAAATACCAATCGCAGAACTCGTTCCACACGAAGTCGTAAATCGTGTTGGCCACGTTGTCCAAGCGGTACTCGGCAAACCCTTTGGCAACTTCAGCTTCCACGCGTTGCAGCTTAGAAACAATCCAGCGGTCGGCTTGGCTGAAGTTCAGGTAGCCGTGTGATGGGCCGCCCACGGCGCATTCTTCTTTGGTGTGTTCTTTGAGGCCACAGTCTTGGCCTTCGCAGTTCATCAGCACAAAGCGTGAGGCGTTCCACACTTTGTTGCAGAAGTTGCGGTAGCCCTCGCAGCGTTTGCTGTCGAAGTTGATGCTGCGGCCCAAAGAGGCAAGTGCTGCAAAGGTGAAGCGCAGCGCGTCCGCTCCGTAGGCGGGAATGCCGTCTGGAAATTCTTTTTCAGTTTGCTTGCGCACTTTGGGCGCTGTCTCGGGCTTGCGCAAACCTTGGGTGCGTTTGTCGAGCAAGGGCTCTAAGGTGATGCCGTCGATCAAGTCCACCGGGTCCAACACGTTGCCCTCGGACTTGCTCATCTTTTTGCCTTGTGCGTCAAGCACCAAGCCGTGGATGTAGACGTGTTTGAAGGGCACTTTGCCGGTGAAGTGCGTGGTCATCATGATCATGCGGGCAACCCAGAAGAAGATGATGTCGTAGCCGGTGACCAGTACGGAAGATGGCAGGTAGAGGTCGTAGTCGTCGGTTCCGCTGGCGAGGGTGCCGGAACCGGCCTTGCTCCCACTCGCTTCGCTCG
>CANFZT010000050.1 GCA_947451565.1 Comamonadaceae bacterium | reverse complement strand
TGGCTGGTTTGGACGGTATCGAGAACAAGATCCACCCAGGCGAAGCAGCGACCAAAGACTTGTACCACCTCCCTCCAGAGGAAGACAAGTTGGTGCCAACCGTGTGCTCTAGCTTGGATCAAGCTTTGGACGCATTGAACGCAGACCGCGCTTTCTTGACCAAAGGCGGCGTGTTCACCGACTCATGGATCGACGCTTACATCGAATTGAAGATGCAAGAAGTGACCCGCAGCCGTGTGGAAGTGTCTCCTGTCGAATACGACATGTACTACTCGCTGTAATTCGTTGCAACGTCAAGTGCAATAAAAAGGACGGCGTAAGCCGTCCTTTTTTGTTTGAAGCCACACTTTTATGACCTGTTTTTTGTTTTCTCGCCGCTGGTCTCATGCCATGCGTGATGTGACGCTGATCAGCTTGTGCTGGTTTGTCTTGCCCGTGTGGGCGAATGATCCACAGCATATTTACCGTTGTGGGAATACCTATACCAATCAGCCTGATACCAAGCAAAGCTGCACCCTCTTGCGCAATACAGGGCAGCGCGTGATCGTGATTGAAGGCACGCGCACGCAAGGCCCGCAGGGGGGCGCGCCCAATGCTGGGGTATTGACTGCGAAGGTAGATAGCACAGACCAACGCCAGCGAGACACGCAAGCGCAAACTGTGTTGCAAGCAGAATTACAAAGGGCACAAAAGCAGCACGCCGAGTTGCTGCGCGAGTGGAACCGCGGTGAACCCGAACGTCGGGACCATGAGCTTCGTGAACCCCAAAAATACCAAGACCGCGTGGCCCAACTGCGCGGGGCCATTCAACGTGTCGAGGCGGATGTGGCGGGCTTGCAGCGCGAGTTGTCGCGTTTGCCTGTGCCTGTTCAGACGGGAGCCAAACCATGACCATATCAACCAGTCACATGCAACCTAGTTACGCGCAAGCCTTTGACTTGCTCGCCACATTGGTCGCGGTGGTGCGCACCGATGGGGTGGTGGTGTTTGCCAATGCCGCGCTTGAGGATGTGATGGGCGTGTCCCGTCGAACCATCGAAGGCTCTGCACTGGCCAGCTATTTCAGTGAAACACAGTCGTTTGAGAGTGCGTTGCAAGGCGCACAGACCCACGCGTTTGCCACCATGCGGTACGACGCCCATTTGCGGCGTCCGCTGCAAGACCCAATGCCCGTCCACGTCATCGTGGCACCGACGGAGGTGGCGGGTGAGGTGTTGGTGGAACTGCTTCCTCTAGAGCAACAAACCCGTCAAGACCGCGAAGAGCGCTTGATTGACCAAGCGCAAGCCAACAAAGAGTTGATTCGGAATTTAGCCCACGAGATCAAAAACCCACTAGGCGGCATCCGTGGTGCAGCACAGTTGCTGCAAATGGAGGTTGAAAGCAAAGACCTCATCGAATACACCCAAGTGATCATCCATGAGGCAGACCGCTTGCAGGTGTTGGTGGACCGTTTGCTGGCACCGCACCGCCGCCCGCATGTGGTGGGCGATGTGAATATCCATGAGGTGTGTGAACGGGTGCGCAGTCTCATCTTGGCTGAGTTTCCAAAGGGCTTGACGGTGGTGCGCGACTATGACATCTCGATTCCAGAGTTCCGAGGTGACCGTGAACAGCTCATTCAAGCGGTGCTCAACATCGTGCACAACGCAGCCCAAGCCTTGGCTGAACGTGTGACCGAGGGCAAGGCTGAGATTGTTTTACGCACACGCATCAACCGACAAGTCACTTTTAGCAAACAACGCTATCGGTTGGCATTGGAATTGCATGTGATAGACAACGGGCCCGGTATTCCGGAAGAAATCAAGGACAGGTTATTTTTCCCCTTGGTCTCTGGACGGGATGGCGGTTCTGGCCTGGGGCTGAATTTGGCACAAACTTTTGTGCAACAGCACCATGGCTTGATTGAGTGTGACAGTGTGCCGGGACGAACAGATTTCAAAATTCTGATCCCACTACCCTGACGCCTCGTGTGGCCCCTAACTTGAAACAGAAAGTACCGAGATGAAATCGATTTGGATTGTGGACGACGATCAGTCAATTCGCTTCGTGCTGGAAAAAGCGCTGTTGCGCGAGAACCTGCCCACGCGCAGCTTCACCAGCCCCCGCGAAGTGCTGCAAGCGCTCGACTCGGTGAGTGAAGATGAGGGCCCGCAAATTTTGGTCAGCGACATTCGCATGCCCGGTGGTTCGGGCTTGGACTTGTTGACGAAGGTCAAAGAGCGTTTGCCCGCGTTGCCCGTCATCATCATGACGGCCTTTTCAGATTTGGACAGTGCCGTGTCGGCCTTCCAAGGTGGCGCGTTTGAGTACCTGCCCAAACCCTTTGATTTACCCAAAGCGGTTGAGTTGATTCGACGTGCCTTGGACGAAAGCCAACGCGAACAAGCGCAAAGCGAGCAGCAAGACGCCACTCCCGAAATGCTAGGCCAAGCGCCCGCCATGCAAGATGTGTTTCGCGCGATTGGTCGTTTGAGCCAAAGCAATGTGACGGTGATGATCACGGGCGAGAGTGGCTCTGGCAAAGAGCTGGTCGCACGCGCCTTGCACAAACATTCACCGCGTGGCGATGCGGGCAACAAAGGCCCATTTGTCGCCATCAACACGGCTGCTATCCCGAAAGATTTGCTAGAGAGCGAGCTGTTCGGGCACGAACGTGGTGCATTCACGGGGGCGCAAACCACACGCCGTGGTCGCTTTGAGCAGGCCGAGGGCGGCACCTTGTTTTTGGATGAAATCGGTGACATGCCGTTCGATTTACAAACCCGATTGCTGCGCGTGTTGAGCGATGGCACCTACTACCGCGTGGGCGGTCACAACGCCATCAAAGCCAACGTGCGCGTGATTGCGGCCACGCATCAAGACCTAGAAAAACGCGTCAAAGACGGCGTGTTTCGTGAGGACTTGTACCACCGCCTGAACGTGATTCGCTTGCGCTTGCCCGCCTTGCGTGAACGTCGCGAAGACATCCCCACTTTGACGCGCCACTTTTTGCAGCAGAGCGCACAACAATTGGGCGTGGAGCCCAAGCGCATCTCTGAATCTGCACAAACAGTGCTCAACCAATTTGCATTTCCGGGTAACGTGCGTCAACTGGAAAACATTTGCCACTGGCTCACGGTGATGGCCCCTGCCCAAGTGATTGAGCCCAAAGACTTGCCTCCTGAAGTGGTGCTGACAGGCGATGCTTCAGAGCCGTTGCCTCACACAGGCCAAGACACGAGTTCATTTGCCAGCGCGGCCATGTCAGACGCACACCGTGTGGCCGTTCCGCCTGTCGCAGCTGTGGCAGAGGGGGGGGCAGCTGCGCCTGTCGTTTTGAACATGCCAGGCGCTGATTGGGAGCAAGGCTTAGAGGCAGAGGCCATGAGCCTGTTAGTGGCGGGCCGTACCGATGTGTGGGATGTGTTGATCAACCGCTTCGAAGCGCGCTTGATTCAAACCGCTTTGGTTAACACGCGAGGCCGTCGCATTGAGGCGGCACAAAAGTTGGGCATTGGCCGCAACACCATCACGCGCAAGATTCAAGAGTTGGGCTTAGACGACTGAGTTAGCTGAGCGTGACCACCACAGGGACATGGTCGCTGGGGCGCTCGTTTTTACGCGGCGCCTTATCAATTACACAAGCCTGAACCGCGGGCTTGAGTGCGTCACTCACCAAAATATGGTCGATACGCAAACCCCGGTTGCGACGGAACGCAAACTCACGGTAGTCCCACCAGCTGTAGCTTTTCTCGGCTTGCTCAAACAGTCGAAACGCATCGTGTGTGCCCAAGTCAATCAAGGCCTGGAAATGCGCACGCTCTTCCACCGTGCAGTGAATGGTGTCTTTCAACGCCACGGGGTCCCACAGATCACGGTCATCCACGGTGATGTTGAAGTCGCCCATCAACACCAGCTTCGGGTGCTCCTTGAGTTCATCGCGCAGCCAGTTTTGTAGGGCTTCAAGCCAACGCATTTTGTAAACAAACTTGTCACTGTCTGGCGCTTGTCCGTTGGGGAAGTAGGCGCCAATCACCCGCACACCATCGACCGTACCAGCAATCACGCGGGCCATGTCATCTTCAAAGCCGGGGATGTTCTTCACCACATCACTGGCTTCGGTGCGCGAGAGCAAGGCCACACCGTTGTAGGTTTTTTGACCAAAAAACGCCACCTTGTACCCGGCGGCTTCAATCGCTTCACGCGGAAACTTATCGTCCGTGGTTTTTGTTTCTTGCAACACCAAGGTGTCAACGGGGTTGGCCGCTAACCAGTCCAGCACTTGGGGTAAGCGCACGGTGAGAGAGTTGACGTTCCAAGTTGCGAGTTGCATGTGTGTGTTCTGACTTAAAGGTGTAATGCGGCCAAAATACCAACGGCAACGCCCAGCGCGCCCGTGCCAAACATGGCGTATTCCACCCACACTTTGCGGGTGAGCAGGGCAATGGCGGCCAGTGCGATGGCCACTTGCAGCACGGTGGTGGCTTGTGCCCAGCGGTGATGCTGGTGCATTTGTGCGTCGGACATTTCGTCAAATGCTTTGGCTTGTGCTTCTAGTTTTTCAGCGCCAGTTTTGATGTCCGCTTTTTCGGCTTTGTAGCGTTTGATTTCTTCTGCGTAAAAGTCTTTTTTGGTGGCCGGGGCTAACTCAAGCGCGAGTTCCATCAAGTTTTGCTTGCTGCTCTTGGCCTGGTAATAATTCCATTGGTTAGACGCTTCTGTCTTTTTGATCGCCGCATCGTTTTTGTACAAACCTGCGTTGGCTTGTGTGGCACCTCCCATGTAACCAAAGATGGCACCCACGGTGGCGATGATGGCGGTGAACATGGCAATTTTGTTGGTGAAGCTGTTGCCGTGGCCTTGCGCTGCGTGTTCTAACTCGTGGTCGTGTGGGCCATGGACATGAAAACCGTGTTCAGACATTCAAATACTCCTGCTTAAGGTGTTCGCGTGAGGGTGACAAAGCTGTAGTGCAAGCCATTGGCCGCAACATGTGTGCTGCGTTCGGTTTCTTGCCAGTTGGCATCGAAGGTGGGGGCGAACGCATCGCCGTCATAGTCGGCATCAATTTCTGTGATCACAGCGCGTGTGGCCAAAGGCATGGCTTGCGCATACACCTGCGCACCACCAATGACCCACACCTGTGCATCGCTGGGGCAGTGTTGCATCGCTTCCTCGATGGAATGGGCCACCACCGCACCCTCGGCCTGCCAATCGGTTTGACGCGTCACCACGATATTGGTGCGGCCGGGTAGGGGGCGAAATTTAGGGGGCAACGATTCCCATGTTTTGCGTCCCATCACCACAGGTTGACCCATGGTGGTTTGTTTGAAGTGCGCCAAGTCCTCGGGCAAATGCCAAGGCAGCGTGTTGTCTTTGCCAATGACACCATTGCGCGCACACGCAAAAATCAAATTCAAAGCCATATGGGTTAAACCGCAACTGGCGCTTTGATGGCGGCGTGGCATTGATAGTCCAACACCTCGAAGTCTTCAAACTGGTAGTCGAAAATGGAATCTGGTTTGCGCTTGATATGAAGGGTCGGGTAGGCAAAGGGCTCGCGGCTGAGTTGCAGTGCCACTTGTTCGTGGTGGTTGCTGTAAATGTGGCAATCGCCACCCGTCCAGATGAAGTCCCCCGCATCTAAGTCGCATTGCTGAGCGACCATGTGCGTGAGCAGAGCGTAGCTGGCGATGTTGAAGGGCACGCCTAAGAAAATGTCGGCACTGCGTTGGTACAACTGGCAGCTGAGTTTGGCTTTGTCGCCTGGGTTTTGTGCAGGCGCCACATAGAACTGGAAGAACGCATGACAAGGCATGAGCGCCATTTTGTTGAGTTCAGCCACGTTCCATGCGCTCACAATGATGCGGCGGCTGTCAGGATTGTTTTTGAGCGTGTCGATGACTTGTTGAATTTGGTCAATGTGACCGCCATCGGGTGTGGGCCAGCTGCGCCACTGCACGCCGTAGACGGGGCCAAGGTCGCCATCTTCACGGGCCCATTCGTCCCAAATGGTCACGCCGCGTTCTTTGAGCCAGTTGTTGTCACTAGAACCTGTCAAAAACCAGAGGAGTTCTTGAATGATAGAGCGTAGGTGAACCTTCTTGGTGGTGACCAGCGGGAACCCTTCGTTCAGGTCAAAACGCATTTGGTAGCCAAACACGCTTTTTGTGCCCGTGCCGGTGCGATCGGTCTTGGCAACACCGTGGGTGTTGACGTGTTGCATGAAGTCTTCGTACTGGCGGCGTATAGGGCGCATAGGAGCTAAGTTGTTTAAAAACGCTTTAGAGTTTAAATGCTGAGACTGATAATTTAGTTAAGCTTAAAGTTATATGTCGCCAAGTGTATTGACGATCAGGAAATGCACTGACAGAGTACATTCTGAATTTTTAGATAAGTTGTGATAAACCTGTCAAATATGACATCTAACGATCCTTTCCAGCACAAGCGTAGTTTGTACAACATCTGTGATCCTCACTACCTTCGGCAAATGCGCGAAGCTGCGGGCATGGATTTGGTCGTGCTCGCGCGCATCGCGTGTCTGTCTGTGGCGCAAGTTCAAGCGCTGGAGCGTGACGGTGACGAGAACTTTTTTTACTCTGACGCCATCAAACGTCAAGCCTACAAACGTGTGCTGATGGTTTTAGGGGCGGAGCCCCCAACTGTAGAAATGCCAGAAGCATTACACGATGTCGACAAAGTCGCCGAGCCGCATCGGAGCGCGCTGGCCCAAATTGTGGCCATGAGCGAACAACCCGCGATGGGTCGATCTAACTTTGAGTGGGTACACGCTAGTTTGTCTAGCCTCCAAGCGCACAAACAACTTTTAACTGCATTGCTGTTGCTGACTATTGCGATCGTTTGGTTTGTTTTGCGCAGCCCCCAAATTTCGGTTCAGGCAGTGCCTTCGCCTCAAAGCGTTTTACCGTCTGCTGTGCCCGCACCCGCACCCGCACCCGCACCCGCACCTGCACCTGCACCTCAGGTGCCTGTTGTGGTGTCGGCGGGTGCTTGCGCTTATTCCAATGAGCCCATGTCGGAGTTGACCTCATTCGTCGCCCGCAAAGAAGGGCGTTATGTCTATTTGGTGAGCGCCACTGATACAGAAGTTTGTGTTGTGGATGGCAACAAGGAAGCGACGCGTTTGCAACTCAAAGCGGGTGAAGATCGCAGCGTCCATGGCATTCCACCCTGGCAAGTGTCTGGTTCGAATTTACAGAAAATTCAAATTTACTTTCAAGGTGGTCGTGTGTCCTTACCGGATAACGCCAGTCGCGTGAAATTAGTGGAAGTCCCTGTCGCACGATAACGATAGATACGCGTCAGAACCAAGCCTCAACGAACGACACGGCCAGGATTCAGCAAGCCCTGTGGGTCCAATGCATGTTTGATGCGCTGCATCAGCGCCAAAGCCACAGGGTCTTTGTAGTGCGGCAGGCTGTCCACTTTCATGCTGCCCACGCCGTGTTCGGCAGAAATAGACCCTTTGAAGCGCTTGACCGATTGATAAACCAGCGCATTCACACGGTCTTCGTGGTCACGTAAAAACGCTTGGGTATCGCAGCCTTCAGGGGCTTGCACGTTGTAATGCAAATTGCCGTCGCCCAAGTGCCCAAAGTTCACCAAACGCACGCCTGAAATTTCACGCGTCAACAAAGCATCTGTTTCCTCGACGAAGCGTGGGATGGATGAGATGGGCACCGAAATGTCATGCTTGATATTCAAGCCTTCTTCGGCTTGTGCCAGCGTGATGCTTTCTCGGATGTGCCAAAGGTTGCGTGCTTGGCTCAAGTTTTCTGCCACGACAGCATCGCTGACGCAACCATCTTCCAAGGCGAGTTCCAGCAGGTGTTCAAACCGTTGGCGAGCGTGAGCTTCCGATTCGGAGTCTGAGTTCTCTAGTAGCACGCAGTAGGGGGTGTCTTGCCATAGAGGCACGCGCAGTTGTGGGTAGTGTTTGTCGACCAAGCGCAAGGCGAATTGGCCCATCATTTCAAAACCGGTCACCCCTGCGCCTAGGTGTTGGTGTGCCAAGCCCAATAACTTGACGGCATGCGCCACCGAGGGCACCGCGGCCCAAGCGGTCAGGCGGGCTGCAGGCATGGGGTAGAGCTTCATGGTGGCGGCGGTGATGATGCCTAGGGTGCCCTCACTGCCAATCATGAGGTGACGCAAGTCATAGCCAGTGTTGTCTTTGCGCAGGCCGCTGAGGCTGTGCATGACATCACCCTGCGCTGTGACCACTTCGAGCCCTAAACACAGCTCACGCGCGTTGCCATAACGTACGACCTGTGTGCCGCCCGCGTTGGTGGCCAAGTTGCCACCGAGGGTGCAACTGCCCTCTGCCCCCAAGCTCAAGGGGAATAGAAAACCGGACTGCTCGGCGGCTTGTTGTACGTTTTGCAAGACACAGCCGGCCTCTGCGGTGAGGGCAAGGTTGTCAGCATCGATGGCGCGTATCGTGTTCATGCGTTGCAAACTCAATAGCACTTGTGCCCCTGTGTTGTCGGGGATGCCGCCCACCACCAAACCGGTGTTGCCGCCTTGCGGCACGATGCTGACATTGGCTTGGGCGCAGGCTTTGACCACGTCCGCCACTTGTTGTGTGCTGCTAGGACGCACGACGGCCAAAGCCTGACCGCGTGTGCGTTTTCGCCAGTCTTGTTCATACGCGGACAAATCGCCTGAGGTCAAGACATGGGCTTCGCCCAGTAGCTCGCGCAATGCGATTAATAAATCAAGCGATGCGGGTTGGAGCATGGTGGTCTTTAAGCGGTAGGTGGATCGTGGGGTGGATTTTCTTTGGCATGTTTCAAGCGCAGTCGCACATGCAAGGCGCAGGCGACGAAGAGCACCACACACAAAACCACTTCAGCCAATGCAAAGTAGTTGCTCGGTGCGGTGTCGCCCCAAGCGCGAACCACCCCTTCTGTGAAATACAGCCAAATCAACAAACTGAGCCAGCGGTAGGTGTACATCCGGTTTTTCAGCAAACCTGTGAGCGGAAAGCACAGGGGCAACACCTTGAGGGCCAACAACGTGCCGCCCGGGCGCAGAGGGGCAAGCCACAGCTCCCAAGCCAAGCCAAGCACGATGAGGCCCATCAAGCTGCTCACGGCTAGCATGCGGGTGAGCGTCACATGACGGGGCGAATTTTCTTGAGGAGCGAGGGTGGCGTTGTGCATAGAAAGTGGGATGATTCAGCCCATGATTGTCCCGCAACTCCAAGATTTTTTTGAACGACTCGCCCGATTCCCTTGGCGCAACACAGCGCGTACTTTGCGCCAACGTTTCCGCGAGGACCGATTAGGGCAAACCGCAGGTAGTTTGACCTTTACCACCACCATCGCCTTGGTGCCCATGGTGACCGTGGCGCTGGCTGTTTTGACCGCTTTCCCTTTGTTTGGTGACTTTCAAACCGTACTGCAAAAACGCCTGGTGGAGAGCTTGGTGCCAGACAATATTTCGCGCCAAGTGCTGGGCTATTTGACGTTATTTGCCAGCAAAGCCAGCCGCCTTGGTGCTGTGGGTGTGACCGCGTTGTTGTTGTCGGCACTGGCGTTGGTGTTCACGATTGACCGCACCCTCAATGCGATTTGGCGTGTGCGCAAGCGCCGCCCGTTGGCCCACAGCATGTTGTTGTATTGGACCGCCATCACCTTAGGGCCGCTGCTGATGGGCGCGAGCTTGGTCATGATGTCGCAGTTCATGGCAGTGTCGCGTGGCGTCGTGCCCGATGGGGTGGGCAGTTTGCATTGGTTGTTCAGCACCTTGGAGTTTTTCCTTTTGGCGTGGGCCGTGAGTGCGCTTTATCGCTTCGTGCCCTACACCCAAGTCCGCTGGAGCCATGCGCTGTTGGGCGGTGTGTGGGTGGCTGCTGCCACGGAGATTGCGCGCAAAGTTTTGGCGTATTACTTTGGTCAGATGCCGACCTATTCGGTGGTGTATGGCGCATTTGCGACGGTGCCGATTTTGTTGGTGTGGATTTATTTTGCATGGTCCATCGTGCTGATTGGTGCTGTGTTGGTAGCTAATTTGCCCAGCTTGTTGGGCGGTATCTCGCGTGATGGTCGCAGTGTGGGGTGGCGTTTCCAATTGGCTTTGGAGGTGTTGCAGCGTTTGCAAATTGCGCGCAATACTGATGAACATGGCGCGAGCATGACCACTTTGTGCGAAGACTTGGCGCTCGATCCCCTGCAAATTGAAGACGTGCTAGCCACTTTGGTGGATCTGGATTGGATTGCCCGGCTGAGTGAGTCAGTCGATGCACGACAAAGCCATGTGAAAGAAGCCCGCTACGTGATGCTGGCAGATCCTCATCGCACACCGCTGGTGCCGTTGATGGAGCGTTTGCTCTTGGTCCGCACTCCAGAAGCCGAAGGGCTGTGGATGAGGTGGCAGGACTTGCGCTTGCGCGATGTCCTTTGAACGGCGCGAAGTGCTTTAAGTCCTAAGTCAAGTCCTAAGTCGTCAGGCCCAGAAACGTTTTTAATGCGGCAAGCGTTTCTTCTGGGGCCTCGCTCATCTGGTGGTGTCCCATCGGAATTTGGACCACGCTGAATTTTTTGCCTGTCGTTTGCGCTTGGTCGATCAGACTTTTTGCCGCCCGTGGCGGTGTCATTTGGTCACTTTCACCCAGCAGAAAAAGAACAGGGCAGGTGATCGCTGCCATGGCTTGTAAACCGTTGTCATAGCTGTCACATGCCACAAAGCCTCTGTGGAAAATATTCACCAGCGGGTTGCTGGCCAAAACGCGTCGGCCCAAGGCCATCGATGCGCCATACACCCATGTGCCAGGGCCAAGAACGGAAGGTGGCGCAGCGAGTGTGGCGCGCGAAAACACATTGACCATCTGCAGAGCTTTCGTGGGCTCGTTCAATGACGCCTCAATCAGCGCGGGTGACACCCTCATCGGAAAGGCCGTGCCCACCAAGGCCAAGTGCGTGATGCGGTCTTTCAAGCGAGCCGCTGTTTCAAGGGAAATCAGAGAGCCCCAGCTATGACCGACCAAGCCGGCTTGTTGTATGCCAGCCGCATCTAATAAGGCCTCGATGAACAGCACCGCCTCTTCCACGCTGTGTGGTGCATCGCCGCCGCTGCGTCCGTGGCCGGGTAAATCAATAGCCAACACATTGAAGCCGTGGTGTGCCAGATAACGGGTTTGCAAGATCCACACGCTGTGGTCATTGAGCACGCCGTGAATGAACACCAGGGTGGGTTGGGTGGCGTCAAACGCTTTGCCGCCTGTGTAGGCATACGTGTCGTAGGCTTGGCCTGTGGGTGTGTGCAGGGTGAACTTCATCGTGATGGTCCTCAAGCCTTGTTGGATTTAATGCCAACTTTTTCTGCCGCTTTCAAGGCGCGTTTTAAATCGTCTATCAAATCAGCGGGGTCTTCAAGGCCAATGGACAAACGGATGGTGCCTGGGCCAATGCCTGCAGCATGCAATGCGTCGTCACTCATGCGGAAGTGGGTCGTACTGGCGGGGTGAATCACCAAGCTGCGGCAGTCCCCCACATTGGCGAGGTGGCTGAAAATTTTGAGTGCTTCGATGAACGCCTTGCCTTGTTCGCGCGTGCCTTGGATGTCAAAGCTGAATACCGATCCTGCGCCGCGTGCGCCAAAGCGTAATAGTTTTTCAGCCAGCGCGTAGCTAGGGTGGCTCTCGATGAGGGGGTGACCGACCCGGCTGACCAACGGATGACTGGCTAAAAATTGCACCACTTTTTCGGTGTTGGCCATGTGGCGGTCCATGCGCAGCGACAGGGTTTCGATACCTTGCAAAATGAGCCAAGCGCTATGGGGGCTCATGCATGCGCCAAAGTCACGCAAACCTTCGCGGCGCGCACGCAGCAAGAAGGCGCCGACGGTGCTTTCTTCGCTGAACACCATGTTGTGAAAGCCTTCGTAGCTTTGGGTCAACTCGGGAAATTTGCCACTTTTTTCCCAGTCAAAGCTACCGCCATCCACCACCACGCCACCTATCACGGTGCCGTGACCGCTGAGGAATTTGGTGGCGGAGTGATACACCAAATCAGCGCCTAGCTCGAATGGTTTGACCAGGTAAGGCGTGGTGAGTGTGCTGTCCACCAGCAGCGGCACGCCGGCCTCGTGGGCGATGGACGAGACGGTGGGAATGTCCAGCACCTCAAGCCCTGGGTTGCCCACGGTTTCGCCAAAAAACAATTTCGTGTTGGGGCGAACGGCGGCACGCCATGCGTCCATGTCGTTGGGTTTCACAAACGTGGTCTCAATGCCAAAGCGACTCAGCGTGTAGTGCAGCAGGTTGTGTGAGCCGCCATACAAAGCCGTGCTGGCCACGATGTGCGAGCCAGCGCCCATGAGCGTGGCAATCGTTAAGTGCAAGGCGGCTTGGCCGCTGGCGGTGGTGATGGCTCCGATACCACCTTCCAGCGCCGCCACGCGTTGCTCTAAGACGGCGTTGGTGGGGTTGCTGATGCGGCTGTAGACATGGCCCGCTCGTTCGAGGTTGAACAGCGAAGCTGCATGGTCGCTGGACTCAAACACAAACGACGTTGTGAGGTGAATGGGCACGGCGCGGGCGCCAGTGCTGGGGTCGGGTGCTGCACCTGCGTGCAAGGCGAGAGTGTCAAAGCTGGGGTCGTTGTAGCCGGGCATGGTTTCCTGGGGTGTTTTGTCAGATTCCTGATAGTCATTGTGGGCTATATTTCATACCTCAGCGGAGGAGACAAACCATGAAAGTCAGCGATATCTTGCGAGTCAAAGACCAAGGCGGCGGGACCTTGTTCACCATCGACCCCATGGAGCCACTGGCTTTGGCCGTCAGCATCATGGCTGAAAAAGACATGGGTTCACTCTTGGTCATGGAGCATGGCGACTTGGTCGGCCTGCTGACCTTCCGTGAAGTGATTCAAGCTTTGAGTCGCAATGGCGGCACCTTGGGCGACTTCACTGTGCGCAGCGCGATGGACGATCACCCCCTCACATGTTCGCCTGAGACCGCCATTGACGATGTTCGTCGCATGATGCTGGAGAGCCACGCTCGCTACATGCCCGTCATTGGGAACCGCCAACTGCAAGGTGTCATCAGCTTTTATGACGTGGCGAAGTCGGTGGTGGACAGCCAAAATTTTGAGAACAAAATGCTCAAGGCCTACATCAAAGACTGGCCTAGCGGCACGCCAGACCCTGACGATAAGTAAGGCGAGGCACCTCGCGGTGGTGGGATAATCTCACCCCATGAGCGGCAATACCTTCGGAACCCTTTTCACCGTCACCAACTTTGGTGAATCCCACGGCCCAGCCATTGGCTGCGTGATTGACGGCTGCCCTCCGGGCATGTCTTTGTGCG
>CANFZT010000049.1 GCA_947451565.1 Comamonadaceae bacterium | reverse complement strand
TTCTGACAAATTTAGGGTAAGTCCCAATTATTTAGTTATTAGACATAACCATAATTCATTTCCAGATCAAAAGCAACCACGAGCAAACCCGACCATGAATCAAAACTCAGACATCCACTTTGAAATGCGTGGCGACATCGCGGTCATCCGTTTGACACGCCCCACCAAACGCAACGCGCTCAACGATGCCTTGATTGCGTCGCTTCGCCACATTTTTGAAAACCTCCCCGACAACGCCAAGGCAGCGGTCATCGCCGGTGATGGCGACCACTTCTGCGCAGGCTTGGATTTGAGCGATTTGAAAGAACGCGATGCTGGCCAAGGCATGCACCACTCACGTTCATGGCACTACGCCTTAGAGCGTTTGCAATATGGCCCCGTGCCTGTCATCGCCGCCTTGCATGGCGCGGTGGTCGGCGGCGGCTTAGAGCTGGCCAGCGCTTGCCACATTCGGGTGGCTGACGAAAGCACTTTCTACGCTTTGCCTGAGGGCACACGCGGTATTTTTGTGGGCGGTGGCGGTGCCGTGCGCATCCCACGCCTGATTGGCGTGGCACGCATGACCGACATGATGATGACAGGGCGCGTCTACAACGCTGTCGACGGCGAACGCGCTGGCTTTGCGCAATACCTCGTGCCCAACGGCACCTCTTTTGACAAAGCCTTTGAGTTGGCACAACGCATTGGCAGCAATGCCCCACTCACCAACTACGCATTGATGAACGTTTTGCCACGCATTGCTGAACAACCTGCAGACCAAGGCTTTATCACCGAATCCATGATGTCGGCCATTGCACAAGCGGCCCCCGAAGCCAAGAAGCGCGTTCAAGACTTCTTAGAAGGTCGCGCCGCCAAGGTTCAGAAGAGCTGATCACAGCCTCAACCGGAGACAAACCATGACTGCAGTGAAATTTCGTGACATGAAGTTTGGCGTCACACGCGTGAAGATGCGTGAAGGCCAAAACGGCATCCGCTACATGATGGCAGACCAAGCGCTTGACGCCTATGCCGAGCGCATGACCGATCGTTTGGTGCATTGGGCCAAAGAAAAGCCAACGCAAACCCTGTTTGCACGTCGCGTGAAAAACACCGATGGCACCTCAGGCGACTGGCACCCCATCAGCTATGCCGAAGCCCTCGCGTCTGCCCGTCACATCGCACAAGGTTTGATCAACCGAGGGCTCAGCGCAGACCGCCCTGTGGTGATCTTGTCTGAGAACGACCTTGAACATGCTTTGATGGCCTTGGGCTGCATGGTGGCCGGTGTGCCTTATTGCCCTGCGTCTCCGGCCTACTCCACCATCAGCCAAGACTACGACAAGCTGCGCCACATCTTGACCACACTCACCCCCGGCTTGGTGTTTGCTGCAGATGCAGCACGCTACGGCAAAGCCATTCAAACGGCTGTGGGCTCTGATGTCGAAGTGGTGTTGACCCACGGTACAGCCGAAGGCCACAAGAACACCTCATTTGCAGACCTGTTGGCCACGCCCATCACACCCGCAGTGGATGCAGCCATGCAAGCCACAGGGCCGGACACCATCGCCAAGTTTTTGTTCACCTCAGGCTCCACCAAGATGCCCAAGGCCGTGATGAACACCAACCGCATGTGGTGCGCCAACCAACAGCAGATGTGCCAATCCATGCCATTGTTGGCGGAGCAGCCACCCGTGCTGATCGACTGGCTGCCATGGAACCACACCTTCGGTGGCAATCACAACTTCGGTATGGTCATCTACAACGGCGGCACGCTCTATATTGATGATGGCAAGCCCACGCCAGCGCTCATCAACGAAACCTTGCGCAACTTGCGCGAGATTGCACCCACCGTTTACTTCAACGTCCCCACCGGTTTTGAAGCCATTGCCAGCGCCATGCAAACCGACGATGCGTTGCGCAAAAACTTGCTCAGTCGTGTAGGCATGTTTTTCTATGCAGGCGCTGCGATGGCTCAGCCTATTTGGGACAGCTTGTATGCCAGCCAAGAGCGTGAAGTGGGTGAACGCATTGCGATGACCACAGGCTTGGGCATGACAGAGTCTGGCCCCTTTGCTTTGTTTGTGACCAACCCCCATGTAAAAACCGCCGACCTTGGCGTGCCCACGCCGGGTTTGGAAATCAAGCTGATTCCAGACGGCGACAAAATCGAAATTCGCTACAAAGGCCCGAACATCACACCCGGCTACTGGCGTGCGCCAGAAGAAACGCGTGATCACTTTGACGATGAAGGCTTCTTCTGCACAGGCGACGCAGTGAAGTGGATTGATGAAACCGATGTGCACCAAGGCTTGAGGTTTGACGGCCGCATTGCTGAAGACTTCAAACTCGCCACCGGAACCTTCGTGAGCGTGGGCCCGTTACGTGCCAAGGTTATTGGTGCAGGCGCCCCCTACATCCAAGATGTGGTCGTCACAGGCTTGAACCGCAAAGAAGTAGGCGCCATGATTTTCCCAACAGCGGCCGTACGTGGCCTGAGTGGTTTAGGCGCAGACGCCCGCATGGCCGATGTGTTGGCTAGCACCCCTGTAGTGGCCCACTTTCAAAGCGTGCTCAACCACTTGGCAGAAACCTCGACTGGCAGCGCCTCGCGCATAGCGCGCGCCGTGTTGTTGAGCGAGCCGCCGTCCATCGACAAAGGTGAAGTGACCGACAAAGGCTCGATCAACCAACGCGCCGTGCTCAAGCACCGCGATGCTTTGGTGCAAGCCCTGCACGAAGGCACAGCCCCTCACATCTTGCTGCCGCAATAAAAGGAACACGAACATGGACATTCAAGGACAAGCCGTATTAGTCACTGGGGGCGCATCAGGCCTCGGTGAAGCCACCGCTCGCGAGTTGGCCCGTCTCGGCGCCAAAGTGGCCGTCATCGATGTGAACTTAGAGCTGGCTGAAAAAGTAGCCGCCGACATTGGTGGCATTGCCTGCCAATGCGACATTACCAACACCGACAGCGTGCAAGCTGCACTGGCCAAAGCCACGGCAGCCCATGGCCCTGCCCGCATCTTGATGAACATCGCAGGCATTGGCACAGCCAAACGCATCGTGGGCAAAGATGGCAACGCGGCACCCCTAGAGGACTTCGCACGCGTGGTCAACGTCAACCTCGTGGGCGCTTACAACATCAGCCGCTTGTTTGCGGCTGAATGCGCAAAGTTGCCCGCCGGTGAAGACGGTCAACGCGGTGTCATGATGTTCACTGCATCCGTCGCCGCTTTCGATGGCCAAGTAGGCCAACAAGCCTACAGCGCATCCAAAGGTGGCTTGGTCAGCATGACCTTGCCCATGGCGCGCGACTTAGCGCAACACGGCATTCGCGTGTGCACCATCGCCCCTGGCTTGTTTGCCACACCACTGATGAAGACCTTACCCGAAGCTGTGCAACAGTCCTTGGCGGCCTCCATCCCCTTCCCTTCACGCTTGGGTAAACCCGAAGAGTTTGCCCAGCTCGCTTGTCATATCGTGACCAACAACCATCTCAACGGCGAAGTCATTCGCTTGGATGGTGCGTTACGTATGGCACCGCGCTAATCCCTTTTCCCTCACTCAACTCACCACAAACCAAGCTAGGAGACAAACCATGAGCAATCGTCGTCAATTCATCCAAACCGCCCTCACGCCCGTCGCGATGGCAGCCATTACGCCCTTCAGTGCTTTTGCACAAAGCGGTGCACTGCCTTTGGAACAAATCAAAATCATCAATGGCTTTCCCGCCGGTGGTACCGCTGACGTGACCAGCCGCCGCATTGGCGACAAACTGGGCAACGGCGTCTACAGCAAAAACGCTGGCGTCGTCGAAAACAAAACAGGCGCTGCAGGCCGCATCGCGGTCGAGGCCGTCAAGATTGCCCCTGCGGATGGCAGCACCTTGTTGCTCACGCCCTACTCAATGATGTCGATCTACCAGCACATCTACGCCAAGCTCAGCTACGACCCATTCAAAGACTTCGTCCCTGTTGCCATGGCGTCCATGCTGACACATGGTTTAGCTGTAGGCCCAATGGTGCCCGCCAGTGTGAAAAACGTGAAAGACTTCTTGGCTTGGGCCAAAGCCAATCCAAACGATGCCAGCTATGGCTCGCCTGCTGCGGGTTCTACGCCTCACTTCTTGGGCGCGATGCTCAGTATCAACACTGGCGTTGAACTCAAGCACATCCCGTATCGCGGCTCTGTGCCAGGCGTCACTGATGTGATCGGTGGCCAGCTCGCTGCCATGGTCACACCACACGGTGACTTCTTGGCTAACCACAAAGCTGGCAAGCTGCGCGTGATCGCCACCTCTGGTGCCAAGCGTTCGCCGTTCTTGCCCGATGTGCCAACGTTTGTGGAGCAAGGCTTCCCTGACTTGGTGGTTGAAGAATGGTTCGGCTTCTATGCCCCTGCCAAAACACCAGCTAGCACAGTGGCTGCAGCCAATGCCGCCATCAACGCCGCTTTGAAAGACAAAGTGGTCATCGACAGCCTGGCTCTGTCTGGCCTGGTTCCTGTGGGCGGCACCCCCGAAGACATGGCGCGCGACATGAAGAAGCAATTCGACGTGTGGGGCCCCATCGTCAAACGCATTGGCTTCACGGCTGAATCCTGATCGAACGCTAGAGCACGCACATGAATTACCAACCCCGTCTTGAAGATATCCAATTCATTTTGGAGAAGGTGCTTCATGTGCCGCAGCGCATTGCTGAATTACCAGCCTATGCAGAGGTCGATGCTGACTTGATGAACCAAGTGCTCGACGAAGCCGGCAAATTTGTCGCCAACGAAATCGCCCCACTCAATCGCGTAGGCGATGAAGTGGGCGCCCAATTCAACCAAGGGCATGTGACCATGCCACCTGGATTTAAAGAGGCCTACCAATCGTTTTGGCAATCGGGTTGGGCCTCGCTCACCACCGCCACAGATGATGGTGGCCAAGCATTACCCGCTGTTTTAGAAAGCGTGTTGTACGAATGGCTGTCTGCTGCCAATCACAGCTGGACCATGGCGCCCGGCTTGTTGCATGGTGCATATGAATGCATCAAGCACCACGCCAGTGACGAGCTCAAAGCACAGTACCTCAGCAAAGTGGGCACTGGCGAGTGGCTGGCCACCATGTGCTTGACTGAACCCCACGCAGGCAGTGACTTAGGTTTAGCACGAACCAAAGCTGTGCCACAAACCGATGGCAGCTACCACATCAGCGGTACCAAGATTTTCATTTCAGGCGGCGACCACGACCTGACCGACAACATCGTGCACTTGGTGTTGGCACGTTTACCCGATGCACCTGTTGGCCCCAAAGGTTTATCCCTCTTCTTGGTGCCGAAGTTTTATGCCGACGGCGCACGCAGTACTGTGCATTGCGAGCGCATTGAAGAAAAAATGGGCATCCACGGCAGCCCCACCTGTGTGATGCGTTTTGACGAATCCCAAGGTTGGCTGGTGGGCGAAGTGGGCCGCGGCCTCAATGCCATGTTTGTCATGATGAATGCCGCACGTTTGCATGTGGCCCTGCAAGGCGTTGGCCTGCTAGATGCTGCATGGCAAAAAGCGCACGCCTATGCACACGAACGTCGCCAGATGCGCGCGCCCAAACCCGCAGGCGTCAAGGGTGAGTCCACCGACTTCATCATCGAACACCCCGCTATCCGTCGCATCTTGGACACGCAACGGGCATGGATCGACGGCTCGCGTGTGTTGGCCTACCAAACAGGCCTCGCTTTAGATATTGCCAAGTACCACCCAGATGAGGCGCAGCGCGAGTCTGCACAACGCTGGTGTGCATTGATCACTCCCATCTTGAAAGCCGCTTGCACCGAGCAAGGTTTTCACGGCGCCAGCGATTGCTTGCAAGTCTTTGGTGGCCACGGCTACGTCAGCGAATGGGGCATTGAACAAAACGTACGCGATGCCCGCATTGCCATGATTTACGAAGGCACCAATGAAATTCAAGCCATCGACTTATTGATACGCAAAGTGTTGGGTGATGGCGGCGCAGGCTTGAACGCCCTATTGGATGAACTCTCGTCCAATTTGAATAGCCAAGCACCTCAAGAAGCGCATGTGCTGCATCTGTTTGCGCAACTGCGGGCCATCACACAAGAAGCCACGCAAGCCCAAACACACACGGATGGCCATGTGACCTTAAGCTGGATTGCTGGAGATTATTTACGTGTCGCCACCCTGGCCTTGTTAGCTTGGGCTTGGACACGCATTGAAGCCGCACAGCCCACGGATGCGGCACGTTGGCATGCCTCGGCCTCGGCCTTGCGTGCTTGGATCTTGCCTGAGTTTGACATGCGCTTGAACATCATTCGTGCACAATTCAAGTCAGCATGACCGACAAGATAGACACCCGTTACCTCGAAACCCTCCTCGGTTACAACACCCGCCGCGCTACCCTGACCATCATCAGCCGCTTCATTGAACGCATGGCTGAGTTTGATCTGCGGCCGGTGGACTTTTCGGTGCTGTCCTTGATTGGGCACAACCCAGGCATCACCTCACGCGAGCTGTGCAACGCACTCAACATCTTGCCGCCCAACATGGTGGGCTTCTTGAAAGCATTTGAAAAACGTGAGTTGATTGAGCGCACACCGCACCCCACAGATGGGCGTGCCATGGGTTTATCGCTCACCCAAAAAGGCCAACAACTCATGCAAACAGCAGAAGTTGCGGCCATTCACTCAGATTCCAGCGCAGCGCATCAACTCAGCGCTGCGGAGCAGAAAACGCTGATGCGTTTGCTGCAAAAAATCTACAGATCTACAGATTGATCAATCTAAGCTGATATTTTTACGCTTGACCAACTGCTCGTAGATTTTGTTTTTGGCATCGGCATTCTTGCGAATGTCATCAGGTGACCAAGTGATCGTTTCAAACGCAAAGGTGTTGTAGCGGGCTTTCACCTCAGGATCAGCCAATACTTTCAACACGTCGGCGTTGATTTTGGTTTTCACATCATTGGCAATGCCTTTGGGGGCAACCAAGCTCACGAACGAGTTAACTTCAAAACCTGCAGGGCCACCGGCTTCGGCGACGGTGGGCACATCGGGCATTTGTGGAATACGCTTGGCAGCCGCCACAGCGATGTAGCGAATCTTGCCCGCTTTGTACACACCTTGGCTAGAAGGAATGCTGGCGAAACTCCACTGAATGTCACCCGCGCCCACAGAGGTAAACAGCTGCGAGACTTCGCGATACGCCACATGTGTCATTTCTACACCAGTCAACAACTCCAATTGCTCACCGCCTAAATGACCGGGACTGCCCACACCCCATGAACCGTAACTGACCTTGTTGGGCTCAGCCTTTGCAGCCGCAATGAGGTCTTTCATGTTTTGCCATTTGGAGTCCGTTGCCACCGATACCAAGAAAGGTGTTCGGAACAGGGGGGCAACGGGGTCAAATACATTGAGCGTGACAAAGTTCTTTGACTTGTACAGCAAAGGCAAAGCAGCCAAGTGTTCGCTGTCGAGTTGCAGCAAGGTGTAGCCATCGGCGGGCATGCGTTGTGTCGCATCAATCGCAATGAAACCACCACCACCTGGTTTGTTGGTGATCGTCACCGGTTGATTCCACAGTTTCGATAGCTTTTCAGAGATTTGACGCAACACTGCATCTGGTCCGCTGCCTGCTGCAAATGCCGTGACGATGTTCACCGGTTTGTTTGGAAAAGTGCTGGCTTGCTGTGCCAATGCGGGCAAGGCAAACGCGGCAACGGCGGCGGCGCAGACGGTGCGACGTGTGAAAGAAATAGTCATAGAGTGGCTTTCCGTGGTTGTTCAGTTAAAAAATTAAGCAGCGTCGGGTTGCTGCATGGGGGCTGCCTGTTTGAATGCATCCAGTTGCATGCATGCGACCTCGACCGCTGCGATCAACGGCCATTGCGTCAAGTCCACTTTGAAGCGTCGCGCGCTTTCCACCTGCGGTATCAAGTACACATCGGCCAAGGTGGGGGTGTCGCCATAGCTGAACGCACCGCGTGTGGCGTCTGCGGCCAGCAACGCTTCGTAAGCATGGAAACCCTCGGTGATCCATGTGGCGCACCATGCGTTGATAGCGTCTTCATTGGCACCGAAATGCTTGCGTAAATACGCCAAAATTCTGCGGTTGTTGATGGGATGCACATCACAACCCACGATGGCGGCCAAGGCTCGCACATGGGCGCGTGCATCGGCGTCTTTAGGCAATAACGCTGGCGTGGGGTACTTCTCTTCCAACCACTCGATGATGGCTGGCGATTGAATCAATACCTGATCCCCCGTGTCCAGTGCAGGCACAAAGCCCTGTGGATTGATGGCCTTGAAAGCCGCCTTCAAATGCGTTTCAGTGCGCAAGTCCACCGCCACATAGTCGGTGGCCAAGCCTTTGAGGTTCAAGGCAATGCGCAAGCGATGCGAAGTACCGCTTCGAAAAAAGTTATAGAGCTTCATTGCGCAGCACCCACAGTCAACTCAACATCTGCCACACCGGCCACACGGCCCGTGATCTTGTCTCCAGGCACCACCGCATTCACCCCTTCGGGGGTGCCCGTGTAAATCAAGTCACCAGGTTGCAAGTGGTAAAACAAAGACAAATCCGCGATGATTTCGCGCACGTTCCAAATGAGCTTGTTCAGGTCCGAGGATTGCTTGGTCTCGCCGTTAACCTCTAACGCAATTGCGCCTTGGTCAAGGATCTTTCCCTCCATCGGCACGATCTCGGTACACACCGACGAATGTTCCACATCTTTGCCCAAATCCCAAGGGCGGCCTTTGTCACGCGCCACCAATTGCAAGTCGCGTCGCGTCATGTCTAGGCCTGCGGCGTAGCCATAAATCACTTCGTGGGCTTTGTCTTGACTCACGCGGAAGCCAGCCTTACCAATGGCAATGACCATCTCCATTTCGAAGTGGTAGTTTTGGGTCTCGGCCGGATAGGCCACGGTGGAGCCACTGTCCACCAAAGTTTGTGGGGCTTTGGTGAAGTAGAAAGGACGCTCGACTGATTTGTCGACGGGCTTGCCCATCTCAACGGCGTGCGCGTGGTAGTTGCGGCCCACAAAGAACAAACGGTTGATGGGAAAGCGATCGCTCTTGCCGCGAATGGCCAACGATTGAACCGGCGGTGGATTGAAAAGATAAGACATGGACTTCCTAAAAAATTTAACCGCGGTTCTCATACACACCCAACTTGCGGTGCAAAGGTGACTCATCAGCGATGAAGATGAATATGGGCTTGTCAGCCCGCAAGTTTTTAAGCATCACCGCTTCGTAACCGGGCGTACAGCAGGTGTCTGCCTCGACCAAAGTGAACGTGTTGTCCAAAATTTTGACCTCGACCGAACCTTCGATGACATGGAACACTTGAGCGGGTGAACGTGCAGGCAAACGCAAGGTTTGACCTGGGCGCAGCATCAAAGCGTAGAAACCCAAAATGTTTTCGGCATCGCCACCTGTTTCTGGGTTCACATAGGTGACTTGTACGGCTTCCAACGCTGCGTTGTCTAAAGCCATGGCCTCTAGCGCAACTTTGGCATCGGTCCATGCGTAGCGCAGCATGGGGTAAGCCTTCTTGCTACGCTCAAACACATGCGTCGGCACCACACCGCCACGGGCGTATTGCTTGTCACCTTGACCGGGCACCACCGCTTGACGCTCACCGTTGATGTGATAGCTGGCTTCCATGTAGTACACCAAGGGCAGGTCCAACACATCGAGCCAAATCACAGGCTCAGTGCCGTCATGACCATGCTCGTGCCACAAGCCTGTGGGCGTGAGAATCAAGTCGCCTCGGCGCATGGGGCATTTTTCACCATCCACCGTGGTGTAAGCGCCCTCACCCTCCACAATCATGCGCACGGCATTAGGCGTATGGCGGTGACTTGGCGCCCACTCACCCGGCATGAGCAATTGCATGCCCAAATATATGGCGGAACTGGCTTGCATTTTGTCCAAGCCGTGGCCAGGATTGGCCAGCACCAACACGCGGCGTTCGGCTTTTTCAATCGGTGTCAGTTCACCCGCCTTCAACAACAATGGCTTGATGCTTTTATAGGGCCAATGCGTGGGCTGTGTTTGGCGCGTAGGAACCTTAGGAGGCAGCACGCCACGCAGGCTAGGCCACAGCGGAACCAAATTAAGTTCTTTCAATTCATCTCGGTAGTCTTGCGGCAAATCTTCGAGGCGTCCGAGTTCTTGCATGGTGATGTCCTTTTTTTACTCAGTCACTTGCCATTTCGAGACCTGACAAAACATGCCTACGGGTTCAAGGTCTGCCGTTGGTTATGCCCAACAGGCAGTTTCATAAAACCTTTTTGGAATATATAGAAAGTGTACTGAATATAAGTGTAGGACTAGAATTGAATCGACCACCTAGGAAAAACCCTAAATAACCGTTTATGAAAAAGACAACGCCCCCGTCGTTTCACCTAGACAAACTACCCGGCCATTTGATGCGTCGCATGCATCAAATTTCAGTCGGCATCTTCATGTCTGAAGCTGAGGCCACAGGTCTCACGCCCATTCAATTTGCAGCCCTGCAAACCGTGAGCCAACAGCCGGGGATAGATCAAAAAACACTTGCCAAAGGGGTCGCACTCGACACGTCCACCACAGGCGGCGTGATTGACCGGCTTGAAGCGCGTGGTTGGATTGAACGCCGGTCCTCAGACTCAGACCGCCGCGTTCGCTTACTCACGCTCACAAGCGATGGCGAAAAAGCATTGCAAGACGCCATCCCCATGATGTTGGCCACGCAAGAAAGAATTCTCTCGCCACTGTCGAAAACCGATCGCAAAACATTCATGAAGCTGCTCAATCAGCTGGTGAATGAAAACAACGAATTCAGCCGTGCGCCAAGCCAGTCGGTGAAATAAGGCCGCAGGACAAAAGACCAAAGCCGTGACGGCCTTAAACCATCACGGCTTTGATGGTGCGTGGATTTTTAAGCGTGTGACGCCGCTAAAGCCGCAAAGGCCTTCACCACTTCAGCCGGTGCTTGCACCAACTCAATCAACACGCCTTCGCCACCAATAGGAAATTCATCGTTGGCCTTGGGGTGCATGAAGGTAATGTCAAAGCCAGCAGCGCCCTTGCGAATGCCACCGGGCGCAAAGCGCACGCCTTGTGCAGTCAGCCAGTCAACCGCCACCGGCAAGTCATCGATCCACAAGCCAATGTGATTCAACGGCGTGGCGTGAACCGCAGGCTTCTTGTCGATGTCCATGGGCTGCATCAAATCGACTTCAACCTTGAAGGGGCCGACACCGATGGCACAAATGTCTTCGTCCACGTTCTCGCGTTCGCTTTGAAACGTGCCTGTGACTTCGAGGCCAAACATGTCAACCCAGAGTTTTTTCAAGCGGCTCTTGTCAGGGCCGCCGATGGCGATTTGTTGAATGCCGAGAACTTTAAATGGACGGCTTGCTGCGCTCATTTATTCAAACTCCACAATCATTTGGTCCACGGTCAGTGATTCGCCTTTAGCGGCCACCACTTTTTTGACCACGCCGTCTGCCGCTGCGAACAACACGTTTTCCATCTTCATCGCTTCGATGACGGCCACGCGTTCGCCCGCTTGCACTTTTTGACCCGGTGTCACAGACACTTCGACCAACAAACCAGGCATGGGAGAAATCACATACTTGCTCAAGTCGGGTGGCGCTTTAAATGGCATGAGTTTGTGCAACTCGGCCATGCGCGGTGACATCACCAAGGCTTCAATGCGCGTGCCGTTGTGCTGAACTTGCAAAACCAAAGGGTTCTTCAAGGTGCCGCGCTCGACTTGCGCGGTGAACGGCTTACCGTTCACGCTGCCCTCAATGCGAATGTCGTTCAAACGTGACTTGCTTTCAATCGCATAGGTCTTGCCAGCGATGGTGATTTGCGCCACACCGGGCTTGCCCACAAACTCGTCCACATGCACTTGCACATAGCGGTTGTCACCGTTTTGACCCAGCTCGACTACGGCGTAATCTTGGCCGATTTGCACGTCGTAGCCAGGCAACTGACCGCTGAGGTTGGCAGCGCGTTGGCGTGACTTGCGACGCACGAAAGCAGCCAAAGCAGCGAGGAAGTCGTGGTCATCATGCGGCACGTCTTCGGCTCGGAACCCATGCGCGTATTGCTCGGCGATGAAGCCCGTGTTGAAGTCACCCGTCACAAACTTGGGATGCGCCAACAAAGCCGCTTGAAAGGGAATGTTCGAGCTGATGCCACGAATCACAAAGCCGTTCAAGGCTTCGCGCATTTTGGCGATGGCCTCGTTGCGGTCTTTGCCATGCACGATGAGCTTGGCAATCATCGAGTCGTAGAACATTGGAATTTCGCCACCGTCTTGCACACCGGTGTCCACACGCACGCCATGCAGGTCTTGGGTATTGCCTTGGAACATGCTTTGTTTAGGCGTTTGAAAACGCACCAAGCGGCCTGTCGAGGGCAAAAAGTTGCGGAAAGGATCTTCTGCATTAATACGGCACTCAATGGCCCAACCGTCCCGCTTGACGTCAGCTTGACCAAAGGCCAGCTTCTCGCCAGCGGCCACGCGAATCATTTGCTCGACCAAGTCCAAGCCTGTGATGGCTTCGGTCACCGGATGCTCCACCTGCAAGCGGGTGTTCATCTCCAAGAAGTAGAAGTCTTGGTCTTTGCCGACCACAAACTCCACCGTACCGGCAGATTGATACTTCACCGCCTTGGCCAAGGCCACAGCTTGCTCACCCATGGCTTTACGCGTGGCGTCGCTGATGAAGGGGGATGGTGCCTCTTCGATCACTTTTTGGTGACGGCGTTGAATCGAGCACTCACGCTCGTTCAAATACACCACGTTGCCATGGCTGTCGCCCAACACTTGAATTTCAATGTGACGTGGTTCGAGCACGTATTTTTCGATGAATACACGGTCATCGCCGAAGCTGTTGCGCGCTTCGTTACGGCAAGACGTGAAACCTTCAAAAGCTTCCTTGTCGTTGAATGCCACACGCAAGCCTTTACCACCGCCGCCAGCCGAAGCCTTGATCATGACGGGGTAGCCAATGCCTTTGGCAATCTCGACCGCTTGTTCAGCCGTGTCGATGGCGTCGTTGTAGCCGGGGATGGTGTTGACTTTGGCTTCAAGTGCCAATTTCTTAGAAGCAATCTTGTCGCCCATCGCAGCAATCGAATGGGCCTTGGGGCCGATGAAGGCAATGCCTTCTTCTTCGCAACGCTTGGCGAACTCAGTGTTCTCGCTCAAGAAGCCATAGCCGGGGTGAATGGCTTGTGCGCCAGTCGCCTTGGCTGCCGCGATGATTTTGTCAGCCACGAGGTAGGACTCACGCGAGGCCGCGGGGCCAATCAGCACCGCTTCGTCAGCCAGTTGCACATGACGTGCTTCTTTGTCAGCTTCAGAATAAACGGCCACCGTTTTGATGCCCATCTTGTGAGCGGTAGCGATCACGCGGCAAGCGATTTCGCCACGGTTTGCAATCAGTATCTTTTTAAACATGGACGATCTCCATCAAACTTTTTCTTTGCGGGAAACACCGCGGTGCAGGCTTTGCCAAACCGCTGGTGTTGCCCCCTTGAGGGGGAAGCGCCGAAGGCGCTTCGGGGGTGGGTCATAAAGGAATGTTGCCGTGCTTGCGCCATGGGTTTTCAATCTTCTTGTCTTTCAACATCACCAGCGAGCGGCAAATGCGCTTGCGTGTTTCGTGCGGTTGGATGACATCGTCGATGAAGCCGCGTGCGCCAGCCACGAAGGGGTTGGCAAAACGCGCTTTGT
>CANFZT010000048.1 GCA_947451565.1 Comamonadaceae bacterium | reverse complement strand
TCAGCGTCGCTGAGCTTGTTCATGATGCGTGGTGAGGTGATGATGAGACCTGGTGAGTACACGTGGCCTGTGAGGGACAAATGTTTTTGCACTTGTGAAAACTTGGAAGCCAAGATCACAGGGATGGGGTTTTCTTGACCGTCCACAACACCTTGTTGCAAAGCGCCAAAAACTTCTGGGAAAGCCATGGGCGTGGGTTGAATGCCAAAGGCGCGATAGCCTTCCATGTGTACTTTGTTCTCCATGGTGCGCATTTTCAAACCGCTGGCGTCTGTCGCGCTGACAATGGGACGTTTGTTGTTCGTCATATGACGGAAGCCGTTTTCGCTCCATGCCAAAGCCACCAAGCCGTGATTGGGAAACTTGGCCAACATGTCTTGACCAATTTTGCCATCCAACACTTTGCGTGCGTGGTCGTAATCACGGAATAGGAATGGAATGTCCACGATCTTCATTTCAGGGACAAAGTTGCCCACGGGGCCTGTGGACGTGATGACCAAGTCTTGCGTGCCGATTTGCACTGCTTCCACTTGTTCTCGTTCACCGCCCAAGGCGCTTGCAGGATAAACCTGGCACTTGTAGCGGCCTTGGGTGTTCTTATCCAAGGTCTCACAAAACACATTGGCACCAATGTCGTAATGCGAGCCTTTGGCCAACACATGGCCAATTTTCAGAACGGTTTGAGCTTGGATAGGGAAGGCCGCAAATGCGGCAGATGAAGCGAGGGCAACCACCCATTTTTTACTAAGGAAAGTCTTTGACATCGTGTCTCCTGATTGTTAAGAGCAACAACCCAACGCATGGTTATGCTGTCAGGTTGTACGACAAATTATCTTGAACGAATCAGGCTGTTGACCTAGGGGGTAACCCGCGATATAAATTTAGGTTTTAGGCTTTCTTGGCCGCCCACTGACTTGTTTGTCTGTCAGTTCTGTGCGCAGACGGTTGGCCAGTGCGCGACCTTGTGAGGTCCAAAATACAGGGTCGGCATGACGAATGCGTCGTGCCGCGTTGAGCATGTGCTTGGTTCCAGCTTGGCGGGCGGCTTTGATGTCACCATCTTCAATGGCTTGCACGATGGCTTGGTGTTCATCTCGTACGGCATCTTCCAAGTCTGCACGTGTGGCTTCGTTGGCACGTGTAACACGCGTGGCGTTTTCTAAAAACTGGTTGAGGTAGGAGAGCGTATCCAGCAGAAAGGGGTTGTTTGCTGCTTGTGCAATAGCCGCGTGGAAGGCGACATCTTCGCTCACCCCATCGCCGCCGCTGGCCACTGCCTTGTCAAGCGTGCGCATGGCTTGTTTGATTTTTTGCAATGATTTAGCGGTTCTTCGCTCTGCGGCCAGGGCTGCGGATTCGGCTTCTAGCGCGCGCCGGACTTCGACAACTTTCAAGACTGCATTAATCGAACCGTCAGGAATCAGTTTGAGTTTGCCAGTGTCAGGTTGTGGCACAGCTTTAACAAATGCGCCAGAGCCTTGTCGCGTTTCAATCAGCCCTAGAGTTTTTAAACGAGAGAAAGCCTCTCGCACCACAGTTCTGCTGACGCCATGCTTTTCTACTAACGCGTTTTCGGTAGGGAGTTTTTTACCCGTTTCGAGCTTCCCTTCACGAATACTTGTTTCTAGTGTTTTCGCTAGTTTTTCAGATAACGATGCACCTAATTGAATGCGAGGCATGGTGAAAATATGGCTTGTTTGATGAGATGCTCTGGTGTTGTTTAAATCATATGCGACAAATGATTCTTACAAATTTTTTCTCATACTCTGTGATCTATCGTATAGACACACATCAAAAAACTCAGCAAATTAAAAGCTCTTCTACGTTTGAAAATGGCAGCTGCAGCTGACAACCTTGAATATCACCGACACATCTTTTCTTAATGGCTTGACTTCTCAGCAGGCTGCGCTGCAACTCGCGCACGACGGCGGCAACGCGTTAGATGTTGCACAACGCCGAAGCGTGTGGACAAGGCTTTGGGCGATGTTGATGGAGCCCATGTTTGCATTGCTGGTGCTGGCTGCTTCGTTGTATTTGGTGCTGGGTGATTTGACTGAAGGCCTCACGCTGTTTGTCTTTGTGTTGGCAGTGTTGGCTTTGACCTTTTATCAAGAGGGAAAGTCAGAGGCCGCCATTGATGCGTTGCGGCAACTGAGCCAGCCTTTCGCTCAAGTCTTGCGTGATGGCCAACGCACCAGTGTGCCTTCGCGTGAGGTGGTGGTGGGCGATGTGTTGTTTATCGCTGAGGGCGACCGTATTGCGGCCGACGCCTGGGTGTTGCACGCGGACCAATTGCAAGTAGATGAGTCTTTGTTGACGGGTGAATCGTTGGCTGTGACTAAGGTGGGCGAGGCTTTCGATGAAGCTTTGGCGAGTGTCCAACAGCCTGGTGGGGATGAATTGGCAGCTGTCTTCGGCGGCACTTTTGTGGTTCGTGGCCAAGGGGTGGTGCGTGTCACCGCCACTGGCATGCGTAGTCAGATGGGGCGCATTGGCGAGTCATTGAACCAAATCGAAACGGCGCTGACGCCGCTGCAAAAGCAAACCGCCCAGTTGGTGAAGGTGTTGGCGTGGATCACGTTTGGCTTGTGCGTCCTGATGATCTTGACTTTGGGCCTTCGCAACGGTGCATGGTTGCCTGCGCTGTTGTCGGGAATTGCTTTGGCCATGGCCATCTTGCCCGAAGAGTATCCGGTGGTGATGGCCATCTTTCCGGCCTTGGGCGCACATCGTTTGGCGCAGGAAGGGGTGTTGACCCGTCATATCAACGCGATTGAAGCTTTGGGCGCAACCACGGTGTTGTGCACAGACAAAACGGGTACCTTGACTGAAAACCGCATGAAAGTTGCGGCCTTGGCGGTGGGGGCGGCCTCTGCGCCACGCCTTTTCAAAATCAATGGTGAATCGTTGCCGGACGATTTTCATGGCTTGGTCGAACACGCGATTTTGGCGAGTGCGCCTGAGCCTTTTGACCCAATGGAAATTGCCTTTCATGCGCTGGGGCAAACGTGGCTGAGCGACTCTGAACATTTGCATCCTGATTGGGCGTTGGTGCAAACTTACGCCCTGAGCCCCGCTTTGCGCGCCATGTCACATGTGTGGCGTGCCAGTGAAGATGGGGCGCACATCGTGTCTGCCAAGGGGGCGCCAGAGGCGGTGATGGATTTGTGTCATCTTTCACCCGCGTTGCAAGCGCAATGGGGCGAGGTGGTGCATGCGATGGCCTCAGATGGTTTGCGCGTGTTGGCTGTGGCACAGGGACGCTTTGTCGGCGACGCGTGGCCCAGCTCTGCGCATGGTTTTGATTTTGAGTGGCTAGGTCTGATCGGTTTGAGCGATCCCTTGCGCGCTGAAATTCCGCAAGCGATTGCCAACTGTCACTCGGCCAGCATCAAAGTCATCATGATCACGGGGGACTATCCGCAAACTGCGCGCGTCATCGCCAACCAAGCGGGTCTGCATGGCGGTGTCACCTTGACGGGGGATGCGATTGACGCGATGTCGGACGAGGCACTGAGCATGCACCTCAAAACCGTGAGTGTGTGCGCCCGGATTTCGCCGCATCAAAAGCTGCGTATCGTGCAAGCGCTCAAACGCAATGGCGAAGTGGTGGCGATGACGGGGGATGGTGTGAACGATGCACCTGCCTTGCGAGCCGCCCATGTGGGTATCGCCATGGGCGAACGGGGAACGGATGTGGCGCGCGAAGCCTCGTCGTTGGTGTTGGTGGATGATAACTTTGCCTCTATTGTCAAAGGCATTCGCATGGGGCGTCGGATTTTTGGGAACCTTCAAAAATCGATGGCGTATATCTTTGCCATTCACATTCCCATCGCTGGCTTAGCCCTAGTGCCCATGATGTTTGCGCTGCCACCTTTGCTGATGCCTTTGCACATTGCGCTGTTGGAGTTGGTGGTAGACCCCTCGTGTTCCATCGCCTTTGAAAACGAACCTGCCGAACCCTATGTGATGCAACGTCCACCGCGTGACACTTTGGCGCCTATTTTTGGATTTCAGCAGATGTTGGCGTCCTTCTTTCAAGGCCTGTGTGTGTTGGCAGCGACGGGGGCGGCTTACTGGCAAGCCTTGGTTTTGTCGGCGGAAATACAGCGTGCGATGGTGCTCGTGACTTTGGTTGCGGCCAACGCCATGTTGATTTTTGTCAACCGAGCGCGCAACGCTGTGGCTTTGTGGGTCATGGCGGGCGCGATGAGTTTGGTTTTGCTGGGGGTGTATGTGCCATGGTTGGCTGCACCGCTTAATTTGGCACCGCTGGATGTGTCACAGGTGATGACCGCTTTGGGCTTGGGTGTCGCCAGTATCTTGGGCGCATGGTTTTTTTTGAATTTGCTTAGGTATGATGAGCCATTCAAAGGAGCTGAGCATGGCTGATATCAATCTAACTAACAATAACCTAGTCATTGGCGAGGGCGTCACTTTCAAAGGCTCTATCTCTGCGCCTGGCAAAGCTGTGATCAATGGCAACGTGACCGGTGATTTGACCGCTGACGATTTATTGATTGGCACCAAAGGACAAGTCACGGGCACCGTGCGTGCACGCGAAATTGATGTGCATGGCGAACTCAACGAAGACATCGTGTGCAAAGACCATCTTTTGATTCACAGCACAGGCAAAGTATCTGGCACCTTGGAATACCACGAATTGGAAATTCAACGCGGTGGTAAGTTCAAAGGCAATATGAACCAAAAATGAACCGGTTTGCCAATCGGCGCGAAGCCTTTTGGTGTGGCATCCGTGATGCCTTAGGCGCACCCGTTTTAGTCTTGTTTGCAGGCATGGTCGGTTTCGGTGCCATGGGGCGTTCCCATGGTTTCGATGCCTGGATGACAGGCCTCACCAGCTTGCTGATGTTTGCGCTGCCCGGTCAAGTGGTGATGATGGAGATGGTTATCTCTGGCTCATCGCTGTTAGCGGTTGGCTTTGCTGTGACGCTGACCTCGACCCGCTTTGTCACCATGGTGGTGACGCTATTTCCTCAACTCCATCGACGCGACCGCAATCCACTGCTATATCTGTGGGTACACATGCTGGCCATGACCGCATGGGCGGTGTCGATGCGCGAGTTTCCCTTCATCGCGCCAAAGCATCGTTTGAACTACTTCATTGGTTTGGCTTTGCCGTGCTGGCTGATGTCTCCGCTGGGCACGGTGCTGGGTTATTTCGTTGCTGGTTGGGTTCCTGCGGCGGTCACGTTGGGGCTGGTGTTTATTAATCCGTTGTTTTTTTTACTGACGTTCACCGACGTCAAGCCTTGGGCCAACCGTATGGCCATTGGTCTGGGTTGTGTCTTCGGTCCCGTTTTTTATCTGTTCGATGCTGACAGCAGCTTGTTGTTGACTGGGGTAGTAGCGGGTACTTTGGCCTATGCCGTTGACCGTCGTTGGTTAAGACCGCGCCCGACAGAGGTGCAGTCATGAATGTGGATATGCAAGGCGGGGGTGTTTGGCTGGCGCTCATGGCGGCTTGCGTCGGCACCTACGTTTGTCGCGCTGCAGGGGTGAAATTGTCGGGGCACATCTCTCAAGATAGCGAGGTCTTTCGCTGGCTCTCGGCCGTGACTTATGCCATGGTGGCAGCGCTCACCATGCGGATGATTTTGATGCCCCTGGGTTTGCTGGCAACGGTGCCGGTGCTGTTGCGTGTGCTCATTTGTGCACTCAGCTTGGGTGTGATGGTTTCTCATCCGCAGCGCCGCTTGGTGCCCGCTTTGCTGACGGGCACGTTGCTGATGCTGACTTACGGCGTATTTCGTACAAACCCATAGCCGTTCAGGCCCAACCCTAAGACATCATGAATATCCTGATTTCCAATGACGACGGTTTTCAAGCGCCAGGCATTGTGGCCTTGTATGAAGCGCTCAAAGATTTGGGGCGTGTCGAAGTGGTTGCGCCTGAGCACAACAACAGCGCTAAGTCCAATGCACTGACGTTGCATTCGCCGTTGTATGTGAGCCAAGCCAGCAACGGTTTTCGCTACGTGAACGGCACACCAGCTGATTGCGTGCACATTGCGCTCACGGGCTTGCTCGATTACAAGCCCGACTTAGTGGTCTCTGGCATTAACAATGGCGCCAATATGGGGGACGACACGATTTATTCAGGCACGGTGGGCGCGGCGATGGAGGGGTATTTATTTGGTATTCCTGCCATCGCCTTCTCGCAAGTCGAAAAAGGCTGGGGACACATTGATGCAGCAGCGGCGAAAGCCCGTGAGCTTGTGCAACAGATGATGGCGCAGGCGCAAGCCGACAGTGCGCCTTGGCTTTTGAATGTGAATGTGCCGAATCAACCCATCGAACACATCAAGCCCTTACGCGTGACGCGCTTGGGGCGTCGCCACTCGGCTGAACGAGTGATCACCCAAACCAGTCCTCGTGGTGAGACCATGTATTGGATTGGTAGCGCGGGTGCAGCCAAAGATGGCAGCGATGGCACCGACTTTCACGCCACGTTTGAAGGGCATCTGTCCGTCACTCCGTTGCATGTGGATTTGACCGAGCATGCCAGTTTGCCCGCGTGGTCTAAACGCTTGAGCGCGGCGCAGGCATGAAACAGCGTCCCAGTTTTCCCGCGCGTTTAGATTCAGGTCAAACGCAAGCCGCTCCCAAAACGTTGCTAGGTGCGACGCGCGTCGTCACGCCACAGTCACTTTCACGCGCCAAGCCTGTGAGCATGGCTAGCCCGACGGGTGTGGGGTTAGATTCGTCTGCCATTCGTGCCCGTATGGTGCAAAAACTAGCCGAGCAGGGTATTGATGATGCGGTGGTGCTGCAAGCCATGGGGCTTGTAGAACGCCACCGTTTTGTGGACAGTGCCTTGGTGAACCAAGCCTACGAAGACACCAGTTTGCCGATTGGCTTAGGCCAAACCATTTCCAAGCCCAATGTGGTGGCCCGCATGATTGCTTTGTTGCGCGAAGCGCCGGGTCTGCAAGGTGCAGCGATGATGGGCCGCGTCCTAGAGATTGGTACAGGTTGTGGTTATCAAGCGGCAGTTTTGGCATGTGTGGCTCGTGAGGTTTACAGCATTGAGCGCTTGCGTGGCCTGCATGACAAGGCCCGCGAGAACCTTCGCCCTATGCGGTTGCCCAACGTTCACTTGATTTTTGGTGATGGCATGTTGGGCTATGCGTCAGGGGCCCCCTACAGTGCCATCATTTCAGCGGCGGGTGGCGAGAACGTGCCACAAGCATGGGTTGACCAGCTGGCCATGGGCGGCCGGTTGGTTGCCCCCACACACACGCGCACAGGGCAACAAGCCTTGGTCGTGATTGATAAAACGCCGCAAGGCTTGCAACAAATGCTCCTCGAAGCCGTAAACTTTGTGCCTCTAAAATCAGGCATTGCTTGATAGGGAGAAATACGAATGTCTCGTGCCGGAATGTGGGGTCTTGCCGCCCTGGTGGCAGCGTTTGCGCTGTCGGGTTGCGCTAGCAAAGGCCGCCTCGCCCCTGTGGATGACCACTCGATGGGTGGTGCCCGAGGCTCAGCACGCGTCTTGCCGGGCGCTGAAAACGCCGGCAAGCCTGGCTACTACACCGTCAAACCCGGCGACACTTTGATTCGTATTGGCATGGACAATGGTCAAAGCTGGCGCGACATCATTCGCTGGAATAAGTTGGACAACCCTAACTTGATTGAAACAGGTCAAGTGTTGCGTGTGGCGCCTCCTGCGCCTGAAGTGGTTGTGGTACGTCCTGCCACTTCGCCCATCACGGCGTCTGCGGCGACGCCTGCCGCGTCGGCGCCAGCTGCACCTGCCGCACTACCACCGCCTTCTGCAGCAGAGGAGGCGATCAGCTTCCAATGGCCCGCGCGCGGCAATCTGATCTCTGGTTTTGACGAATCCAAGAACAAAGGCTTAGACATTGGGGGCAAAGCGGGGGACCCTGTGTCGGCTGCCGCCGATGGTCGCGTGGTCTACGCAGGCGCGGGTTTGCGCGGCTATGGCAACCTCATCATCTTGAAGCACAACAACACGTATTTGACTGCGTATGCGCACAACCAAACCTTGTTGGTGAAAGAAGACCAAACCATCAAGCGTGGCCAAAAAATTGCCGAGATGGGCAACAGCGATGCCGATCAAGTGAAATTGCATTTTGAAATTCGCCGCCAAGGCAAGCCGGTTGATCCTGCTAAATATTTGCAGGGTAACTGATGACTGAGATCGCTACAGAAAAGAAATGGCCAGATAACACGCTGACCATCGAGTCCATGGACCTCGAAGCGCAGGGTGTGGCACACCGGGCCGATGGCAAAGTGGTTTTTGTTGACGGTGCATTGCCTTTCGAGGTGGTGCGTGCCAATGTGCACCGCAAAAAAGACAATTGGGAAAAAGCCTCGCTGCTTGAGGTGTTGCACGAGTCATCGCAACGTGTCACGCCAGGGTGTCCTCATTTTGGCTTGCATGCGGGCGCGTGTGGTGGCTGCAAGATGCAGCACCTTGACGCCTCTGCGCAAATTGCAGTCAAGCAACGTGCTTTAGAAGACAACCTCTGGCATTTGGGTAAGGTCAAGTCTGAGACCATGCTGCGCCCCATTCAAGGCCCTGCATGGGGCTACCGATACCGCGCCCGCTTGTCGGTGCGCTATGTGGTGAAGAAAGGCGAAGTGTTGGTCGGGTTCCATGAGCGTAAAAGCCGCTATGTGGCCGACATGCGCGAGTGCCCCATCTTGCCGCTGCATGTCAACGCCATGCTCATGCCGTTGCGCAAGCTCATTGGCAGCATGGAGGCCCGTGAGACTTTGCCGCAAATTGAATTGGCCTGTGGTGACCATGTGACGGCGATGGTGTTGCGCCATATGGAGCCGTTGAGTCCAAGTGACATGGCTGCCTTGCGTGCGTTTGCTGAGAAATACCACGTTCAATGGTGGTTGCAGTCCAAAGGTCCAGACACCGTGTGTTTGATGGATGGTGCCTTGGGTGAAACACTGTCTTACGCTTTACCGGAATTTGGCATCACCATGCCGTTCAAACCCACGGACTTCACGCAAGTCAATCCTCACATCAACCGCGTGCTGGTCACGCGTGCGTTGCGTCTGTTGGATGTGCGGCCCCAAGAGCGGGTGATTGATTGGTTCTGTGGTTTGGGGAACTTCACCTTGCCCTTGGCTACGCTGGCACGCGAGGTGTTGGGCATTGAGGGTAGCGAGGCTTTGGTGGCTCGCTCAGGCGAAAACTATGTGTTTAACCAAGCCAACCGTGATAAGCCTCTGGCTCCCACACGCTTTGTGGCGCGTAATTTGTTTGAAATGACGCCTGAGTTGCTGCGTCAAGATGGCTCGGCAGACAAGTGGCTGGTAGACCCCCCTCGTGAAGGTGCGTTCTCGTTGGTCCAGACCTTGGCTGAGATGCATCAGCAGCCCGAACAGCGTCAAGGCTGGACACCGCCAAAACGCATTGTCTATGTGAGCTGCAATCCCGCTACTTTGGCGCGCGATGCTGGCGTGTTGGTCAGCGCGGCGGGTTATCGCATGTCGTTTGCTGGCGCGGTCAATATGTTTCCGCACACGGCGCACGTCGAGAGCATGGCGGTATTTGATTTGGCCTGACTTTGATAGACGTAAAAAAGGGACCGTGAGGTCCCTTTTTTGTGGAGGAGGTGAAACGCTTATTCGCGCTCGCCACCAAAAATGCCAAGCAAGGCCAGCAAGCTTTGGAACACATTGATGATGTCTAAGTACAGCGTCAGCGTGGCGCTGATGTAGTTGGTTTCGCCGCCGTCCATCACTTGCTTCAAGTCATACAACATGAAGGCGCTGAAGATGGCCATGGATAACATGGAAATCACCATCATGCCGGCGGATGAACCGACGAACACGTTGATGATGCTGCCGACCATCAAGACCACCGCACCGACCATGAGCCATTTGCCCATGCCCGACAAGTCGCGCTTGATGACGGTGGCCAAACTGGCCATCACAAAGAACACACCTGCAGTGCCTGCAAATGCAGTCATCACCAGTTCAGAGCCGTTTTTGAAGCCCAAGACCATGGCAATCATGCGCGAGAGCATCAGGCCCATGAAGAAGGTAAAGCCCAGCAACACGTAAACGCCAGTGGCGCTTTCTTTGGTGCGCTCAATGGCGTAGATAAAGCCAAAGGCACCGGCCAACATCAAGATCATGCCCATCACGCCAGAGATGGCGTAGCTGATACCGGTGGCCACGCCAACCCATGCACCCAAGACGGTGGGCAGCATGCTCAATGCGAGCAACCAGTAGGTGTTGCGCACCACGCGGTTGCGTTCTTGCGTGGGCAAGACATAGTAGTCAACGTTTTGAATGTGCTCATTCATGTTTAGCTCTCCAGATAAAACCTGATGATTCAGATGAGGCGCATTCTAGAGGTTTCAAGGGGGAGAGGGCTATCGCTTACTTTTATTGAGGTTTCTTTTGTGTTTGGGTGGGGTAGTGGGGTCTACAGAGTCGGTATGCTTAGCGTTTTATTACTTTTCAAACTCGCTTCACATGAAAACCAAACACTTTCTCGAATCCGCAGATGTCAAAGCCATTGCCGCAGCCGCTGAGGCGGAAGCTTTGAAAAATAACTGGCATGTGACCATCGCCATCGTGGACGACGGCGGTCATTTGTTGTCGCTGCAACGTTTGGACGGTGCTGCACCTGTTTCTTCACACATTGCCCCTGCCAAAGCGCACACGGCGGCTTTGGGCCGCCGCGAAAGCAAGATTTACGAAGACGTCATCAACGGCGGCCGTACTTCTTTCTTGAGTGCACCTGAAATCAAAGGCATGCTCGAAGGCGGTGTGCCGATCATGAAGGATGGCCAATGCATTGGCGCTGTGGGTGTGAGCGGCGTCAAGTCCAACGAAGACGCGCAAATTGCCAAGGCTGGCATTGCCGCCATCGGTCTGTAAACCTCCGGTATTTCAAAACAAAAGCCCCGCAGTGATCAAAAGCTGCGGGGCTTTTTCGTGTGCACTGACGTTTAGTAAATCAAATGCTCAGGGCTAATCTCTTGCAAGATGGTGGTGGCAATTTCTTCAATGCTTTTGTGGGTGGTGGAGAGCCAGCGAATACCTGCGCGACGCATCATGGCCTCGGCCTCGGCGACCTCATGGCGGCAATTAGCCAAACTGGCGTATTTGGAGTCCGGGCGGCGCTCGTTGCGAATTTCGCTGAGGCGCTCTGGTTGAATGGTCAGTCCAAAGATTTTCTTTTTGTGTGGCATCAGGGCCGGCGGCAACTGGCGGCGTTCAAAGTCTTCAGGAATGAGCGGGTAGTTCGAGGCCTTCAAACCATGCTGCATTGCTAGGTAAAGGCTGGTCGGTGTTTTGCCGCTGCGGCTTACCCCCACCAAAATGACATCGGATAGCTCCAAATCGCGGTTGAGCTGACCGTCGTCGTGCGCTAGGCTGAAATTGATGGCTTCAATGCGGTCGCGGTATTCCTTGCTTTTGCTGGCGTCCGAGAAGCGACCCACGCGGTGGTTGGACTTGATGCCCAGCTCCTGCTCCAGTGGGTTCACAAACGTGCCGAACATGTCCATCAGCATGGTTTTGCCCTTGCAACCGTCCAAAATGACGTTCAACACCTCCATATTCACCAAAGTGGTGAACACAATGGGCTTGCGCGCCTCTACCTCGCCTGTGTGCAGAATTTGACGCACCGCTTGGTGGGCTTTGTCTACCGAATCCACGAACGGAATGCGAATGTGGCGAAATTTCACCTCGAACTGCGCCAAGATGGCATTGCCGAAGGTTTCAGCGGTGATGCCGGTGCCGTCAGACACAAAAAAAACGGTGGGGTTTGGCATGAAAAACTTTCAAAGTGGGGAAGGCCAAAAAGACAGGTTTTGGCGGGGGAGGCGCCATGTCGGCCACCTACAATGCTGCATTATCCGAATTTCGTCACGCAGACTGATCGACCCATTCAAAAAATTACAAAGTCGCCGCGCTGCATGGCCGCACCCGTTTTAACTTTTGGAGCTTGTCTATGACTGCACTTTTCAGCCCAACCGCCTTGGTGGTTCCTTTTGAAAAACTTCGAATGACGGACGTCGAGTCTGTTGGCGGTAAAAACGCCAGCCTCGGCGAAATGATTTCGCAACTGCCCACAGGTGTTCGTGTCCCTACGGGCTTTGCCACCACGGCCCACGCCTTTCGCGAGTTCTTGGCGTACGACGGCTTGGCCGACAAAATCAACGCCCGATTGGACAAGCTCGACACGGAAGACGTGCGTGCTTTGGCCGAAGCAGGCGCCGAAATTCGTGCCATGGTGGAAGCTCAGCCATTCCCCGCAGACCTGCAAAAAGCCATTGCCGATGAATTTGCCACGCTGTCTGCTGGCAACGCTGCTGCCACGTTTGCGGTGCGCTCATCAGCCACGGCGGAAGACTTGCCTGATGCTTCATTCGCGGGTCAACAAGAAACCTTTTTGAACGTGCACGGCATTGACGAAGTGCTGCACAAGATGAAAGAAGTATTTGCTTCCTTGTACAACGACCGCGCCATCAGCTACCGCGTGCACAAGGGCTTTGCCCATGCAGACGTGGCCTTGTCCGCGGGCGTGCAGCGCATGGTGCGCTCTGACACAGGCGCAGCGGGTGTGATGTTCACCATCGATACCGAATCTGGTTTTGAAGACGTTGTGTTCATCACTTCCAGCTACGGCCTCGGCGAGACCGTGGTGCAGGGCGCTGTGAACCCTGACGAGTTCTATGTGCACAAGCCAACCCTGAAGGCAGGCAAGCGTGCGGTGATTCGCCGTAACTTGGGCTCCAAGCTGATTGAAATGGTGTTCTCCACCCCCGAGGAGAAAAAAGCCAGCGGCAAATTGGTCAAGACGGTTGATGTACCTACTGAGTTGCGCAACCGCTACTCATTGACCGACGCCGATGTCGAGCAATTGGCACATTACGCCATGGTGATTGAGGCCCATTACGGCCGTCCTATGGACATCGAATGGGGCAAAGACGGCACAGACGGTCAGCTTTATATCTTGCAAGCACGCCCTGAGACCGTGAAGAGCCAAGCCAAAGGTCAAGCTGAGCTACGTTACAAACTCAAAGGCCACAGCACGGTGTTGGCTGAAGGTCGCGCGATTGGCCAGAAAATTGGTACGGGTCCCGTGCGTTTGGTACACAACATCAGCGAGATGGACAAGGTCCAGCCCGGCGATGTGTTGGTGACCGATATGACCGACCCCAACTGGGAACCCGTGATGAAGCGCGCCAGCGCCATCGTGACCAACCGTGGTGGTCGCACTTGCCACGCCGCCATCATCGCGCGTGAGTTGGGTATTCCTGCGGTGGTGGGCTGCGGTGACGCGACCGAGAAGTTGAAAGATGGCACGCTCGTGACCGTGAGCTGTTCAGAGGGCGACACTGGCATGATTTACGACGGTTTGTTAGAGACCGAAGTGACCGAAGTGCAACGCGGCGAAATGCCCAAAATCAAAACCAAGATCATGATGAACGTGGGCAATCCACAGTTGGCGTTCGACTTCTGCCAGTTGCCCAACGAAGGCGTGGGCTTGGCTCGTTTGGAGTTCATCATTAACAACAACATTGGCGTTCACCCCAAGGCGATTCTTGACTATCCCAATGTGGATGCCGATTTGAAGAAGGCGGTGGAGTCCGTGGCCCGTGGCCATGCCTCACCTCGCGCTTTCTATGTGGACAAAGTGGCCGAAGGCATTGCGACCATTGCTGCTGCGTTCTATCCCAAGCCCGTCATCGTGCGACTGTCGGACTTCAAGTCCAACGAATACCGCAAACTGATTGGTGGCAGCCGCTATGAGCCAGAGGAAGAAAACCCGATGCTTGGCTTCCGTGGTGCAGCGCGCTACATCAGCGAAGACTTCGGCGAAGCCTTTGCCATGGAGTGCGAAGCCATGCGTCGCGTGCGTACCGATATGGGCTTGACCAACGTGCAAGTGATGGTGCCTTTCGTTCGCACTTTGGGCCAGGCCGAACGCGTGACCAACTTGTTGGCCGAGCACGGTTTGAAGCGCGGCGAGAACGACCTCAAGGTCATCATGATGTGCGAAGTGCCTAGCAACGC
>CANFZT010000047.1 GCA_947451565.1 Comamonadaceae bacterium | reverse complement strand
TTTGTGAATTACTTGGGCTTGCCCGCATTGAATTTGCCGATTGCGCGTGATGCACAAGGTCGCCCCATTTGCATACAGGTACTTGCACGTCCCTTTGCTGAACACCGCTTGCTCGACTTTGCAGAGCACGTTGAATTAATTTCTCAGGTCATCTAAATATGCCAAAAATACAAGCCTCCAGTGCCCTTGCGCGTTTTAAAGTGATTGACTTGTCACGCGTGCGTGCAGGCCCCAATTGCGTGCGCATCTTGACCGATTTTGGTGCCGATGTGATTCGTGTGGAGCCGCCAGCGGGTGTTGATCCGAACGAAGCCATGTTCGCGGCCAACCGCAAAGGGGGTGATTTTCAAAACATCAACCGCAACAAACGCTCGATGACGCTCAACCTCAAAAAGCCCGGTGCGATGGAGGTGTTGATGCGGTTGGTGGCTGAGGCCGATGTGGTGGTGGAGAACTGGCGCCCCGATGTCAAAACAAGGTTGGGGTTGGATTACGAATCCTTGGCCAAGGTCAACCCGCGCATCATCTTGGCCAGCATCTCGGGGTTTGGTCAGGACGGGCCTTATGCGTGGCGTCCAGGCTTTGACCAAATCATCCAAGGCATGGGCGGCTTGATGAGTGTCACGGGCGAGGCCGAGCATGGCCCTGTTCGTGCAGGGTTGGCTGTGGCAGATTTGAGTGCAGGCCTGTACTGCGCCTTGGGCATTTTGGTGGCCTTGTTAGAGCGTGAAGTCTCAGGCAAAGGCCAATGGGTGCACAGCTCGTTGCTGCACTCACAAATTGCCATGATGGATTTTCAGATGGCGCGTTACCTCAACGACAACGACGTGCCCGTGCAAGTCGGCAACAACCACCCCACCAGCTCACCCATGGGCTTGTTCGATGCCAACGATGGGTGCTTCAACCTAGGCGCTTCGGGTGAGGGCAATTGGAAGCGCTTTTGTGATGCGCTTGACAAACCCGATTGGTACGCCGATCCTGAGTTCAAAACCGAGCCTTTGCGTGTGAAGCACCGCGAACGTCTGAATGCGCAAATTGCGGTGGAGTTTAAAAAGAACACCGTCAAGCATTGGGTGGATTTGCTGAACCAAATAGGTGTTCCTGCCGGCCCTGTTTACACCGTGCCTCAGGTGTTTGAAGATGAACAAGTCAAACATTTGAAGGTCACCCAGTCCCTCATGACGAACTTTGGCAAAGAAATTGCGTACATCACTCAGCCAGTGGTTTTAGAGCGTACACCGTCCCAAGTGGTGGCGCCCGCACCGGGATGGGGCGAGCACACCGATGAAGTGCTGCGCGAGGCGGGGTACACGGACGAAGAAATTCAACAATTTCATACACAAGAGGTGGTTTGAGCATGGGCGCGATACATCTCACTTATGACCAGCATGTGGCAGTGGTCACCATCGAAGACGCAGAGCGTTACAACGCCATGAGTTTGTCGATGTGGATCGTGCTTGGCCGTGCGTTTGAAGAGATTGACCAACACCCCGATGCGCGTGTCGTGATCTTGCGGGGCGCGGGTGAGCGCGCCTTTGTCTCGGGGGCCAACATCAGTGAGTTTGACACCCAGCGCACATCAGACGCTGCGGTGGCCCACTACAACCAAAGCGTGGCCAAGGCGCAAGAGGCCATCACCCGATGCCGTGTGCCCGTGATTGCCGCCATCAGTGGCATTTGCTACGGCGGTGGTTTGGGCTTGGCGCTGAGTTGTGATCTGCGCTACGCCAGCCCCTCGGCCAAGTTCCGTATGCCCGCGGCACGTTTGGGTTTGGGCTATGGTTACCACGGCATGAAAAGCATTGTGCAAAACCTCGGCCCCACGGCAGCTGCCGAGGCGTTCTACACCGCCAAGGTGTACAGCGCTGGCGAGGCCGCACAGATTGGCATCGTCAACTCGGTGCAAGACGATGTGTTCGCACATTGCATCGAGGTGGCTGTGCAAATTGCACAGAACGCCCCCCTCACGGTTCAAGCCGCCAAGCAAGCGATGCTGTGCATTGCCGATGGCGACACCTCTCAAATTGCACGCATCGATCAGGCCGTGGATGCGTGTTTCAAAAGCAGCGACTATGCCGAGGGCCGATTGGCTTTTGCACAGAAGCGGCTTCCTCAGTTCACCGGCCATTGAATCAACCACCCCATGGAGAAGAAGATGAAATCTTTAAGAACCCTGCTCACGATTGCGCTGTCACTGGCAGCCACCGCGGCTCTGGCTGTGGGGCCTTCCCCCGCACCGATGAAGCAAAAAGAAGTCCTCAGTGTGGGCTTTGTCAAAGTGGGCCACCTCGCGCCCATGTTGATGTTGGAAGAAGAACTCAAGAAGCTCAACATCGAAGTCAAACGCGCTGAGTTTGTGCGTTATGCCGATGCACGTACGGCGCTGTTGTCGGGCTCGGTCGATGTCTCGGCCGTGGGCCCTGGCGACTTGGCCATCGTGGCCGCGCAAGGCAGCAAGAACCTGATCGGTTTGACCGGTGTGGGCAGTTCCTCCAAATTTTTGGTGGTTCGCAAAGGCGTGAAGATTGACGATTGGGCCGACATCAGCGGCAAAAAGATTGCCATTGCCCCCGGCTCTGCGGTGTGGTTCCAGTGGGCCATGACCTTGATCGAAAAAAACATCCCTTACACCTCGTTCTCACCCGTCAACGTGCAAGGTGGTGGCACTGCGTTTGTGCAAGCTATGAAGCGCGGCGACATTGATGCGATGGTGTTGTGGGAGCCCTTTGAATCACAAGCCGTGGCTGAAGGCGATGCTTACTTTGCCACCAAACTTGACTACAGCCAGTCCCGTTCCGTGGGCGCTGAGTTAGGCATGTTGGCCGCCTCTGGCGAAGCCATGAGCACCAAGAAAGAACTGGTGCGTCGCTTCTTGTGGGCTTACCTCAAAGTCGAAGAACAACTGGCCAAAAACAACGACCAGTTTGCCGACGCTTATGCCAAGTACACCGGTTTGCCTTTGAACGTGACCAAAGAGTCAGCCAAGATCATCAAGCTCGGTGGCGTGCTGAACAAAGAGCAAGTGGGCCGTTTGGCCGAGGCTGCGTTCAAACAAGGCATCGTGCAAAAAGACGTGACCAAAGAAGCGGCTGAGCTGTATGACGACAGCATGGCCAAAGAAATCAAGAAGTAAGTGCAAGGACACACCATGAAGACGACGGCACATTTCAAGCAACTGCTGCTCGGACTGGTAGTGCCCACTGCCGTTGTCGTGCTGTGGCAGGTGATGGGCAACATGCCCGGCATGGCCGGCATCTTGCCCACCCCCTCCAAGGTGGTCGAGGGCTGGCACGGCTGGATTTTTGGTCAAGCGGGTTTGGGCCTCAACCCTTACCTTGGCACTTGGTTGTCCAACGTGGAGTACTCCTCCATGCGCGTGGCACAAGGCTTTGTGCTGGCAGCACTGATTGGTGTGCCGCTGGGGCTGTTGATTGGTTGGAGCAAATTCATCTCCCAAATGCTGGACCCGCTGATTCAAAGCCTGCGCCCCATTCCGATCACGGCTTGGTTGCCGTTCTCGATTGCGGTGTTTGGCATTCGCGATGTGGGCTCCATCTTTTTGATTTTTCTCGGTGGCTTTTATGCCATCGTGGTCAACGCCACCCAAGGCGCACGCGATGTGGATCGCAACTTGGTGCGTGCCGCCTTGATGATGGGCGCGAGTCGCACCCAGCTCTTGTACCGCGTGGTGTTGCCTGCGGCCATGCCTTCCATTTTCACGGGTCTGCGCATTGGCTTGGGTATTTCGTGGACAGCGGTGATCGTGTCCGAAATGGTCGCCGTCAAGTCGGGCCTCGGCTATGTGCTGTGGGACGCCTACTACGTGGGCCGCATGGACATCGTGTTGGCCGACATGGTGTCGATTGGGGCGATGGGTTACATCAGCGACCGCATCATTGTGTTCATTGAACGCAAGATTTTGGTTTGGCGCATTCTGCAAAGTCATTGAAATTCCTATGTCCAATATCACTGTCCAAGACCTTTGCAAAACTTATCCCGGCCAACCGCCGGTCAAAGCACTCGACCACATTGACCTCGACGTACCGCCGGGTGAGTTTGTCGCCTTGCTCGGCCCTTCGGGCTGTGGCAAGTCCACCTTGCTCAATCTGATTGCGGGCTTCGAGTCACCCAGCTCGGGCGTGCTGCAAGTCAACCAACAAGCGGTGCATGCCCCCGGGCCTGAGCGTGGCGTGGTGTTCCAAGAAGCCGCGTTGTTCCCATGGTTGACGGTGTGGGAGAACGTCATCTTCGGCCCGCAAATGCAAGGCCTGCCCAAAGCCGAGTACGAAGAGCGTGCCAACGAAATGCTCAGCATCGTCGGCTTGCGTGATTTCAAAAACCACTTGCCCGTGCAGCTCTCGGGCGGCATGCGTCAACGGGTGGGCATTGCCCGCATCCTGACCTTGGGGTCACGCGTGCTGCTGATGGATGAGCCCTTTGGTGCGTTGGATGCGCAAACCCGACTCACCATGCAAGAGCTGTTGCTGTCGGTTTGGCAAAAGCTCAAACCGACCATCATCTTTGTCACGCATGACATCGACGAGGCCATCTTTTTGGCCAGCACCATCTATGTGATGTCGGCACGACCTGGGCGCATTCAATCCAAGATCCATGTGCCCTTGGCCCGTCCTCGCACCGTGGCTGACACCGCGAGTGAGGCCTTCAGCGCCATGAAGCTCGACATCCTCAACCTCATCCGACACGACCATGGCTAATCCCCGCATCCCTTACCGTTTCTCTGACGAAGGCCCACAACTGGTGGCACCCAAAGAAGGTGCCATCTTGGTTCACCTCGTGGTCAACGTGGAGCATTGGCAGTTCGATGCCAGTATGCCGCGCACCATCATCACGCCGCCACATGGCAAAGAAACCGTGCCCGATGTGCCCAACTTCAGTTGGGTGGACTACGGCATGCGTGCGGGTTTGCCGCGCATCATCAACGCCATCCACAGCCGTGGTTTGCCTGCGTCTACCAGTTTCAATGCCGGTGTGATTCACGCCTACCCACGCGCGGCAGAGGCCATGCATGCCGCAGGCTGGGAGTTCATTGGCCACGGCGTGCATCAAAAAGCCTTGAACCATGCCGAGGGTGAAGAGGCGTTGATCGCTACCAGCCTCGACATGATCGAGTCGTTCACGGGCAAGCGCCCTAAGGGTTGGTTGAGCCCGGGCCTGCGCGAGTCACACGACACGCCCGACATTTTGAAAAAGCTCGGCGTGGACTATGTGTTCGATTGGGTGGTCGACGATGTGCCGCATTGGATGCACACCAAAAACGGCCCACTCATGGCCTTGCCTTACAACCTAGAAGTCAACGACTCCATCATTTACGCGATTGAAAAACACGCCTCGAACGAAATGTTCCAGCGCCTGTCCAACACCCTGAGTTTGTTCAAGCGCGAATGCCAGACCCAGCCCCGCGTTTTGGCGCTCGGTTTGCACCCGCATTTGATCGGTGTGCCCCACCGTTTTGAGAGCTTCGAAAGAATGCTCGACTTGCTCATGGCGACACCCGAGGTGTGCTTTGTCACAGGCGAAAAAATCGCCCAGTGGTATGCCGCCCAAGTACCTGCCCCCTCCCACTGACCCCAACTGCACAGAAAGTCTCTATGAACTTAGAACTGACCGGACAACGCGTCCTCATCACCGGTGGCTCCAAAGGCATTGGCCTGGCCATTGCACAAGCGTTCGCCGCCGAAGGCGCCAAGCCTGTCTTGGTGTCGCGTGACCGTGCCAACCTGACCCATGCGGTGCAAGCCATTGAAGCCGCCCACCACATCACGCCCGAAGTGTTTGAGGCTGATTTGAGCTTGCCCGGTTCGGCCGACAAACTGTGCCAGCAGGTGGGCGACATCGACGTGTTGGTGAACAACGCAGGCGCCATCCCCGGCGGCAGCATTCACGACATCACCGAAGAGCGTTGGCGCCTAGCGTGGGAGCTCAAGCTCTACAGCTACATCAACCTGACCCGCGCTTATTTGCCCAGCATGGAAAAACGCGGCAAAGGCGTGGTGGCCAACATCATCGGCATGGCCGGTGCGGCGCCTCGCTATGAATACATCTGCGGCTCGGCCGCCAATGCCGCGCTGATCGCGTTCACCCAAGGTTTGGGTGGCGGCACCGTGCGCCAAGGGGTGCGTGTGTTTGGCATCAACCCTTCGCCCACGCGCAGCGACCGCATGCAAGGCATGTTGCAGCAGCAAGCCACCACCAAGCTGGGTGACGCTTCGCGCTGGCATGAGCTGACCTTGGGTCTGCCCTTTGGCCGCTTGGCCGAACCCGACGAGATGGCCAAGCTGGCGGTGTTTTGCGCATCCCCCCTGTGCGGGTATTTGAGTGGCAGCGTCATCAACGTTGACGGCGGTCAAATGTTCACCACACCGAGCAAATAAACATGAGCCGACAAGATTTTCCTGAGCTGCGCGAAGGCGTGCGCCAAGTGGTGTCTGCCTTTGATTCGCGTTATTGGCAAGAGGTGGATGAGGCGCGCGCCTTTCCAGAAAAATTCGTCACCGCCTTGACCGAGGCGGGTTGGTTGTCTGCCCTGATTCCTGAGGAATACGGTGGTTCCAACCTGAGCCTGACCGAAGCCAGTGTGATCATGGAAGAGATCAACCGCGCCGGTGGCAACTCGGGCGCATGTCATGGCCAGATGTATGTCATGGGCTGTGTGGTGCGTCATGGCTCCAAGGCGCAAAAAGAAGCCTTGCTGCCCAAGATCGCCTCGGGCGAATTGCGCATGCAGTCGATGGCGGTGACAGAGCCGACTACAGGTTCGGACACCACCCAACTCAAAACCGTGGCCGTGCGCCAAGGCGACCACTATGTGGTGAACGGACAAAAGGTCTGGACCTCGCGTTTGCAGCACTCCGACTACATGCTGCTGTTGGCCCGCACCACGCCACTGGCGGAGGTGAAGAAAAAGTCAGAAGGCTTGTCGGTGTTTCTGGTGGACTTGCGCGAAGAAGTGGGCAAGTCCATCACCGTCAAACCCATCCGCAACATGGTCAACCACGAGACCAATGAAATCTTCATCGACAACTTGCGCATTCCGGTGGAGAACCGCATTGGTGAAGAAGGCAAGGGTCTGAAGTACATCATGGACGGCTTGAACGCTGAACGCATTTTGATTGCCGCCGAGTGCGTGGGCGATGGCTATTGGTTCATCGACCGTGCCACCCAGTACGCCAAAGAGCGCGTGGTGTTTGGTCGCTCGATTGCGCACAACCAAGGCATTCAATTCCCCATTGCCAAGGCCCATGTGAATGTGGAGGCCGCCAGCCTGATGCGCTATGAAGCCGCACGTTTGTTCGATGCGGGCGTGGCCTGCGGTGCAGAGGCGAATATGTCCAAACTGCTCGCTGCCGATGCCTCGTGGGAAGCGGCCAACGTGTGCTTACAAACCCACGGCGGGTTTGGCTTTGCCGCTGAGTACGACATTGAACGTAAATTCCGCGAGACACGCCTCTACCAAGTGGCGCCCATTTCAACCAACTTGATCTTGTCCTACGTGGGCGAGCATGTGTTGGGCATGCCCAAGTCTTACTGAGTGCCCACATGACCTCTTCTGCTTTGCCCCACTACACCACCCTCGATTGCACGCCAGTCACCGACCATGTGTTGCAGGTGTGCCTGAACCGCCCCGACGTGGGCAATGCTTTGAACACACAAATGGGCATGGACTTGCTCGACCTGTGGACACGCCTGACCGATGTGCCGGGCGACTTGCGCTGTGTGGTGTTGACGGGTGCAGGCCAGAAAATATTTTGTGGCGGCGGTGACCTCAAAGAGCGCAATGGCATGACGCCGCAAGCGTGGCAACACCAACATGAAATTTTTGAGCGTTTGTATTGGGCGTTGATCGACTTGCCCTTGCCCGTCATCGGTGCCATCAACGGCCACGCCTATGGCGGCGGCTTGGAGATGGCGCTGTGCTGCGATTTTTTGTACGCCAGCCAAGACGCACGTTTTGCCTTGCCCGAGGTCACGCTGGGCATCATGCCGGGCATGGGTGGCACACAAAACCTGCCCCGCGCCTTGGGTGAGCGACGCGCCAAAGAATTGACACTGACGGGGCGCCCCTTCAGCGCCGCACAAGCGTGTGAGTGGGGTTTGGTTAACCAAGTGACTGCCGCTGATCAGGTGTTGGCCGTGGCGCTGGAGACGGCGCAACGCATTGCGGCCAACGCGCCGTTGTCGGTGCGGCAAATCAAAAAGTCCATCCGCTACGGCGGGCAAATGGAGTTGCGCACGGCCTATCGCTTTGAGGTCGAGGCCTACAACCGCTTGGTGGACACCGACGACCGAAGGGAAGGCGTGGCCGCCTTCAACGACAAACGCCCGCCCGTGTTCAAAGGCCGTTGAGCCACACTGAGGCCCGCGTGAGTTCTGCCCACACGCCCTCTTGGACCGAGCAATTGCTGGCCCTACAAGGCCGACCCATCACGGAGGAGGACCGCCGCCGCGCCGCCCTGCACCTGTTGGACTGGCTTGGCTGTGTGCTGCTGGGCCACACCTCACCTGCGGGCGAGGCCTTGAGCCGTTGGGCGGCCAACACCGCAGCAGGCCCGTGTTGGACCGTGGGTGGCTTGCACCTCAGTAGCGAGGCCGCGGCTTTGGTCAACGGCGGCTTGGGCAATGTGGATGAGCTGGACGACTTGCACCGCGCCGCCGTGGTCCACCCCGCCGACACCCTCATGGCCGCCGCACTCGCGGTGGCCCAGCGCGAACAGGCCACACCGCAGGCATTGCTGGATGCCATCGTGCGTGGTTACGAGGTGGCCATCCGTGTGGGCCTGCTGGCAGGCGCCGCGCATTACCGGCACTGGTACAGCACGGCCACCTGCGGGGTGTTTGGCGCGGCCACCGCCAGCGCAAGCGTGTTGCAACTCGATGCCACGCAAGCCATGCACGCCTTGGCCCAAGCCGGGATGCAAGCCAGCGGCGTGTGGCAGTGCCGCTTGGAGCCTGGCTTTTCCAAACAACTGGCGGCAGGCCGTGCCGCGCAATCGGGGCTCATGGCGGCGGACTTGGCCGCGGCGGGCATGACGGGGCCGCGCTTCATCCTCGAAGGTGAACACGGTTGGTTGACCGCCACCCACAGCAAGCCCAACGCCGCCCATGCCGCTGCGGTGTTGCGCCCAACAGCCACTGCCGCGTGGTTGATCCATGAGGTCAGCTTCAAGCCTTGGTCCGCGTGTCGGCATGTGCATCCAGCCATCACTTGTGCGCTGCAACTGCATGGCCAAGTGGGCGATGTGAACCAGATCACGGACATGGAACTCAGCACCTACCAAACCGCGCTGGACTTTGCCGACCAAGCGCAGCCACACACCCGCCAGCAAGCGCGCTTTAGCTTGCAGCATGCCGTTGCCGTGGGTTTGCTGCGTGGCGATTTTGGGTTGGCAGACACACAGCCGCAGTCCTTGGCGCAGCCGGCACTGACGCGCTTGCGTGGGCTCATCCGCGTCCGTGCTGCACCGCGTTGGAACCGTGCCTACCCCGCGCATTACGGTGCGCAGTTGCGTGTGCGCTTGCGCAGTGGGAAGACCTTCGTGGCCTGCGTGTCAGATGCGTTGGGTGACCCAGAAGCGCCGATGTCGCAGGCGAGTGTGGTGGCCAAAGCCCAACGTGTCATGCAGGCGGTCGGCTATTCAGCATCGGCGGTCATGTCGCTCACCAAGGTCTGTGCGGACTTGCCTCAAGCGGTATCGTTGGCCCCGCTCTGGCAGGCCTTGCGCCACCTCCGCGCAGTGAGTTGAGTCGCTCAGGACGCAGGGTTGGATGTGCGTGCCGGCCACAGCACCGACGCGATGGCGGCCACCACCAGCAACACCGCCATCCAGTCTTGCCAGTGCAGCACTTCACCCAACCACCACGCGCCCGTGAAGACACCAAGAACGGGGATGAACATCACGCTCAGGCTCGATGCCAAAGGCGGCAAGCTGCGGGCCAAGCCCAGCCAAGCCGCTTGCGCAAACACAAACACACCAATCGCGTTGTAGATGATGGAGGCCCATGTGACGGTGGGTGGCATGGCCCAACGGTCCATTTCAAACCAAGTCGCCAGCGCGCTCATCACGACGGCGGTCATGCCCGTCATCCAAAACACAATCGTCAGCGTTGGCACTGTCATCTTGGTGTGGCGAATTTGTTGCGTGCCCAAGGCCCATGAGGCAGCCGCTAGCAAGGCAATCAAAACCCCCATGGGTTTGCCCGACAGGTGAACCAACTCATGCCACAGCAAAAGCAGGGCAGCCAAGCCTGCCAAGGCCACACCCAACCAAGCCCTCGGACGCAGCGGCGCCTTGAAAAATAGGACGCCCATCACGGCTGAAAAAATCGGCATGGTGTAGCCCAAAATGGCAGCCCGTCCGCTGGACAAATCTTGCACCGCCAAAATAATCAACACATGCCAGACAAACATATTGCTGGCGGCCAACAGCACCAAGTCTTTCCACTCGTTGCGCGGCACCTTGAACGGCACCTTCATCCGCCACAACACCAAGCCCAGCAGCGGCCAGCCGATCCACATTGAAATGCTGCGAAACGTGATGGCGGGATAGCCCGTGACACCGATCTTCAAAATCGGCCAGTTCATGCCCCAGACCAAGGTCAAGATGACGAGGGTTAGCAGTTGTTTGCGGGTGAGTGGGTGTGCGTTGGGCATAGGCGCAGTCAATTCACAGTGGCTTCAAACCGCTCACGCAAATAAACCACGATGGCGTTCGAGTCATGCAGCCAGCGCACTTCACCGTTCGCTTGCGAGATTTTCAAGCAAGGCACTTTGGTGGCCCCACTGCCTTGTTGCAGTTCGTCGCGGTTGGCAACGTGGTGTTGCGCATCGCGTTTTTCAATCGGCAGCGACAAGCGGCGCATTTCTTGACGCACCTTGATGCAAAACGGGCAGGTGTTGAACTGGTACAGCGCCAAGCTTTGGCATTGCAGGTCTACTGCCGCTTGCGCTGCCGCGTCGCGCTGCACGCCCTTTGGCTGAGTGACGCGCTCTTTGAGCAACATGACAGGGCCCAGCACAAGGCGCAGGGTTTGGAAGAAGGCACGGATGACAGGTTTCATGGGGGTGAATGGTAAGGCTTGGTGACGAGCCACCTCAGAGGCGCCACTCCAGAGGTCGTGGACAATGGCATTTTTCATTCAAAGCCTCGCCATGCAGATCATCCAAGACACGGCCGTCACTATCAAATACCAAGTCACCTCACCCGCAGGCAAGCCCTTGGACTCGGGACATTTGTCGTATCTGCACGGCGGCTACGAAAATATTTTCCCCAAGGTCGAGGCTGCACTTGATGGTCAAGCCGTGGGCTTTGCCGTCAAACTGGATTTGAGCGCCGAAGATGCCTTTGGCGAACGCGACGAATCGTTGGTGCGTGTGATTCCTAAATCAGATTTCCCACCCGGCGTGAAAGTGGGCGGCCAGTTGCAAGGCGCAGGCGACGATGGCCAGCCACGCGTGTTCAACGTGGTGAAGATCAAAGGGCCTGAAGTGCACCTAGATGGCAACCATGAGTTGGCGGGCCAAGCGCTGCGTTTCAGCTGCACCGTGACGGATGTGCGCGCCGCGACGGCGGAAGAAATTGCCCACCGCCATGTGCATGGCACGCATGGGCATCAGCACGACTAAGTGTTGATGTGGCGTTGCCCTGTGGGCATCGCACTCAGCTTGGCAACAAGCGCTTCAAGTACTTGCCGGTAAAGCTGGCCGGATTAGCCGCCAAGTCTTCAGGCGTGCCCACACCCACCACCGTGCCGCCACCACTGCCGCCCTCTGGGCCCATGTCAATCAGCCAGTCAGCGGTTTTGATGACGTCGAGGTTGTGCTCGATGATGACGATGGTGTTGCCCGCATCGCGCAGGTGTTGCAGCACTTTCAGCAGCAAGGCAATGTCGGCAAAGTGCAAACCCGTGGTGGGCTCGTCCAAGATGTAGAGCGTGCGACCGGTGTCGCGTTTGCTCAGCTCCAAGGCCAGCTTCACACGTTGCGCTTCACCGCCCGAGAGGGTGGTGGCGGCTTGGCCGAGTTGCAGGTAGGACAAGCCCACGTCCATCAAGGTTTGCAGCTTGCGGGCAATGTTGGGCACGGCGTTGAAGAACTGCAAAGCGGCTTCCACCGTCAGGTCCAAGATCTGCGCGATGTTCTTGCCTTTGTACATGACCTCTAGCGTTTCGCGGTTGTAGCGCAAACCGTGGCACACGTCGCAAGGCACGTACACGTCGGGCAAGAAGTGCATTTCCACCTTCACCATGCCGTCGCCTTGGCAAGCTTCGCAGCGGCCACCGCCCGAGCCTGCGGCCACGTTGAAGCTGAATCGCCCCGGTCCATAGCCACGTTCGCGCGCCATCGGCACTTCGGCCATCAACTCGCGGATGGGGGTGAAGAGGCCGGTGTACGTGGCGGGGTTGCTGCGCGGTGTGCGGCCAATGGGGGACTGGTCCACGTTGATGACTTTGTCGAAATAGTCGAGGCCCGTGATTTCGTCGTGCGCCGCTGGCTCGTCGTGCGCGCGGTGAATGGTGTGCGCGGCCGCGGTGTACAGCGTGTCGTTCACCAATGTCGATTTGCCTGAGCCCGACACGCCTGTGACGCAAGTGAGCAAGCCCACGGGGAAATCAGCCGTGACGTTTTTCAGGTTGTTGCCACGCGCACCACGGATGCGAATGACTTGATGCTCCGACGCATCTTTGTGCAGCTTGCGTTGGAACTTCAGCTCTTCCGCTTCCACGGGCAAGAAGGCATTGCGTTTGGCTGGCACGTCGATGCGCAGTGCTTGCGCGAGGTAGCGGCCGGTCAATGAGTTGGGGTTGGCTTCAATCTCGGCCGGTGTGCCGCGCGCCATCACATGGCCGCCGTGCACGCCTGCGCCGGGGCCCATGTCCACGCAGAAGTCGGCGGCACGAATCATGTCTTCGTCGTGCTCCACCACCAACACGCTGTTGCCAATGTCACGCAGGTGTTTGAGGGTGTCGATGAGGCGGTCGTTGTCGCGCTGGTGCAAACCAATGCTGGGCTCGTCCAACACATACATCACGCCGGTGAGGCCCGAGCCAATTTGGCTGGCCAAACGAATGCGCTGTGCTTCGCCGCCCGACAAGGTGTCGGCACTGCGGTCGAGGCTGAGGTAGTTTAAGCCCACGTCGTTCAAGAACTTCAAGCGTGAGGCAATTTCGCGCACCACTTTGTCGGCAATTTCAGCTTTTGCGCCTTGCAGTTTGAGCGTGTTGAAGTAGCCAAAGCATTCGCCCAGCGTGGTGTGGCTGATGTCAAAAATGCCGCGCATTTGCGTACCCTCGCCAATGCGCACATTGCGCGCTTCGCGACGCAAGCGCGTGCCGCCGCAAGAGGTACACGCACGCACGCCTCGGTAGCGAGACAGGTCTTCGCGCACCACGGTGGAGTCGGTCTCGCGGTAGCGGCGCTCCATGTTGACCAAGATGCCTTCGAAGGGGTGCTTCTTGCTCAGTTTTTTGCCAGAACCGTTTTCAAGGCTGTAGTTGAATTTGATTTCTTCTTCGCCCGAGCCATACAACAGCACTTGGCGTGTTTCGGGGCTCAGGTCTTCGAACGGTGTGTCGAGGTCAAACTTGTAGTGCTTGGCCAAGCTCTCCAGCAGGGTGAAGTAATGCGCGTTGCGGCGGTCCCAGCCTTTGATGGCCCCGCTGCCAAGGCTCAGTGACGGAAACGCCACCACGCGTGCAGGGTCGAAATAGTCTTGGTGGCCCAAGCCGTCACACGCGGGGCAAGCGCCCACGGGGGAGTTGAACGAGAACAAACGCGGTTCGAGTTCGCTGATGGAATACGTGCACTGAGGGCAAGAAAACTTGGCGTTGAACGCGTGCTCCACGCCCGTGTCCATCTCTAGTGCGATGGCGCGGCCTTCGGCCAAACGCAAAGCGGCTTCAAAGCTCTCAGCCAAACGCTGGCGCAAGCCCGGCGGCGGTGCGACCACGGCAAGGTCGCCAATGCTGGGGGCGGTGATAGGTGCAGGCGCGACGGGCGCTTCGTGGCGCGCCTTGATGCGGTCCACCACCACGTCGATGTCGTGCTTCTCGGTTTTCTTGAGTTCGGGCAGCTCGTCGTATTCGTACACCTTGCCTTCGATGCGAAAGCGCACATAGCCTTGTGCTTGCAGCTGCGTGAAGATTTCGCTGTACTCGCCCTTGCGGTTGCGTGCGATGGGCGCGAGCAGCATGAGCTTGGTGTCTTCGGGCAGCGCCATGACGGCGTCCACCATTTGCGACACGCTTTGCGCTTGCAGTGGCAAGTTGTGGTCGGGGCAATAGGGCGTGCCTGCGCGGGCAAACAGCAAGCGCAGGTAGTCGTGAATTTCGGTCACCGTGCC
>CANFZT010000046.1 GCA_947451565.1 Comamonadaceae bacterium | reverse complement strand
GCTGCAATCAAAACACACAAACATGGATGAACCTAAGATGCGCTTGAACGAACCGTTGTTGCGTGGCTTGTGAACGCCGCACTTGATGCAGCTCATGGTGTCGCCGGTGCGGCCTAGGCCTTCGAATGGTGAACCGCCCTTTTTTGACTTGTAGCGCAAACCATCGTTGGAGATTTCTGTTTTTTCTGGGCGTGACATTCGTTTTAGTTCTCAAGGCAAAGATGGTATTTTCGCAAATTAATCAACCGTTCTGCGAACCAGCCCTTAAAAACCTCAAAAATCACCTTAAAAAGCGCTTCGAAAGCTGTAAAACACGGGGTCCAATGCGCTTCGAGATGGCTTGGCGGTGTTTGGCAAACAGCACATAGGCGGGTTGCAGCACGGGCATGAGCCAGCGGCGTGACAAAAGCCACGCCAAAACTGGCAATTTGGCGAGTCGGTAGGCAGTGGCAAACACAGGCACACCGACCAGCACTTGACCATCGGCGGTACGTCCATGAATCTGCGCCATGGCGGCTTCGCACGAGATGTTGTGGCCTGCGACCTCAAAGCCAGTTTGAGTGATGTCTACAAAAGCCAGCTGGCCCTGCGCATTGCGGCTTTGCAAAAACGCCACCTCTGCCACGCAGAGCGGGCATTGGCCGTCGTAATACAGCGTGAGTTCGGGCGTGGCACTGGTGGGTGTTATTTGCATGGCAGCTAAGGCTAGCACGGCTGCATAGGGCGGGGCTTGCCAAAGGTTAATCGGGCAGAATTCAGCGCATGACCCAAGCCTGTTTTGATACCACTACCACCGCCGTGCAACGCGTGGCCCGCGCACAAGAGGGCGCAGCTTCACCAGTCGCACAGCATGTGTTCACGCAGCTCTACGCCGATGCCGCTCGCGACGCGGCGCAGCGCTGTGATGCTGAGACACAAGCAGGCCGCCACCTAGGCGCATTGCACGGGGTGTGCATGACCCTCAAAGACAACATCGATGTGGCGGGGGAGACCACGATGGCCGGCGGCGTGGTGTGCGCGGGCGAATCGCCCGCAGTACACGATGCGCCTGTGGTGCAACGCTTGCGCCATGCAGGCGCGGTGGTGCTGGGTAAAACGACTATGAGTGAGTTTGCGTTTTCTGGCGTTGGCATCAATCCCCACCACGGCACGCCTGTCAACCCTGCGGACGCCGCGCATGTGCGCGTGCCCGGTGGCTCGTCGTCGGGCGCAGCGGTGTCGGTGGCCTTGGGGCTGGCCGAGGTGGGCATTGGCACAGACACGGGCGGTTCGATTCGCATTCCTGCTGCGCTGTGCGGCTTGGTGGGCTACAAAAGCACGCAAGCGCGCATTCCGTGCACAGGGGTGATGGAGCTGTCGCGCACGCTAGACACGGTGGGCAGCATCACCCGCTCGGTGCGTGCGTGTTTGGCGGTGGACGCGGTGATGTCGCAGCAACCCTTGCCCACTGAAGCGGCCCACTTGCGTGGCTTGCGTTTTGCCGTGCCGCAAACCTTGATGATGGACGATGTCGATGCCACCGTGGCCCATGCCTTTGCGCGTACTTTGTGCCACATCGCTGAGGCGGGGGCACAGGTGGAGGAAATACCTTTCGTCGCGCTGGGTGATATTGCTGCGCTCAGCATGCCCGGTGGTTTTTCGCCGATTGAAGGCTACGCTGCGCACCACGCACGCCTAGCGCGCGGAGCCCACCAAATCGACCCGCGTGTGGTGGCCCGCATGATGTTGGGCAAGGGCATCAGCGCCCAAGACTACCTAGAGTTACACAACCGCCGCAAGGCATGGATCGTCGCGGCTCAACAAACTCTGCATGGCTTTGACGCCATGTTGTGTCCCACCGTGCCGATGGTCGCGCCGTTGACCGAGCCCTTGCTCAAAGACGATGAGGCGTTTTTTAAAGTCAACCGTTTGTTGCTGCGCAACCCCTCGGCCATCAACTACATGGATGGTTGTGCCTGGAGTCTGCCGTGTCACGTAGCGGGCGAGTTGCCCGTAGGGTTGATGGTGTCAAGCTTCGCAGGTCAAGATGCGCACTTGGCTCGGGTGGCGTTGGCTTTGGAAAACTTAATCTATTCTTTACATGCTTAGAACACAATCCAAGCATTGAGAGAAAGAGAGCGAGCTTATGACTTCTAAATTTCGTAAACTGGTTTTAGGTCTGTTGCTGGCCACCTTGGCCGGCCTAGCGATGGCGCATGGTCCACATGGCGGCTATCGCGGCGGATATTACAGGGGTGGCGGTGATTATTTCTGGGGGCCCGCGTTTGTTGGAACGGCCATTGTGGGGACATCCATTTATTTGTCCCGACCTGTGCAGCCATCGACCGTCATCATCACCAGCCCACCTGCTGTGGTGATGAATAACCCACAACCGACGCAATGGGTGAACGGTCAGCCCGTGCAGCAGCCTGTTGAGGCGTACTACTGCCGCGAAACAGGTCAATACTTTCCGATGGTGCAGACCTGCGCCAGCCCTTGGTTGGTGGTGATGCGATGAACAAAGCTTATTTGTGTGTTTTGATCGCTGGCTTGTTGCCCTATGTGTGTGCCATCATCGCGAAGTGGGGGTTTCAAAATTTTGACAACCACAACCCACGCCAATGGTTGGCGCATCAAACGGGTTTTCGGGCGCGCGCAAATGCGGCGCAGGCCAATAGCTTTGAGTCGTTTGCACTGTTTGCAGCGGGCGTGATCATTGCCACCTTGGCGCACGTAGATGCTGGGCGCATTGATCTGTTCTCTTTTGCGTTTGTTGCAGCGCGTGTAGGCTTCATTGTTTGCTATGTGGCTGACAAAGCCGGCTTGCGTTCTTTGTTTTGGGTGGTGGGGCTGCTAAGTGCGGTGGGTTTGTTTGCGGCCGCCTTGGGTTTGTAAAGCTGTCATCCATTTGCAAGTGCCGCGCGTTGTAAAACTACCTTTTCACAAAGTGAGTTTTCTATGAAACGCATGTCTGCCTTATTTGTCTGTTTGTTGGCCTTTTCCGTGGTCTTGCCTGCGCAAGCGGATGGCCGTGGGCATGGTGGCTACGGCGGCGGTCACGGTGGTTATGGTCACAACTACGGCGGTTACGGTTATGGCGGTCACTACCGTGGCGCCAGTAACTATTGGTTAGCCCCTGTGTTGGGTGCCGCTTTGGTGGGTAGCGTGATTTACGCGGCCAGTACGCCCAGTTATGCGGTGCCGCAAACGGTGGTGGTGCAGCAGCAATATGCCCCACCTAGCCGAGTGGCTTATTTCTGTCCTACAGCGCAGCAGTACTACCCCAATGTGCCGACCTGCCAAGTGCCTTGGCAGCCTGTGAGTTACTAAAACAACAAGCCGGGCTGGCCCGGCTTTTTGCTGCGCGTCTGCCACTCAGAGCGAGACGACTTCTTTGTGACCCAAGCGGTTTGAATAGCGCACTTTGCCTCCCGTGGTTTCTAGCTCCACGCGTGCGCTGCGGCCTGCGTACACATGGTGTTTGAGCCATTCCAGCTCTTGCTTCATCTCGGCGTCCCCTGCGACCACACGGCTCCAGCAGCGCAGCTCAGCCGACCATCGATAGTTACGGGCCTTGAGCTTGTCTTTGGTCTCAAACGGCGAGTTGATGGCGTAGACCTTTTGCTGCGGTTTGTTCAAGGTCAGCAGTACTGCCAGTAGGGCGGTTTGTTGGCTTTGCGGCAGCACTTGGTTGAGCAACTCCAACAGCGCCCAACAGTCAGCTTCCGCACGATGCGCTTCGTAAAAGTAACCTTGGGTGCTGAGCAAATACTCCAACTTAGCCGAACCAAAACCTTCTTCGCGCCAGTCAATGTCTTTGATGCTGCACGCCCAGTTGAGTTGCTCAAATAGGGGCCAACGCGCTTCGACGAAGGGGCGATCAAATGCCGCATTGTGAGCAATCACCACATCCACATTGCTCAAAAAATCGGCGACGCGCGTATCGTCAATACGCTGACCTTGCACCATGTCGTCGGTGATGTGGTGGATGGCAATGGAGGCTGGGGGAATGGCAAAGCCTGGGTCTTCCAACTCGTCAAACACATCGCTCACGCGATAGACCATGCCCGTGATGGCATCGAACTCAAAGGCCAACATGCCTAACTCAATCACGCGGTCAGTGGCCACGTCAAAGCCAGTGGTCTCGGTGTCGAGCACGATGCCTTTGCTGAGTTTTTGGCCGGGGGCGGGGGTGTTGAACACGCGACCGGGCACGAGGCGGCGTAGCACGCGGTAGTCAGGGTGTTGTTCGAGCTGTTGTGCGAGTTGTTCGATGTCTTGTGTCATGGGGTCATGTTAAGCGTGGTCAGCCTGTGTCGCGTTGCGCGTGGCGATGGCTCGCGATAAAAATAAACCTAAGGCGCAAACGGCCAATGCATCAGCGCCCAATATCGATGGAGAACTGAAGTGGTTAAACAGTTCTGCCAAGACCAACACGCCCAGCGATTGGCCTAAAAACATGAAACCGGCAAACAGCGACACACCCGTGCCCCGAGCCTTGGGCAGTAATTGCGTGGCCTTGGCTTGCATCGTGTTGTGAAACATGGCAAAGCCAAAACCGGCCACAAAGCAAGAAGGGAGTGCCAATTGCCACCAAGGCGAAAATGCAATCACTAAAAATGCGCAGCCAAATCCCATGCCACCATACCTGGCTAAACCTACTTCACCAAAACGCCGGATGGTGATTTTTGCGGTCGCCATATAAGCCATGCCTCCCAGCCCAAACAAAGCGGTCGTCCCCCCCGCCAACGTGAGCGAAATGTGGTGCACTTGGTGTAAGTGAGCCGCGGTCACAGCTAATACACCAAACACAGTAGCACCTTCCACCAAAGCCAAACTTAAAAAGGTACGCGCCCAAGCGTTGTGCGCGACTTGCCCGAGTTGTCGGAAGAAACCCACCGGTGCATGTGCAGGCGGCGCGACGGGTTCGAGATGTTTGAGTTGTTGCCAAAGCAAAAAGCTCACAGTGGCAAATGCGGCGGCCATGAGTGCAAAAGCCCATCGCCAACCTAAGGTGTCGGTCAGCAGCCCCCCAAACAATTGACCTGCTGTGATGCCCAGCATGGTGCCCAAACCTACGCGGGCTAAGGTTTCTTGACGGTGCTCGTAATGCACCACGTCGCCCACCCACGCCAATGAGAGTGGAATGATGGCGGCGGCGGCCAACGCCGTGCCTACGCGCACAGCCACGAGAAACGGTAAATCCGCACTGAGCGCCGATAGCAAGCTACCCACGCTGCAACCGATGGTCGCCAGCATGACCACGCGGCACTTGCCAAAACGGTCACCCACAGGGCCATAAAACAGCTGCATCAGGCCATAAGCAATCGCAAAGAACGAGATGACCTGCGACACCTCGCTGATCGGTGCTTGAAACACCCGCGACAACTCGGGCAGCATGGGGTCGCAAATGCGTTGCAGAGCCATGCTGGAGCAGGTCGCCAATGACAACAAAAAAATCGTCCGACGGACCGTCGGCGATAGGGCGTGAGGGGAGGGGGAGGCAGGAGACTTCAAAGCATCTTGACTTTACTATGTGGCGCGCTGTCAATTTAGACGAATAACCATTAAAAGTAATAAATGTGACTTTTGCGGTTTAGCATTCCGTGAATGAAAAAAATTGTTACTTTGAGTGCTTTGATGTTGGGGGCGTTGGTGTATGCCACGCTGTCCACCGTGATGGGCGCTGCAGCCACGGCAAATTCGTCTGTGCAACAGCAAGGCCTTCAGGCGGAGGTGTTGGGTGTTTACTTCACGCCACCGACAGGTGCGGCCGCAGCGATTGTGCAAGTCATTGATGCCAGCGAGCGTGAGGTGCTGGTACAGGCCTACGGCTTTACACACAACGCCATTGCCCAAGCTTTGGTTCGGGCACATCAGCGTGGCGTGGCTGTGCAAGTGCTGCTAGACAAGAAGAGCAAAACCTCAAATCACTATGTCATTGATTTGTTGACGCAAGCGCAAATCGATGTGCGCCATGATGGCAAACATGCCATCGCACACAACAAGGTGATGGTGATTGACGCGTCCATCGTCATCACAGGCAGCTTCAACTTCACCAATTCGGCCGAGACCCGCAACGCGGAGAACTTTCTGGTGCTCAAGTCCGCTGAACTCGCGCAGCGTTACCGAGCTCAGTGGCAAAACCATTGGGCACATGGCACCGAATAAGGGTTTGCAAAGTCAGATTTAGTCTGCCAGCTCTAATAGCGCACCATTTCAGCGCAAAACGCTTGTCAAACCTGAACTTCTCTTTAGAATCCGATCTATGCTGCACTGCAACATAACTCTGGCCAATACGCAGGGTTCAGAGCAGTTTGACCATCCTTTTTAATTTTGGAGATTTGAAATGACTTTGACCCCTGAACAAGTGATCGCCGCCAACAAAGCAAACCTGGAAACTTTGGTGGGTTTGACCAACAAGGCTTTCTCTGGTGTGGAACAACTCATCGAGTTGAATTTGGCTGCTGCAAAAAGCACTTTGGCTGATTCACAAAAACAAACCAACGCCGCTTTGAGCGTGAAAGACGCGCAAGAGTTGTTGGCTTTGCAAGCCAGCTTGTTCCAGCCTTTGGCTGAAAAGGCTGTGGCTTACAACCGTCACCTGGTTGAAATCGCAACAGGCACAGGCTCGCACTTCCAAGGTCACTTGGAGGCCAAAGTGGCTGAAGCTCAAAAAGCATTCCACGCCATGGTGGACAACGCTGCAAAAAATGCACCTGCTGGTTCTGAAGCTGCTGTGGCTGCTTTCAAGACGGCTGTGTCTGCTGGCAACAATGCTTTGGAATCTGTGCAAAAAGCGGTCAAGCAAGCCACAGACGTTGCTGAAGCCAACTACAAAAACATCGCTGCAACAGCTTTGAACGCTGGTAAGCCCGCTGCCAAAAAGCGTTAATTTTTAAGGTTCTCCAAGACCTTGTGAAACGGCTCCTACGGGAGCCGTTTTTCTTTGGTAACCTCAGACCACAGGAGGCCAGCAGTGGACAAAGTGGACGGTGTGGTGATTGGCGCAGGTGTGGTGGGTTTGGCAGTGGCGCGGGCCTTGATTCAAGCCGCGCCTGAATCGTCGCGCGAGTGGTTGGTGCTGGATGCGGCGAATGCGATTGGCACAGGCACCAGCTCGCGCAACAGTGAAGTCATTCATGCGGGTATCTATTACCCGCCAGGCTCGCTCAAAGCGCAGCTGTGCGTGCAAGGCCTGCGCATGCTGTATGCCTATGCCGCAGAGCGTGGGGTGTCGCACCAACGCTGTGGCAAATTGATTGTGGCCACACATGTAGACCAACGGCCTGCGCTCGATGCGCTTTTGCGCAAAGCCCACGCCAACGGCGTGACTGATGTCGTAATGCTGACCGCTGAGCAAGCGCAGGCGATGGAGCCTGCGTTGTCGTGCGTGGCGGCATTGCATTCGCCTAGCACCGGCATTGTGGACAGTCACGGCCTGATGCTGAGCCTGCAAGGCGATTTTGAAAATGCAGGCGGACTCGTTGCCCTGAATGCAACCGTAGTTTCCGCCGTGTGTCGCGACGATGGCATCCTGCTGCGCATGGCCGATGGCTCAGAGTTGATGGCACAAACAGTCGTGAATGCGGCGGGGCTGACCGCACCTTGGCTGGCGAAACACTTTGAAGGTTTGGCCGCACAGCATGTGCCGCAAGCGTACTTTGCCAAAGGCAACTACTTCACGCTGTCGGGCAAATCGCCCTTCTCACACTTGATTTACCCGGTGCCCGAAGCCGCAGGCTTGGGCGTTCATTTGACGTTGGACCTTGGCGGTCAGGCCAAATTTGGCCCTGATGTGCAGTGGGTGGATGGTCCTGACGATTTGGTGGTGTCTGTGGCGCATGAACAAGTGTTTTACAACGCGGTGCGTAAGTATTGGCCGGCCTTGAGCGAGGGGGCGCTACAGGCAGGTTATGCCGGGATTCGTCCCAAAATCTCTGGCCCCAACGACGCAGCTGCAGATTTTCGCATCCAAGGACCCGCCGTGCACGGTGTGAAAGGCTTGGTGAATTTGTTTGGCATTGAGTCGCCAGGCCTGACCAGCTCGTTGGCCATCGGCGATGCGGTTGTCAAAGCCTTGCAGTAAAGTCATTCACATGAACAAACGTTTGTTTTTGGGTATATGTGTGACGCCGCTTTTATTTGCTTGTTCGACCGCGTCGCGTCAATCTGCCTCAACAGCGTCTACCTCGCAAAGTTTCCCCAACTATCCGTCCAAGCGGCAAGACATCGTCATCCAAGCCATGGCCATGCTAGACCGCGGTTACACCTACGGCGGGAAAAAACTGCACACGGGGTTTGATTGCTCAGGCTTGGTGACCTTTGTTTACAAGGAGTCCGCAGGCATTCCACTCAAGGGCAGTGCGGCACAAATGGCTGAGGTGGCTAAATCAATTGATGCCAACCAAGCCCACCCGGGTGATTTGGTATTTTTCAACACCTTGGGCAGCCCGTTTTCGCATGTGGGTATCTACATCGGCTCTGGCAAATTTATTCATGCAGCGAACGAAAAAACGGGCGTGCGGTCAGAACGCTTGGACCATACGTATTGGTCCAAACGTTTCGAGGGGTATCGCACACTCTTCGCTTAATGGCTTCAGGCTTGGGTGCGAATGGCCTGTGCGGCTTCTTTCACCAGAGCAGGGCCTTTGTAGATGAGGCCGGTGTAAATCTGCACCACGTCTGCGCCTGCTTTGATTTTGGCCACGGCATCGGCGCCGCTCAAAATGCCGCCCACGCCGATGATGGGGAAGTTGGGGCCCATGGCGGCACGCAGCTGGCGAATCACTTCATTACTTTTCTCAAACACGGGTGCGCCTGAAAGGCCACCGGTTTCGTCAGCATGCGTCAAGCCTTGCACCGCATCGCGAGCGATGGTGGTGTTGGTGGCAATCACGCCCCACAAACTTGCTGATGCGGGCGTGCCTTGCGCGACGCAATGACGCTTCAACGTCGCGGCAATCACTGCCACTTGGTCACGGTCCAAATCAGGCGCAATTTTGATGAACACGGGAACTTGCTTGTGGTGCTGTTGGGCCAGCTCGGCACGGCGTTTGGCGAGCGTACCAATGAGCGCATCCAGCGCTTCGTCGCTTTGCAATTCGCGCAGGTTTTTGGTGTTGGGGCTAGAAATGTTGACTGTCACGTAGTCGGCGTGCGGGTACACGCCGTCTAGGCAAATGAGGTAGTCGTCAGCCGCGTTTTCGATGGGCGTGGCTGCGTTCTTGCCGATGTTCAGGCCCAAGAGCATGGGCGTGCCGCCGTGTTTGGACGAATTCGTGCGGAACTTCGCCAGCTTCACGTTGGCCAAGAAGGCATCCAAGCCTTCGTTGTTAAAACCAAGGCGGTTGATCAACGCGTTGGCTTCAGGTAAGCGGAACATACGCGGCTTGGGGTTGCCGGGTTGGCCTTTCGGTGTGACCGTGCCAACTTCCACAAAGCCAAAACCCATCGCAGCCAAGCCGTCAATGCAGTGGGCGTTTTTGTCCAAGCCTGCGGCTAGACCGACGCGATTGGGAAAGGTCAAGCCCGCCAGTTGAACGGGGTCTTGCACGCGCTCTTGGCAATAGACCCAAGCCAGCGGTGTGTTTTGTGTGCGGGCCAGCATGGCCAGCGTGTGCTCATGGGCGGTTTCGGCATCCATGGCGAACAGAAAAGGGCGGGCGAGTGAATAGGGCAACAACGACATGGATAATCTCAAGCTTTTATATAACCCTCGGATTTTCTCCCATGAACACGCCTACCCATGCCGCACCTTTGTCTCAAGATGAATTGAAAACTTTGGTGGGGCAAGCCGCCTTGCACTACGTGGTGCCCGGCGAAGTGGTGGGCGTGGGCACAGGCTCGACGGTGAACAAGTTCATCGACGCCTTGGCCACCATGAAAGACCAAATCAAAGGTGCGGTGTCTAGCTCGGTGGCCTCTACCGAACGTTTGCAAGCTTTGGGCATCCCCGTGTTTGAAGCCGCAGATTTGGAAAGTCTGTCGGTGTATATCGACGGGGCTGATGAAATCGATCACCAAGGCCACATGGTCAAAGGCGGCGGCGCTGCCTTGACCCGCGAAAAAATTGTGGCTGCGCAATCCAAAATGTTTGTGTGCATTGCCGATGAAAGCAAGTTGGTCGACGCACTGGGCACATTCCCCTTGCCCGTGGAAGTCATCCCCATGGCGGCTGCACGCGTGATGCGCCAGTTCGCCGCAATGGGCGGTATCGCAAAGCTGCGTTTGAAAGATGGCCAACCTTTGGTGACCGACAACGGCCAACACATCGTTGATGTGACAGGTTTGAGTATCACCGACCCACTGAAGTTTGAGTCGGACGTGAACCAATGGCCAGGCGTGGTGACCGTGGGTGTGTTTGCCCACCAAAAAGCGCAGGTGTGTTTGCTGGGCACATCCACTGGCGTGAAGACGCTGAAGTTTTGAAAAGCCTAGGCACTTCTTATCAGGCTTTGGTGCTTGGTGCATCGGGTGCGCTGGGCAGTGCGTTTGTGGAGGCCTTGCAGGCCGACACGGCTTGTGCCCAAGTGGTGGGCTTGTCGCGCAGCTCACAGCCCGCGTTTCGTTTAGAAGACGAAGCCAGCATGACTGCTGCAGCTGCTTTGCTTGTTGCTGAAGCTCAAGGGCCTTTTCACCTCATCATCGACGCTACGGGGGCGCTCACCATTGACGGGCGGGGGCCTGAAAAACACATGGGTGCACTCAACGCTACGCAGTTGGCCCGTGCGTTCGAGGTCAACACCATCGGCCCTGCGTTGTTGCTCAAATACTTTGTGCCTTTGCTGGCGAGCGAACAACGTAGCATCTACGCCAAGTTGTCGGCCCGTGTGGGCAGCATCAGCGACAACCGCAAAGGTGGTTGGTATGGCTACCGAGCCGCTAAAGCGGCCTTGAACATGGTGCTGCAAACTGTAGCGATTGAGGCGGCACGCAAACGCCCGCACTTGGTGGTGGCAGCCATGCAGCCGGGCACGGTGGCGTCTAGTTTGTCAGCACCATTTGTGCCTGCACAAGATTGCCTCACAGCTGCGCAATCGGTGGTGGGTCTGCTTAGCGCTTTGGATGATTTGCCTGCACAAGCGGCTGCGCACTTTGTGGATTACAAAGGCGATGTCATCGCTTGGTGATATCAGTCAATCAATTTTGAACAAATAAAAAACCCGCCGAAGCGGGTTTTTTATTTGAGTGCGTCAGACCTTACTTCTTACGCGCAGCAATGGCCGCTTCAGCAGTGTTCACCAAGTCAGCACCGATGGTGGCTTTCCACTTGTTGTACACGGGACGAGTGGCTTTCACAAACTCGTCGCGTTGGGCAGGTGTGAGTTGGGTCACGGTCACGCCCAAGGCTTCGATGCCTTTGATGACGGGCTTGTCGGCTTCAATCAAACCTTTGCGAGCAATCGCAATTTCTTCCTTGCCTGCATCCAACGCGGCTTGACGCACGATGGCTTGGTCAGCCGGTGTCCATGAGTTCCAAATTTCTTTGTTCACCACGAATACGAGCGGGTCCGCCATGTAGCCCCAAGTGGTGATGTACTTTTGGCCCACGGTGTGCATCTTGAGCAGGTTGAACAAGAACAAGGGATTTTCTTGACCGTCCACGGCACCGCTGGTCAGAGCAGGTTGTGCATCCGCCCAGCTCATTTGCGTGGGGTTGGCGCCCAAGGTGCTGAACATGTCCGAGAAGATGGGCGAACCGACGATGCGAATCTTCATGCCCTTCAAATCTTCAGGCGACTTGACGGCGCGCTTGGAGTTGGTGAGTTCGCGGTAGCCGTTCTCACCCCAAGCCAATGGCACGACGCCAGATTTCTCTAGCGTTTTGAAAATGTGTTTGCCCACTTGACCTTGGGTCAGTGCATCCACAGCCGCGTAGTCGGGCATCAAGAAGGGCAGTGAGAACAAGTTGAGTTCTTTGACTTGGGGTGACCAGTTGATGGTCGAGCCCACCGCCATATCAATCACACCTTGGCGCAAAGCACTGAACTCGCGCGTTTGGTCGCCTTGAATCAACGACACGCCAGGGTACATCTTGATGTTGATGCGGCCTTGTGTGCGCTCTTTCACCATGTCGGCCCACAGCTTGCCAGCTTGGCCCCAAGGGGTAGGCACGTTGAGCACCAGCGACATGCGGTATTCCGCTTTGTAGGGCTGTTGTTGGGCTTGAGCCGTGCCTGCAAACGTGCCCATCACGGCGGCAGCTGCCACCAAGCTTAAAAGGGTTCTGCGAAGTTTCATGGTCTCTATCTCCTTATTAAAACGAACTTAAAAATCAGGGTGCTATTTTTAGTAGCCCATGTAACGCGGCAACCACAAAGCCAACTCAGGCCAAGCGATGACAGCCACCATCACCAAGAACATACCAAACAACATCCAGCCCACCCATGGCACAGTTTCTTCCATGCGGACACCGGCAATGCGGCTAGACACCATCAAGTTCACGGCCAGCGGTGGCGTGAACTGACCTAGCGCGACCTTGAGGGTCAGGATGACACCAAACCATACCGGGTCCCATTTGTAGAACTGCACGATGGGCCACAGCAACGGCACAAAGATCAAAAAGATGGACACACCGTCAAGGAACATGCCCACGGTGATAAGCATCAAAATCAAAAGCGCCAACACACCGTACTCACCCAGCCCCGAATTGACGATGGCGGTGGTGATCGGATCGATCACGCCAAGGGTAGAGAGCGAGAACGCAAAGATGCCTGCAAGTGACACCACCAACAAAATGATGGCGGACAACTCGCCCGACTCTTGCAGAATCGTGAACAGGTCTTTCACTTTGATCGTGCGGTGAATCACCATGCCCACGAACAGGCCATAGAAAACCGCAACAACGGCTGCCTCGGTGGGGGTGAACCAACCCGCGCGCATGCCGCCCAAAATCAAAATCGGTGCCGCCAAGCCCCAGGTGGCTTCGCGCAAGCTTTGCCAAAACGCAGGACGTGGCAGACTGGCTTCGAGTGCGCCCATTTTGTGTTTACGCGCCATCCATACCGCAGGCACGATGAGGGCCAAGCCCGCTAACACGCCTGGAATCATGCCCGCGGCAAACAGCGCAGGCACCGATGCGCCGGGCACCAATACCGAGTACACGATGAAGGCCACAGAAGGAGGAATCAAAATGTCGGTGGCTGCCGCTGCACCGACCACGCTGGCGGAGAACGCAGGTGGGTAGCCTGCGCGTGACATGGCCGAAATCATCACCGCGCCCACCGCTGCGGCGTTGGCGGGACCAGAGCCCGAAATTCCGCCCAAGAACATGGCCACCATGATGGCCACCAGCGGCAGCATGCCGGGGCCGCGACCGACGATGGCCACAGCAAAGTTCACCAAGCGCAAAGCCACGCCTGAGCGGTCAAAAATAGAACCGACCAACACAAACATGGGAATGGCCAGCAAAGGGTATTTGCCCAAGCCCGCATAAAAGTTTTGCGGCACAGCCAGCAAACCAAACCATTGGGCATCCCAGTTGGCCAAGGCAATACAAGCCGCACCGGCCAAGCCGAGTGACGCCCCAATCGGCACGCCCGCCAACATCATCCCGATGAAGGCCACAAAGAGAAGCGTGGGAATCATGCGCGACGCCCCCGACGGATGAACAAGCCTAAGGCACGACCGGCAATCGCGACCGACATGATGGGCAGCCAAATGGTGTACCACCACTGGGGAATGCCAATGCCTGGCGATGTTTCTTCAAAACGAATGTCGTCCCACACCACGCGTGAGCTCAAGACGGCGATGAGTGCGAACAACAAAAACACCATGATGGCACCAAAGCGTGCGAGGGTACGTTGGCGCTCGGGCGAGCCGCTGTCGGCAAAGTATTCGATGCGAATTTGGCGGTTGCGCGCCACAGAGGCAGAGCCCGCCACCAGCGACAACACAATCATCAAGAACACCGAGAACTCTTCGGTCCAGGCAAACGATTGGTCGGTAAAGTAGCGCACCAACACATTGGCAAACGTGATGAGGGCTAACAAGCCCATCACGATGACGGTGAGCCAGTCTTCAATTTTGAGGGGAACGACGGTCGCTTCATCTTGCGCGGTTGGATCGTGGATTTCAACAGGCAAGTGCGTTGGTTCGTGGAGATGAGGCATAAAGTAGCGGCGCGATACAAAGAGATAACGCGGGCACTTTAGCACGGTGCTCACAGTGCGCGTGTTACGCGCGCTGGAGAGCCTGGGCTCAGTGGCTCATGCCTTGGTGGCGCAGCAGTGCATCAAGCTGAGGTTCGCGACCACGGAAGGCTTTGAACGATTCCATCGCAGGGCGACTGCCGCCCACTTCTAAGATGGTTTCGCGGTAGCGGCGGCCTGTGTTAATGCTTGGTTCGCCATCCGCGCCTGCGGTTTCTTCAAACGCGGCGTAGGCATCGGCGCTCAACACCTCAGCCCACTTGTAGCTGTAGTAGCCGGCGGCATAGCCGCCTGCAAAGATATGGCTGAAGGTGTGCAGCGTGCGTCCCCATGCAGGGCTTTGCAACACGGCCACTTCGGCGCGCACATCGCGCAGCACTTGCATAAAGTCTTG
>CANFZT010000045.1 GCA_947451565.1 Comamonadaceae bacterium | reverse complement strand
TGGAAACGTGACCGAGTGGCCGAAGGTGCTCCCCTGCTAAGGGAGTATGGGGTGTAGAGCCTCATCGAGGGTTCGAATCCCTCCGTTTCCGCCAAGCTAAAGATAAGCCCCGATGCACTTGTGTTTCGGGGCTTTTTCTTTGCCAATTACATCTATGCTCGTTGATTTATTTCTAGAGCGTCGCGATGATCGCTTGACGCAGCGCAGGCGTCACTTCAGGCATAACGCCGAACCAAGCTTGAAATGCGGGGCGTGCTTGATGAAGCAGCATTCCTAAGCCATTTACCGTTGGGTTGCCTCGCAAGCGGGCGCTCGTCAGAAGCGGTGTTTCAAGCGGAACATAAATGGCATCTGATACGACGGCAGAGATTGGGAGTTGCGTCAATTCAATGTCGAGCGCTGGTTGCCCATGCATGCCTTGACTTGTTGTATTGACCAAGAGCGTTGCGCCCGATAGGGCATTTTGACGATCAGACCATTCAACGACGGTGATGCGTGAGCCAAACTCATCTGCCAGTGCATCCGCTTTGCTTCGCGAGCGGTTGAGAAGGCGAACTTCGGTGGCGCCTTCATCCATCAGACTGAGCAAAATGGCCCGTGATGCGCCGCCTGCGCCAAGGATCACAATGGGGCCGGTATCTGCACGCCAAGTGGGTTGCTCCTCGCGCAGGCTTTGGATATAGCCAAAGCCGTCGTTGTTGAAGCCATGCAATGCGCCATCGGGTTGTCGAACAATGGTGTTGATCGCCCCCATGCGCTGCGCCAGAGGATCTACCCAATCCATGAATTTCATGGCATCAACCTTGTGTGGGATGGTGATGTTGCAGCCAGCGAGTCCTAAGGCCTGGATCCCGCGAATGGCAGTTTCAAGTTCCTGAGGTTTCACAGGAAATAGGCCGTAAGCACCAGTTAATCCGTAATCTTGTATCCAATGGTTATGTATAGCAGGGGAGCGCGAATGAGCGACTGGCCAGCCCATAACGCCAGCCATGATGAATTGATTTTGCATGGTGAATAAATAAGGGAGAACATCAATGGTACCTAATTGCTCGTAGCCTTCTTTGCCTGTGTCTAAAAGTTCAAACGGCATCGTGTTCGCCACGAGTCAGGTACTACATTCAGTAAATACGCTAAGTGGTTGCATTAAATGGATTTTTTTAGCCAATAAACAACATTTATTGGTTATTTACGTGGTTTTTGAGGGTTTGTTTGATAAACTTTAGATAAGGAGACCATATGTCTAATCAATCTGATTCGCTCGAAAGTGTTGTTATCGGTGACGGCGTCGTCGTCAAAGGTACGTTCACTGTGCCCTCAAAAGCCATTATTAATGGTGTTATTGAAGGCGATTTAACTGCAGAAGAAGTCTTGATCGGCCCAACTGGCAAGATCACAGGCCGTGTTTCGGCCAAGGTTATTGATGTGCGTGGTCAACTCCACAACACCATCATTTCCGAGAAAAGCCTGATTGTTCGTTCCACCGGCAAGATCGCCGGCAAAGTTCAGTACTCAGAAATTGAGATTGAAAAGGGCGGCGAAATCGAAGGTACTTTGAGCCAAGACGCCAACGGTCCTGTTGCGAACGTCGGTAGCAACGCGGCTGCTTAACTGACTACGGTTTAGATGACGCGTCGATTCTTTTCTGCTGTGCGCTTACTTCCAGGACTTGTGTCCAATGGATGGGTGCGCCAGTATGAAGATGCGCGCATCATTTTTGAACAAAACGGCGATCTTCATTACCTCAACATCAGTGGTCGGATGCAGCGCATTTTGGTGCGCGGCGGTATCCTAGCGATGGGGGGCATGCTGGTTGCTATCTCGGTTTTATTGGTGACCAGCGTTAGTCTTATGGTGAGTCGTGCGAAGCTAGAGCGTTCTCATGAAGAGGTTTACCGTGCATTGCTCAGCAGTGCTTACGATGCGGAAGGTGTCGATCAGCTCAGTATGAGCGATGAGCAAATGGTATCTCTCGCTCAGACTATTCGAGACCGCGATATGAGCATTCGTCGCTTTGTAGATACCTCCATGGTGGCAGTTTCGCAAGAAAACGTAACCATGAAGTCTCAACTTGATGCATCTGGTTTGACAGAGAAAATTGTCAAAATCATTCAACAAAATGCGGCGAATGGTGGTTTCAACTTGGAAGATGATGTCAAGAGCAATCCATTGCTTCGCGGCAAAGTCGCAGATGAGCTGTCGACCAATCGAGGGTTGCGTGAGGTCCTCTACGCATTGCCCAGCGTGATGCCTGTGCCAAACTACAGTGTGACGTCGGATTTTGGTGTTCGTCGCCATCCGATCTCTGGACAAACACACTTTCATACGGGCCTTGATTTGTTGAGTCAGACGGGCGATGAAAAGGTCCATCCAGTCAAACCTGGTGTTGTGGTCTTGGCTCAGTTTCACACTCAGTACGGTAACACTGTGGTGATTCGCCACACCAATGGTGTGGAGTCGCTTTATGCGCATTTGGCAAATATCGAAGTGAAGTTGGGTGACAAAGTCACAAACGAATCCGTGTTGGGCAACATTGGCAGCACGGGTTCATCGTCAACAGGTAAGCACCTGCATTTGGAAATCTTGATTGGTGGTTATCCAGTCAATCCACAAAAAGTTATACGGACGGCACAATATGTTCAACAAATCCAAAACCAACAACGTTAATTTATTGCAAGCGAATCCGCTTGGGGCTGAGGTAGAGGACGAGAAAGTGGAATCTACGGCTGAAGATAGTGTTGCCTCAGAGCAGCAACTGCCAACGCCTACACCAGCCCCTCTACCTAACCAACGAAACAGCATGATGGACATGATTTCAACCACGGCAACCAAACCTTCCATTTTGAGTGAGGGCTTCTCGTTTCGAGGCGAAATCACCGCCAAGGGTGCTATTCATGTTGAAGGCGCTTTGAATGGTCAAATTCAGGTGGATGAACTCACCATTGGTGCGCGTGGTCAAGTTGAGGGGGTTGTGACTTGCAGCAGCTTGCACATCAAAGGCAAGTTCTCTGGCACAGCCACTTGCAATGAGCTGATCGTGACGTCTTCGGCTTCTGTGGATGGTCACGTCGTTTACCAGACACTGTCGGTTCAGAAGGGTGCGTCTATCAAGGGCGAACTTTTACTTGTCAAGTAATTCATAAAGTCTTGTCCAAGTCGCATTAGTTTATGAGCCAAGAAGATCTGTTCATCAACGGTGACTTATTACGTCTTCGCCGTGAGGCCCGTGGCTGGCTTCTCAACGATATGGCTACGCGTGCTTGCATGTCGGTCAAGCAAATTCGTCAGTTGGAAGAAGGTGGGATGAGTGCTTTTTACAGCGTTGGAGTGAAAGCAACGGCTGCTAAAAAAGTGGGTGCATTGCTTGGTATCTCGGCCGATGAAGTCCTAGGGCAAGTCGCAGAAGTTGAGGAACTGTCCGTTGAAAACGCGGCTGAAGACCTGCTCACAGTGCCGTCTTCAATCGAGGTCATGGCATCTCCTGAGGTGGTCGCGGTTGAAGTGGCTGAATCTTCGAAGCACGATGTACCGTCTGACGAAGAGTCGTCTGGCACGAGTCAGCCAGAACAAACAAAATCTAAAACGTCTCTTTGGGTGATCGTCGGTCTATTTACGGCGGCATTGGCGGTGGCTGCTTACATGCAGCCACAAGAGGAGACGGTGGCAGAGCCTGCGCCACCTTTGCAAGTGGTGCCCTCTGAGGCTATTGACGCAGCGAGCGCGGCAGATACATCTGCATCAAGCGTGCCTGTCTCTGCTGACAGTGGCCCAGCTTCTTCGGTTCAGAAGCCCGTGTCGACGGTTGTGGTTTCTACACCCGTCGCGAGCGCTCCTGCTTCAGCCGCTAGCAAAGCGCCTTAATCACGCGCTCCTAACGCCAAAGCCTCATCACGGCTGGTGGCTAATTCCTTAGCACTAGGCGCCAACATGGGCCAGCCAGCCATGTGTGATTTACTCAGTTCATACATGCCTTGTACCCACGTCGCGCTGTCGTTCAGGCATGGGATGTAGTGGAATACTTCGCCTCCTGCGTGTAAATAGGCTTCTTGCGCTTCTTGTGAGATTTCTTCCAAAGTCTCTAAGCAATCGCTGGTGAAGCCCGGACAAATCAGGTCGACACGTTTGACACCTTGTTGGGCAAGGGCCATCAAAGTGGGTTCGGTGTAAGGCTCTAGCCATTTCGCTTTACCAAAACGGGATTGAAACGTCACCATGTATTGCGTTTTGCTCAGACCAAGCGCCTCACCCAGCAGGCGTGCTGTTTTGTAGCACTCGCAGTGGTAAGGGTCACCCAAATGCAATGTGCGTTCCGGGACTCCGTGAAAGCTCATGACCAAACGCTCGGCCTGTCCATGGGTGGCCCAGTGTGTTCGCACGCGTTCTGCCAAGGCTTGGATGTAGGCGGGGTGATCGTGGTAGTGGTTGATAAAGCGAAACTCTGGCAGCACACGGCTGCGTAAGCCCCAGTGGTACACCGCATCAAACACGCTCGCGGTGGTGGTGCCCGAGTACTGAGGGTAGGCTGGTAACACCAAGATACGTGTGAAGCCTTCTGCTTTAAGGGCGTCAAGCTGGCTTGCAACGGACGGGTTGCCATACCGCATGGCATATCGCACGCTGACAGCTTCGCTCTTGGCGTGAAAAACCGCTTGCAGCGCTTGCGCTTGCTTTTCTGTCCAAACCTTCAGGGGTGAGCCTTCGGCCGTCCAAATCGTGGCGTACTTGGCAGCGGACTTGGCTGGACGTACACGCAGGATGATGCCGTGCAAGATGGCCATCCACACCAAACGCGGAATTTCAACCACGCGGTGATCGCCCAAAAATTCTGCAAGGTAGCGTCGTACCGCTGAAGCGGTCGGCGCGTCGGGGGTGCCCAAGTTACACAACAGCACAGCAGTGCGTGGTGTTTGGCCGTGAGCGAAGGGCGGTTCGGGGGTGAAGGCAGGTTTTAACATGATGCGGTATTCTCGCCCAGCATGCTGAACCTTTCCAAAATTCAAGCCATAACCTTAGACCTTGACGACACCTTGTGGCCCGTCTGGCCCACCATTGCGCGCGCAGAGGTGGTTTTGCAGGATTGGCTCGCGCTACATGCCCCGCAAACTGCGTTGTTTTGCGCAGAGCCAGGCATGAAGCAGGCCATTCGTGCTGAGATCCACCAGCGTCATGTCGACCAACACCATGATTTGAGCTTTTTGCGTCGCGAAGCCATTCGCGAGAGCTTGCTGCGTGCTGGCGATGCGCCACATTTGGCCGATGCCGCTTTTGAAGTGTTTTTCACTGAGCGTCAAAATGTCAAGCTCTATGACGGTGTGCCGCAAGCACTGGCACGTTTGGCCGCTCGTTATCCGTTGGTCAGTCTGTCAAATGGCAACGCCGATGTGTTTCGCACCGAGGCCGGGCCCTACTTTCAAGCGGCGGTGAGTGCTCGGACGTTTGGCGTTGCCAAACCCGATGTACGCATTTTTCATGCGGCAGCGGCGCAGCTGAATCTGCCAGCTGAGGCCGTACTGCATCTCGGCGATGACGCCATGACCGATGTGATGGGTGCTATGAATGCAGGCATGCAAGCCGCTTGGGTGAATACCCAAGGGCATGCTTGGCCGCATGATTCAGCTCAGCCCCTGACGGTCAGCCATCTGGCCGAGTTGTGTGACAACTTGTTGGCCTGAGCGCACCGCCCCTTCGAGTGTGGAGGGGTAGGGGCCACTGATGTAGTCGCCGCATGCCCAAACGCCTTGTGAGACCCCTGGCTCAGGTCGATTCAGCATCGGTAGGCATGCCAGCGTGGCACGTTTCTCGACCACGGTTTGTACCACTTCTAAGCTCGCCAGCTCGAGCTGCTCGCACACTTGGTCATAGACCTGTTCGCTCACCTCATCGCGTTCCTTCTGGCATGCACTGACGACGGCGGCTAGCAACCCAGGTTGCCCGGTCAGTGCCCCACGGTCGAACACAAACTGAGCCGGGGCTTGTTCGTCGCAATACAAAGCCATCATGGGGCGGGGCAGTCCAGAAAAATCGGCGTCTGTGCAACGCAAATAAACAGTGGCAATGGCGGTGTGTTGCAGCTCAGCGCACGTGTAGGCCCATTTGGGCGCGATATCGGCGGTCAGGCGCGCAGCTTCCCAAGGGGGGCACGCTAAGAGCACGCTTTGTGTGGGGGAGGTTGCTTGCGCCAGTTTTTCAAAGGTACTTACCGTCACGCGTTCGCCCAAGTGAATGTCGGCGCCGTGTGCGGTGAGCCATTGCAAACAAGCGTCTGGCAGCAAAGCGCCTAAATCAACGTGGGGTACAAGCAAGTCTGAGCTGCCAGTGCCGCCCAACAGCGCGTCGTGCAGCACGCGCAAAAACACCGTGGCGCTGGCTTGCTGCACAGGTGTGTTGAGGGCGGATAAACACAAGGGCTCAATTAACTGCTGGAGAACGCGAGGGCTCAAGCGAGCTGCGTCGCAAAGTTGGGCCACGGTCCATGTGTCGTCGCATGAAAACTTGGCACGTTGCCATCGCCACGACGCTTGAATGAGACTGACTTTGTCTTTCAAGTGCCAACCCTGTGCACGACCGACGCCTGCCAGCAGGTTGATGGGCAAAGGCCAATCGGGCAAACCCAAGCCTTGTCCATCTGCGAAGCGCAGATCCAGTGGACAGCGCTGCAGCAAGACATTTGGGTCTAAACCAACGCTGCGCATCAGCGCTAAGGTAGCGCGGTAGGCCCCAATCAACACATGCTGGCCGTTGTCTAAAGGTTTGCCTGCAAAGTTTTGTTGCAGGCTGCGTGCGCGGCCACCCGCAAGTGGTGCGGCTTCAAAGAGCCGGACTTGCCAGCCTGCTTGGGTCGCGGCCACGGCGGCCGCCAAACCGGCCCAACCTGCGCCCACGATGGTCAATTGCTTCATCACAGCCAGCAGCGAAATTTAGAAGCGACCTAGCGCTTGCATCTTCCAAGCCAACCAGAGCTTGTGCAGCGGCGTCAGCGCCACGCGTTGACGAAGCACGGGGAACTTCTTCGCTTCAATTTCGCGCAACAAGGTGCGGTAGATGCTGGCCATCATCAAGCCTGGCTTTTGATGCTTCCAATCATTCGCAGGCAGCAGTGACAAGGCCTCGTCGTACAGGGCATGCGCGCGTGAGGCTTGGAATTGCATGAGGGATTGGAAACGCTCGGAGTCGAGGCGATTCAAAATTTCATGGGCTTTCACATCAAACTGCTGTAGCTCGGTGACGGGCAAGTAAATGCGGCCACGCATGGCATCTTCCCCCACATCGCGAATGATGTTGGTGAGTTGAAAAGCTTGGCCTAGTTTGTGGGCGTAGGCGGTGGTGGTGGCGTCGGTTTGGCCAAAAATCTTGGCTGACACTTCGCCCACCACGCCTGCCACCAAATGGCAATAGCGCGTGAGGTTGGGGTAGTCCAAGTAGCGGGTTTGCGTCAAATCCATTTCGCAACCCTCGATAACCGATTGCAAGGCGGCCTCCTCAATGCCAAACTCAGCGACCCAGGGCATTAAGGCTTGGGTCACAGGATGAGCCGGTTGACCGGCAAAAGCTTGGCGCACTTCGCTGTGCCACCAAGCTAATTTGCTGGCGGCCACGCCCAGGTCACTGACCTCATCCACAACATCGTCTACTTCGCGACAGAAGGCGTAAAACGCGGTGATCGCAGCACGGCGGTGTGGGGGCAGAAAAAGAAAGGCGTAATAAAAGCTGCTACCCGATGCAGAGGCTTTTTGTTGAACGTAGTCTTGAGGTGTCATGTGTGCCAGATTATCGGGCACACAGGCATACGCTCACATACGGATGCAGCGCCAGAAGATGCGGATGAAGTCAAACTTTTTCAGGGTTGGGCGGGTGAGTTGCTGAGGGTCTGCTGTTCCAACCCTTGCATCCAGCTTTGTCAAAATGCACAAACCACTTTGCACCACAGCCCGAAGTTCCCAGCCTGCGCGACCTTTCACACGATGCACCAGTGGCGCGCCCTGCAGCATCAGCTGGCGTGCAAAGCGAAGTTCTTCAGCCAAAGTGTGACCTTGCGGTAAATAGTCTCGGCCACGGCGCAAGTCTTCGCCACGGTCTTGCCAAAAGTTGATCAGTTGCAGTGCTGTGCAGATGGCATCGCTTTGTGCGAGCGAAGTCGCGTCTTGGACCCCGTAGAGGTGCAGCATCAACCGTCCCACGGGGTTGGCCGAGCGACGGCAGTAGTCCAATAGCTCTGCACGGTTTCGGTAGCCTTGGCCTACGCTGGTGTAGATCACGTCTTGTTCAAATGCGTCAAGCAGGTCAAACAATGGCTGTGTTGGCAAGTTGAATGCTTGCAACGCGTTGTCCAAAGCGTCAAATACCGCTGGCCAGCGGATGCTGGGCGAGCAGTCAGGGCTGAGGCAGGCCTGTAAGTCTGCGCGGTATTCCCCGAGTGCCTCTAAGCGGTGATGTGCAGGGTCGAGACCTTCATCGGCCAAATCATCGGCAGTACGCGCAAAGTGATAGAGCGCTTGGACGGCTGGGCGCAAGCGGGCAGGGCAAAGCCATGATGCGACGGGGAAGTTCTCGTAATGGTCGATGCTTGACATAAGTTCTTCCTATTGTCGTACCCCCTTGTAAACACAAGGTGAATCCAAATGGGATACATTAATAACCAATCAGTCATTAACAAAATAAGTACTTTATGATGTGTCAGTCTTCACCCTTAGGTCGCTTCGTGCTGGCCATCTTTGTTGCCGCTAACTTGGTCGCATGTGGCAAAGGTCCGGCCCCTCAAGAGCCTGTAAGAGCCGTCAAAGTGCTGACGGTGGGGCAATCGGGTTCTGCCACGGATTTGGAGTTTTCGGGAGAGATCCGCGCCCGTGTGGAATCTACCCTTAGCTTTCGTGTGGCTGGCAAACTACTCAGCCGCCCTGTAGAAATTGGTCAACGCGTAAAGGCGGGTGAGTTGTTGGCGCAACTTGACCCTCAAGACTACCGCGTGACGGCAGATGCTGCGGCGGCCCAATTGGTGGCTGCGCAATCCAATCGTGAAGTGGCAGGCGCAGATTTCAAGCGTTACCAAGATTTGCATGCCCAGGGCTTTATCAGCTTGGCAGAGTTGCAGCGCCGCGAAGTGGCCTACATTTCAGCGCAAGCGCAATGGAAGCAAGCCCAGGCGCAAAGCGCAGTTCAAAGCAATCAATCAGGTTACACGCGCTTATTGGCGGAGGGTTCAGGCATTGTCACTTCGGTGGACGCCAGTGCGGGCCAAGTGCTGGCCGCTGGTCAGCCCGTGGTGCGTATAGCGTTAGATGGTCCGCGTGATGTGGTGTTCTCTGTGGGAGAGGACAAACTGGGCCTGTTAAAAACCGGCACTCAAGTGCAAATACGGCAGTGGGTGGATGGCAAAGTGCGCGATGCCGTGGTGCGTGATGTGTCAGCCAGTGCGGATGCTGTGACACGCAGCTTTATGGCGAAAGCTGCGCTGCCAAAAGACGCGGCCCCTGTGTTGGGTTCAACGGTAACGGTCAGTTTGCCTCTGGGTGATGCCCTGGCTGCGAAGACCATCAAGTTGCCCACCAGCGCGCTGCGTTTAGAAGCAGGCGCCACGTCGGTGTGGGTGCTCGATCCCAACACCATGACCGTGAAAGCGCAGGCTATTGAAGTGACGACCGCCGACGGTAACGATGCCGTGGTGACCTCTGGTTTGCAAAATGGCGATCAAGTGGTGGTGTCGGGTGTGCATGTGTTGACGGCTGGCCAGAAGGTGTCTCTTTTTGGCGCGGTGAAGTGAGTTGAACATGGATAACAAATTCAACCTCTCCAAGTGGGCGTTAGACCACCCTGCGCTGACGCGTTACCTCATGGTCGTGTTGATGGTCTTGGGCGTCGCGGCCTATTTCCAGCTGGGCCAAGACGAAGATCCGCCCTTTACCTTTCGCGCCATGGTGGTGCGGACCTATTGGCCAGGTGCAACGGCGCAGCAGGTGGCCGAACAAGTCACGGACAAAATTGAGCGCACGCTGCAAGAGGTGCCCTATGCCGACAAGATTCGCAGCTATTCCAAGCCAGGTGAATCGCAAATTATTTTTCAGTTGAAAGACTCTTCCAAGCCAGCGGATGTGCCCAATGTTTGGTACTCGGTGCGCAAGAAGATTGGCGACATGCGCTACACCTTGCCGCAGGGCGTGCAAGGCCCATTCTTCAATGATGAATTTGGCGATGTCTTTGGCGTGATTTACGCGTTGGATGCTCCCGGCTTTACCCCTGCAGAGGTGAAGAAGTTTGCTGACGATGTGCGCCAGCAACTGTTGCGCGTGCCAGATGTGGCCAAGGTTGAACAGTTTGGCGTGCAAGACGAGAAAATTTTCATCGAAATTCCCCAAAAACGGTTGGTCCAACTCGGCCTTGACGTAGGGGCCGTGCTCGCTCAACTCAGTCAAGAGAATGCGGTGGAAAACGCTGGGACTGTGCAAGCCCCGTTAGACGTTTTGCAAGTTCGTATCGGTGGGCAATTTGAAACAGAAGCACAGCTGCGTGCCATGCCCATTCGCGGTAGTTCAGGCCAGGAATTGAAATTAGGTGATATCGCAACCGTCACTCGGGGCTATGCAGACCCCGCCACCGTCAAGGTGCATCACCAAGGTAAGTCCGTGATTGCGCTGGGTGTGTCGATGGCCAAAGGGGGTGACATCATCGCCTTGGGGCAAGCTTTACAAGTGGCGACCACCCGCATCGAAAAAACTTTACCTGTCGGTGTGAGTTTGGTGCAAGTGCAAGATCAACCCAAGGCGGTGCAGAAGTCGGTGGGCGAATTTGTGCGCGTGCTGATTGAGGCGGTGCTGATCGTGTTGTTGGTGAGCTTTGTGGCTTTGGGCTTACACAAAGGCGGGCGCTATGGTTGGTACGTGGACATGCGGCCAGGCCTGGTGGTCGCCATCACGATTCCGTTGGTGTTGGCCATGACGTTTTTGGCCATGAATTATTGGGGCATCGGCCTGCACAAAATTTCGCTGGGATCGCTCATCATTGCATTGGGGTTGCTGGTAGACGACGCCATCATTGCAGTGGAAATGATGGTTCGCAAAATGGAAGAGGGCTACGACCGTGTGCGTGCTGCTACCTTTGCCTACGAAGTGACGGCGATGCCAATGTTGACCGGCACACTGATCACCGCAGCTGGATTTTTGCCTATCGGCATGGCCAAGTCGACTGTGGGTGAGTACACCTTTGCCATCTTTGCCGTGACGGTGATTGCGCTGGTTTTGAGCTGGTGGGTCTCGGTGTATTTTGTGCCGTACTTGGGGACCTTGCTGTTGCAAGTCAAACCTCAGGGTGAACATGTGGGTCAACACGAGCTGTTCGATGGCCCTTTTTACCGCCATTTCCGCACCGCAGTGACTTGGTGTGTCGAGTACCGCTGGAAAGCGATTGGCATCACCGTCCTCATTTTTGTGCTGGGCTTGGTGGGCATGGGGCGCGTGCAGCAGCAGTTCTTCCCAGACTCCAGTCGTCCTGAGGTGTTGGTTGACTTGTGGTTTCCCGAGGGCACAGCTTTCAAAACCAACGAAGCGGTGACGCAGGCGGTCGAGCAGCGCTTGCTCAAAGAGTCGGGTGTGCAAACCGTCAGCACATGGATTGGTTCTGGCGTGCCGCGTTTTTACTTACCGTTAGACCAAGTGTTTCCGCAAACCAACGTGTCACAACTGATTGTGATTCCCGAGAGCTTGGAGCGTCGCGAGTCGTTGCGCCTGGCATTGCCTGCCATGCTGGCGCAAGAGTTTCCGGAGGCGCGTGCGCGTGTGAAATTGCTGCCTAACGGCCCGCCTGTGCCATACCCTGTTCAATTTCGCGTGGTGGGGCCCGATCCGAAGGTGTTGCGTCTGCGTGCCGATGAAGTGAAGGCGCAAATGCGTGCGAGCACAGCTACACGCGGCGTGAACGACAACTGGAACGAGGCCATCAAAGTAGTGCGCTTAGAGGTAGACCAAGCCAAAGCCCGTCAATTTGGGGTGACCAGTCAGTCCATTGCGCAAGCTGTACGTACTTTGCTGGTGGGTTCAACGGTAGAGCAGTTCCGCGAAGACAACAAACTCATCGATATTGTGTTGCGCCAACCCCTGAATGAGCGCGATGCCATCAGTGACTTGGCCAGTGCTTATGTGCCGACGTCGTCGGGTCGCATGATTCCATTGACGCAAATCGTCAAACCGGTGCTTTCTTGGGAGCCCGGTGTGATGTGGCGCGAAGGCCGTGAATATGCCATCACCGTGCAGTGCGACATCATTGAAGGTCTGCAAGGGGCGACGGTCACGCAACAGCTTTTGCCGGAACTCAAAAAGCTTGAGGCCAAATGGATGGAGACTGATGCGCAGCCCTACCGCATCGAAGTGGCAGGTGCTGTGGAAGAAAGTGCCAAAGGGTCTAGCTCTATCTCTGCAGGGATGCCGGTGATGTTGTTCATCACCTTCACGTTGCTGATGCTGCAGTTGCACAGTTTCAGTCGAGCCATGTTGGTCTTTTTGACGGGGCCCTTGGGTCTTGCGGGCGTGGCAGGGGCGTTGCTGGCGCTCAATCGGCCATTTGGTTTCGTCGCTTTGTTGGGGGTGATTGCCTTGATGGGCATGATTCAGCGCAACTCGGTCATCTTGATTGACCAAATCGAACAAGACCGTGCCAGCGGTGTGCCCGCTTGGGAGGCCATTGTGGAGTCTGCCGTGCGCCGCTTACGCCCAATTGTGTTGACTGCTGCGGCCGCTGTGTTAGCCATGATTCCGCTCACACGCAGCGTGTTTTGGGGCCCGATGGCTGTGGCCATTATGGGTGGCTTGATGGTGGCCACCGTCTTGACGCTGCTTGTCTTGCCTGCCATGTACGCAGCGTGGTTTAAGGTCGAAAAGCCGTCTAAAATGTCAAGCTGACCGATTTCAAGCGGGTGGTCTTCCCAAGACCACCCGTTGTTATTTAAGAAACCCGCGCGGGTGGCGAAATTGGTAGACGCACCAGGTTTAGGTCCTGACGTCCGCAAGGATGTGCGGGTTCGAGTCCCGCCCCGCGCACCACTTGATTCATAGCAAGCGGCCATAAGGCCGCTGCTAAACATGCCAATTTAGGAGAACCCACATGGCCGTGACCGTTGAAACTTTGGAAAAGCTGGAACGCAAAATTACTTTGACGTTGCCTGTGGATGTCATCGCCAAGGAAGTGGATGTGCGTTTGAAGCGCGTGGCACGCCAAGTCAAGATTGACGGTTTCCGTCCAGGCAAAGTGCCCATGAACATCGTGGCGCAACGCTACGGCTACTCCACCCAGTTCGAAGTCATGAATGACAAAGTGGGCGAAGCATTTGCTGTGGCCACCAACGAAGCCAAATTGCGCGTTGCGGGTCAACCCCGCATCACTGAAAAAGAAGGCGCACCGGAAGGTCAGATGCAATTCGACGCCATCTTCGAGGTGTACCCCGAAGTGAAATTTGCCGACTTGGCCAGCGTGGAAGTCGAAAAAGTGTCTGCCGATGTGACAGACGCTGCGATTGACAAAACCATCGATATCTTGCGCAAGCAACGCCGCACCTTTGCCCAACGTAGTTTGGACGGCGCTGCACAAGACGGCGACCGCGTGACCATCGATTTCGAAGGCAAGATCGACGGAGAGCCATTCCAAGGCGGTAAAGCCGAAGACTTCCAGTTCTTGCTCGGCGAAGGCCAGATGCTCAAAGAATTTGAAGATGCGGTGCGCGGCATGAAGTCGGGCGAAAGCAAGACGTTCCCCCTCAGCTTCCCCGCTGACTACCACGGCAAAGATGTGGCCGGCAAACAATCTGATTTCTTGGTGACTTTGAAGAAAGTCGAAGCTGCCCACTTGCCAGAAGTGACTGACGAGCTGGCCAAGTCCTTGGGCGTGGCTGAAGCTACCGTGGCAGGCCTGCGCTCTGACATCAAAAACAACCTTGAGCGCGAAGTGAAATTCCGTTTGTTGGGTCGCAACAAGCAAGCCGCTTTGGACGCTGTGGCGACCAAAGCCGAGCTCGACTTGCCCAACGCCAGCGTGCAAGCTGAACTCGACCGCATGGTCGAAGGCGCTCGCGCTGACTTGAAGGCCCGCGGCATCAAAGACGCTGACAAGGCGCCTATCCCTGATGACATCTTCCGCCCACAAGCTGAAAAGCGCGTGCGCATGGGCTTGGTGGTGGCTGATTTGGTTCGCGCCAACAACTTGCAAGCCACGGCTGAACAAATCAAAGCACACATCGAAGAATTGGCCTCCAGCTACGAGAAACCAGCGGATGTGGTGCGTTGGTACTACAGCGACATGAGCCGTTTGGGCGAAGTCGAAGCCATCGTCATTGAAAACAACGTGACTGACTTCATCTTGTCTAAAGCTAAGGTCAACACCAAAGCGATTTCATTCGACGAATTGATGGGTCAAGCTTGATCCTCCTACAAGGAAACAACATGAGCGCACTGGATACACAGGCCTTGGGCATGGTCCCCATGGTCATTGAGCAGTCGGGCCGCGGCGAGCGGTCTTACGACATCTATTCACGTTTGCTCAAAGAGCGCGTGATCTTCTTGGTGG
>CANFZT010000044.1 GCA_947451565.1 Comamonadaceae bacterium | reverse complement strand
GCCACGGTCGGTGATCTGCTCAATCTCGCGCTCACCACCAAACCGGGTCACCGCCAAAATCGTGGCGCCATGCATGGCAAACAGCAAGGCTGAGCCATACAAAAAGACAATCGATAAGGCATGAAACGGGTTGTAAAACAGGTTGCCATAACGCAACGAGAATGCCGCCGTCCAGTCCAAGTGAGGAAAGATGCCATACGGCACAGCCTCGCCCCAAGAGCCCATCAGAATCGGGCGGAACAAGCCCAGCACCAGAAACAACCAAATGGCGGCTGCAAAGGCCCATGCGATGTGGGTGCCCATGCCCAGCTCCACCGCACGGCGGTACGTGCGCGCCCACCACAGCATCACCGAGGCGGTGAGGAATAAGCCCACGATCAAAAACCAGCCGCCTTGGTTGAGCGGTGGAATGCTCAGTCCGTAGCTCGGAGGTGGTGGCTCAAGGGAAAGCCAAAACAGCTGACGCACGAACTGAATCGGGTCGTAATTGACCGAGGCCAGCATGTTCATGCCAATCAAGGTGAACGCAATCAAACCGCAAAACAGAGAAGCCAAGCCAAGGCCTCCCAAATAGATCGGTCCAAGCTGGGCATTGCCCAACTTGCCAATCCAATAGCTCAGCAGGGGTTGTCCTGTGCGCGGGCTGTTGCCATGCCCAAGTGCCACCCCTTGGTGTACAGGTCCCACGGCTTGCACCGTGGTGAACAGGTTTTGATAATCGGCCATGGGCTATCTCCTCAATTCTTTGGATTCGGTCTTTGTGTGCAGTCCAACTCAGACGGGCCACTGGGACCAAATGGGCATGTTCAACCACCAGCTCCACCACTCGGGCCAGCCTCGACTCCAGAAGGGTCCACTGAGCACAATGCACAGGGCGCTGAACAGCACGGCGGCCAAGGCCAAGAACAGCCCCAAGCGGTGGATGCCCAAAGTACCGATGGAGTAACCGATGATGTCGCGGAAGAATGTGTCTTCGTGTTCAGGAGTCTTGACCACGGTGCCGGGTGTGGGGTTGGTGGACGATAGGATCAGGCCACCGTGCAGCGACAAGGCAAACACACTGGCGAAGAAGAAGCTCACGGCGATCATGTGCGCCGGGTTGTAATGAAAGTGCAGGTACTGGTAGCCCACGTTGGACACCCAGTCGAGGTGGCTGTAGATGCCATACGGAAAACCGTGACCCCAAGCGCCCATGAGTACGGGGCGAATCACCACCAAGGTGAAATACGCTGAAATCGCAACACCAAAAGCCACAGGGACGTGATAACCCATGCCCAGTTTGCGACAGATTTCGACCTCACGCATCATCCACGAGCCGAAGGCTCCCAATGCACAGACTGTGATGAATTGCCAAAGCCCGCCCTCCATCAGAGGCGCAAGCCGAAGCCCGTAAGACAAATCAGGCGGTGCGATGCTGATCTGCCAAATATTCCAAGTCGGGCCTTGTGAGGCTCCCCACAAAATAAGCGCCGTACCTAGGAAGGAAAAGAACAAGGTTGTCACGCCGAAGAAGCCGACGTAAAACGGTCCGACCCAAAAGTCAAACAAATCACCACCCAGCAGGGTACCTCCGCGGACACGGTACTTTTTCTCAAAACTTAGCATGGCCATGGTTGGGTCCTCCTGCTTCAGTGGATCAACAGATGCCGCATTAACACGGGTTCAATGACGGCATCTGAACGGCAAGTCCTGGATCAGGACTTGGGCAAGGTGAGCGAAGCCACCGAAGTCGGCAGCGGCGAGTTTTGCGCCGATGCTGCTACGGGTTTTTTCGCACCGTCTAGCCAATTGAATTTGTTTGTGCTGAGCAAGATGAGGTGAATCATCGCGGCCAAACCAAACAAGAAAATGCCTTGCAATACCATGGCACGCAAGGGATCGAAAAGTCGCCAAATTCTCCACATGGTGAATCTCCTAAGTGATGTTGGACATGAAGGTGTACACCGCAGCTTTCACGCCATGGCTCATGCTCTTGGCATTCTCTGCACCGGGCAACAGATCACGCCACTGAACGCCGACCAGCTTGGCCAGTACAACGATCGAGAAGAGAAATCCGAAACTGATGAAAAAAATAGTCCAATAGGTTTGAGACTCATCCGCACGCGAATGGTCCTCATTGAGATATGTTGTGTTTTGCATGACAGTGACTCCGTCAATCTAGGGTTTAAAAATCAGGCTCTGAATCAGAACCAGGGACGCCACGCCCAGACCAGGATGTGAGCGAATACAGCTACAGCTGTAAAGCCCACGGCGCCTTGCATCCAGTAATGGTGGAACTCCTGGGCTTCCTCATCGGAGAGTCCGGAAATTGATGTCTTGGTGGACATGTTTTGCTCCTTTTAAAGAGGCCTTGCGACCCGGGTTGCGCACAGCCCGCGCAGATGGGCATCCGCAGCCAAAGGCCACGACATCGAATAAGCAGCACCGCACATGGCGGCACCTACTGTTGTGTTGAACGAGATAGGTCTCATGCCGCCACTCCTAGGCCAAGCTCGCGACTGGCAGCGTTCACATGAGCTTCGGTGACCTCGCTTTGGCCCTGAGCCTGCGAGAGTTGTTCGGCCTGGTCGCGCAAGCGCTTAGCCGCAGAAATCTGCACCAGCACAGGCTGGCTTTGCACTACATCACGCAAGCGTTGCTGAGCTTGGTCTTGCCAGCTAGCGTTGGGAGCGACCACGCCACGCGCTTGAGTGGCGGGGGCTTTGTCCATCTCGGTTCCCAAAGGCAGGATGTGGAACAGCGCATCAAACAGCGCATTGCACACCTCTTGGATCACGTAGGTCGCACCGCTGTAACCCATAAAAGGCGTGCCCGTGTGGCGGCGGATGATGGCGCCGGGAAAGGACGCAGGAATAAAGGCCGCGCGCATGGGGCTGCCGCCCGAAATCTCGCTCAGGTACATGCGCTCGTTGTAGCTGCCAAACATGATCAGCGGTGTTTGCGTTTTGACCAACTCGCGCACAGCGGCGTTGTCTGTCTTGGTGCCTGCCGTACGTGAAACGCTGAAGCGGCAAGGCAAGCCCATCTCAATTTCAAGAAAGTTTTTCAGGCCACGTGAATACGTCTCCCCTGCCACCACAGCAAAACTGGCGGTGGCAAAAAAGTCTTGCGTCACAGAGCGCCAGAGGTCCCACATGGGTTTCAACGTGGTGTGCTTTTCTCGCTCGATGAAAGGCTCAGGATCTAAGTGCAACAGCTGACCCAACTTACGCAAGAAGTTGGTCGTGCTGTGCAGCCCGATGGGGGCTTGTAAATAAGGACGCTCCAGCGCTTCACACAGCATGCGACCAAACTCGCGGTACATACAGATGTTCACATCGGCCTCGACCAAGCGCGAGACATCGGCCAAGTGACTACCCAGTGGGAAGACCATGTTGACTTCAGCGCCAATGCCTTGTGCTAAGCGGCGGATTTCGGCCAAGTCGCTGGCACTGTTGAAAGTGCCGTAGCTGGGGCCAATGATATTGACGCGGGGTTTTTCGCCCTCGGGGCGTTCTTCAAAAGGCTTGCGGGCAGGTACTTTGCGCAAGCCATATTCGCTCCACAACCAATACATGGCGCGGTTGGCGCACTGCCACTGGTCCTCGTCAATGGTGCGTGGCAAAAAGCGCGCGATGTTGGTGCCTTCGGGCGTGACGCCCCCACCAATCATTTCGGCGATTGAGCCGGTCACCACCACGGCGGGCAGTTCAGGGTCAAGGGTTGCATGGGCGCGTTTCATGGCGCCTTCGGTGCCTTCGCGGCCCAGCTGCTCTTCGGCCAAACCTGTCACCACAATCGGCAACTCATGCGGAGGCAAGGCGTCGGTGTAATGCAGCACTGAGGTCACGGGCAAGTTTTCGCAGCCGACGGGGCCGTCGATGACCACCTGCAAACCCTTGATGGCGGTGAAGACATACACCGCGCCCCAGTAACCGCCTGCACGGTCGTGGTCGAGGATGAGGGGCGACTTGGGCTTGGCCACCATGCTGGGCGGAGGATTGACTTGGTTCATGAGCCCATCTCCTCGGCTTTGCGCTTTTTCAGAATCTTCTCAAGCTGACGGCGAGTCTCAGCCTTGAACTCAGGCCGGTCTTTGGGTACCGACTCCCACACGCCTGCGGCGTGGCCTGCGCCCACATCGCCGAAAAAGTCTTTCATGGCGTTGAAGCGGTTTTGGTTGCCCATGGCCGCTTGCACCACCTGCACCAGCGAACCGGCACCGGCCACCCCCATCAAAGGGCGCGCTGAAATCAGATTGGTGAAATACAACGAGGGCACGCTGTTTTGCTTGGCGATCTGCACCACCGGGGTGGTGCCGATGGCCAGCTGCGGCCGGTATTCGTACATGGCGTTGAGGTCTTGCTCAAGCGAAGCGCGCATTTGCACCTGCACGCCTTTGGCCTTGAGCCATTCGATGTCCTGCGCGTTCCACTCGGTGGCTGGACAGGCCGAGCCCACATAGCGCACATCGGCACCGCATTCGATCAGCAAACGGCCCACCAGCAATTCGGAGCCTTCGTAACCACTCAAGGTGATGCGGCCCGAAATCGGCTTTTGCATCAAGAGACCGCGCATTTGCGTCAGGGCTTGGTTGCGTGCCACGTCGATCTGCGCCTGGGCGATGCCAGCGGCCTGACCGATGTTTTGCAACCAGTCTTGCGTGCCCTCCAAGCCCACCGGGGCCGAGCCCACCACGGGGCGGCCTGCGGCTTTGAACTCGCGCACACTGGCGGTGTAGAACGGGTGGATGGCAGCGGCCACGCTGCAGTCGAGCGCGGCATACAGCTCACGCCATTCGCGGGTGGGCACCACCGGGCCTGCGGCCAGGCCCATGGGCGCGAGCATCTGGCCAATGATGACCGGGTCGGCCGGGAACATTTCGCCCAGCAAGGCCACGGTGGGCAAGGCCCCACGGCCGGCGCGGGGCGCGGCCACCGGACCGCTCATGATTTCTTCGCGGGCGTATTTCAGCATCGCCCCGGCCAGCACGTCCTTGGCCTCGGCATGGGTGGGCACGCCAAACCCCGGCACGTCAATGCCAATGACGCGCACACCGTTGATCTCTTTGGGCAACAGCTGCAGTGGCACACCACTGGCCGTGGGCACACACAGGTTGATGATGATGACCGTGTCGACCTTGTCCGGATCGGCCTCGGCATGCACCGCTTCGCGGATGTCTTCAAACAGCTTGCCGGTCACCAGCGACTCGGAGTTGAAGGGCACATAGCCCACACTGCGGCGCGCACCGTAAAAATGCGAGGTGAAGGTGAGTCCGTACACGCAGCAGGCCGAGCCTGACAGGATGGTGGCCGTGCGCTTCATGCGCAAACCCACACGCAGCGAACCAAAAGCCGGGCACATGCTTTGCGGTTGGTCGTGCGGACCGGCATCGGGTTGGCGCGGGTAGTCGCGGGCGTACTGGTCGAGCACTTCGGATTTGCCCGCCTCTTTGGCCGCGGCCACCATGGCTTCGGTGCCCGCGTGGCAGCCCATGCCGTCGCCTTGCAGACCTGCGGGGTTCGCAGCTTGGGGGCTGGGATGGATCGGGATGGTGCGTGTCATGGCCTGTTCCTGTGGGTGTGTCGGCAGCGGCGTTCAGGCCGCGTCGTAGACGACTTCCAGAGAAGGTTTGATGGCTTCGTCCTTGCCCACCATGTCGAACACAGTGGCAGGCTCCAGCACCACGTTGCGGCCCACCACATCGGCGCTGAACAAGCCCAACAATTGGTCTTGTGTTTGGGGCTTGGGGCGCATGGGCGGGGCTTCGGCCACGTTCTTGGCCAGTTCGGCAAACAGCGGACCCCACTCGCCGTCGGGGCGGCCAATGATTTCGTAGCTGGCGCTCTTGCGGCGGATGTCTTCGTTGGCCGGGATCGCGGCCAGCACCGGAATGCCGGCATTGGTGGCAAAGGCCTGGGCTTCGCCCGTGCCGTCGTCCTTGTTGATGACCATGCCCGCCACGCCCACGTTGCCGCCGAGCTTGCGGAAGTATTCGACCGCGCTGCACACGTTGTTGGCCACGTACAGCGACTGCAAATCGTTGCTGGCCACCACGATCACTTTTTGGCACATGTCGCGGGCGATCGGCAGGCCAAAGCCGCCGCAGACCACATCACCTAAAAAGTCGAGCAGCACATAGTCAAAGCCCCAATCGTGAAAGCCGAGTTTTTCGAGCGTTTCAAAACCGTGGATGATGCCCCGCCCGCCGCAACCGCGACCGACTTCGGGCCCCCCCAACTCCATGGCAAACACGCCATCGCGCTTGAAGCACACATCACCAATGCTCACGGCCTGGCCTGAGAGTTTGAGACGCGAGGAAGTCTCGATGATGGTGGGGCAAGCCTTGCCACCAAACAGCAAGCTGGTGGTGTCGCTTTTGGGATCGCAGCCGATCAGCAGCACTTTTTTGCCCTGCTGAGCCATCATGTAAGACAGGTTGGCCAACGTGAAGCTTTTGCCGATGCCGCCTTTGCCGTAGATGGCAATGATTTGCGTTTCTTTGGTCACCTCGGTGGTGCTCACAGCATCGGGTTCGACTTCGGCTTCGCGACGCAGCAGCTCCACAAATTTGATGGGCTGTGCAATGGTGGCTGTATCTGTTACGGTGGTCATGCGGTGGCACTCCAATCAAGGATCATCTTGAGACAGCTCGCATCTCCGAAGGCAGTCTCGTAGGCAGAACCAGCGTTCGTCGATGGCTGGGTGTGGGTGATCAAACCATCGAGCGACAAGCGGCCGGTATTCACCAGCTCGTTGACGGCCAACAGATCAGGACGCTTCCACTCTGCGGCGATGCGCACGCGCGCTTCGCGCATGAAGGCCGGGGCGTAGGCAAATGAGAGGTCTTGTTTGTAAAAACCGGCCAGCACCAATTCGCCACCCGGGCGCAGGCGCTGAATCAGGCTGTTGAGCAGGCTACCGTCGCCGCTCACGTCGTAAATGGTGTTGTAGTCGCGGCGCGGGTCGTCTTGCGGCTGCAACACGGTGTAACCCTGTGCGCCTGCACATCGCGTGAGATCGTTTTCCCAAACAGTCGGCGCAGGCAGCCCCGAAGCGACGGTGAGTCGCGCGAGCAATCGACCCATCACACCATGACCCACGATCAACTCAGGCGCAGCAAAGGGCTCTTGCTGCCCCCCACCAGACACGGCGTGGTAGGCCGTGGCAGCGAGCGCGAGCAACACAGCTTGAGCACCCAAATGTTCTTGGACTGGCACGACCTTTTGGGCGGCCACCACCAGCCTTGAGGCTGCGCCACCAAACAAGCTTTTGACACCGGAGAAACAGTTAGCACCCGGCACGAAAACACGCTGCCCCTCTTGCACACCTAAATCCGAGGCAGAGCGCACCACACGACCCACGGTCTCATAGCCTGGCACCAAGGGGTATCCCATGCCAGGAAACGGTGGCATGCTGCCGTCCCACAACATGCGCTCGGTGCCCGTGCTGATGCCACTGAACTCAACGGCAACCTCCAGCTGACCTTCTTGCAGAACAGGCAAGTCCAAGGCCTTCAAGCTGAGCTGCTTGGGGTTGTTGAAAACGACGGCTTGGGATTTCATGGTTGTATTTTTATACTTACATTTAGATATGTCAAATTTAATTGACACTTTTTTCAAGATCAGAGGGTAAGCACTTAGATTTCCGGCCCAGAAGAATCTGGGCATGGATGGGCATGTCATTGGGCACACGCTCCACATGCGAGAAACCCACCGCTTTCATCATGGCCATCAGCTCATCCGGCGTGCGCAGGCGTCCATCGCCCATGGCCAACAAGTAAAAATGAAAGTACGCATCGACCGACGTATCGCTACGGACTGTCGATGCTTGGGACTGCGCCATCGGTTCCGCCAACAAAATGCCGCCACCGAGTGGTAATGCGTCATATGCTTTTTGCAGCAACTGAAGCACCACCGCATCGGGGTGATCGTGGGCGACGCGCACCAAGGTGATCAAGTCGGCGCCTTGGGGCAAAGGGTCATGCAGAAAACTGCCTGGATGCAAGCTCACACGGTCACTCAGGCCCTTGGCATGAAGGCCCTCGCGGGCCAATGCCAACACGGGGGGTAAGTCGAACATCTTGAATTGCAGGTGTGGCGCATGTGCGGCGAGCTCGCTCACAAAACGGCCTTTGCCCGCACCCACATCAAGCACGCAGCGGTGCTCGTCAAAAAAGTAGGAGGACAAAATCTCCTGCACCACAAAACCTTGTGAGGCCGCCATGAGCTGGGAATAGCGGGTGAACTTGTCCACCTCCACCGTTGCCTCAGGTGCGGTGGCAGTTGGCTTGTCATGCGCGTAAGGCCAGTAATCGGCCATCCCACCGCTCCACGCATTGCTCAAGAACTGCAAGGGATCTTGCATGTCTTGGTAGAGCAAATGGTTGTGCTCAATCATCTGAGCAATGCCTTCATGTTGAGCCAGTGGAACACCCAGCGGGCCCAAACCAAAGCGCCCGTGGCTTCGATGTTCCAACAGGCCCAAAGCCACTGCCGACAACAGCAAACGCTGCAAAACGCTCGGTACAAGATTCTTGCAATGGGCGAGTTCCGCGAGGCTTGCAGGGGCTTGGTAGAGCTGACGAAACAAGTCCAGCCGCACACACGCCAGCAGGACCTGGCTGTGCACAAAACCGGCCATCAAATCAAACAATTTGCGCGTGCGTCGTCGCGTGAGCCAGCGGGTCAAAGGGTTGGCGAGTGACCAGCGGTACAAGCTTGGATGGGCATACCAACGCTCAAGCTGGGCTTGCCACGCATCTTTCCAGGTGGGCTTGGTGTCTTGGGTGGTACTGGCGTTCAGATCTAAGGGCAAAGACATGGCGTTTCTTTCGCTCAATGCGGCGCGTTCATGGGGGCAGCAGCCACCTTGGGATGGGCTTTGAAATAGCCTTCGCACATGGCTTTCGGCACCAAGCGTTCTGCCTCGTGCTGCACCAATTGACACAACATATCCCGGTGAAAACATGCAGGGATCGACGCAGCGGCCTGGTCGATCAGATGGTCAAAATGGGCAATCGCACCCGTCAGGCCCAGCGCCTGCGCCGAGCTGGGGCGGGCATGCAAGGTGTCTTGTCCTGCGGGCTTGCCCAAGGTGGCGGCATCGGCGATCACGTCGCGGATGTCGTCGGCCACTTGGTAGGCCTCACCCAAGTATTGACCCAGAAAAGCCCAAGGCTCAGGTGCCACGCCACAACTAAGCGCCCCAGCGCAGGTGGCCGACACAAACAGGGCCCCGGTTTTAGCGCGCTGGTATTGGCCTAGATCGGCGCTGGTTTCGCACTCCCAAGCTTGTCCGGCGACGATGCCGTGTGGCAAACCGACGCCTGTGGTCAGGTTGTCCATGAGCGCCACCAAGCGCTCGGGCTGCTGCACACCGGCTTGCAACAAGACGCGGTAGGCCATAACGATCAGACCGTCACCGGCTAACAAGGCCAGCGGCTCGCCGAAGGCTTTGTGCACCGTGGGCAGACCTCGGCGGGTGTCGGCGTTGTCAAAAGCAGGCATGTCGTCGTGCACCAGCGAAGCACAGTGCATCAACTCTAGGGACACGGCTGCGGCATTGGTCAGTTGGGGAGCGTTGTCGCCACAGGCGGTGGCCACTGCCATGCACAACTGCGGTCGAATGCGTGCCCCGCCAGAAAAGACGGCATGGCGCATGGCCGCAACCAGCCGAGAGGGCGCACCCGTGCCTGCGGCTTGCTCAAAGTGGGCACTTAAGGCGTGCTCGGCGCGTGTCATCAGGCTCATAGGACCTCCAAAGGAGAAGGCCGGTCAACCCAAGTTGACAGGCATTGGTGTAAATGTATCCTTATTAATTGAACTGTCAATATATATTGACGCCCATGCCCATGGATGATGCTCAAAGGCCCGTTTGCTGAATTCCCGCTAGCATGGTTCGCTTGTTCAAGCTGGCAGGAGCTGAATCATGGGAATCTGGTTGGAGCTGGGAGTTTTTGGGCTGGTGTTCGTGTTTGCTTTTTGGCAAATGCACGACGTGCGCAAGGCGCAAGAACAAACGCGTCTGCAGCGGGCGCGAGAAAAAGCAGCACTAGAGGCCGCTAGAAATGAGAACGAAAAAAGCGAGGAAAAAGGCGAGAAAAGTGCCCAGATGCCTTAAGTGGCGTTGAACTGCAGCGCTGCCAAACTAGCGTAAAGTCCGCCTTTATCCAACAACTCAGCATGCGTCCCCTGCTCCATTAGGCGACCACGCTCGAGCACCCAGATCACATCGGCACGCTGTACCGTAGCCAAGCGGTGTGCAATCACCAGCGTGGTTCGTCCTACCATGGCTTTGTCTAATGCAGCTTGAACCATTTTTTCGCTTTGCGCATCGAGCGCACTAGTGGCTTCGTCCAACAGCAACAGGGGCGGATTTTTCAAAATCGCTCGCGCGATAGCAATGCGCTGGCGCTGTCCACCGGACAATCGCACACCACGGTCACCCAGATACGTGTCAAAACCCTCGGGCAAATCGGCAATGAACTCTTGCGCATACGCAGCTTGCGCGGCGGCATGAACCTCTTCCAAACTAGCGTCAGGGCGCCCGTAACGAATGTTCTGAATCACCGTTCCCGAGAAAATCACAGGCTCTTGGGGCACGATGGCCATACGATCACGCAAGTCTTGAAAGCTCATTTGCTCAATCGGCAACCCATCAAGCACGATGCGCCCCGACTGTGGGTCGTGAAATCTCAGCAACAAATCAAACAGCGTGGTCTTACCTGCACCACTGGGGCCGACCACGGCAACTGTTTGTCCGGGATAGATCTGTCCGCTCAATTGATCGAGCGCCCAAGTGTCAGGTCTCGAGGGGTAATGGAACTGGACCGACTCGAGGCGCAAGGACGAACCACCTTGAGGCCAAGGCGCTGTTTGAGGGTGTGCTGCAATTTTCAAATGGGATTCGGCATGCAAGAGCTCCATCAAGCGCTCTGTGGCACCTGCTGCGCGCAGCAAGTCACCATAGACTTCCCCCAACACGGCAAACGCACTGGCCAGCAAGATCACATACATCACCGTCTCGCCCAATTGGCCCGCCGTGCTGGTACCCGCCTTCACAGCCAAGGTGCCCATGTATAGCCCCCACAACAAGACTGCGCTCGAGGCCATGATGATGAATCCGACCAAGAAGGCGCGTGCGCGAATGCGTCCCAAGGCCGTGCCCAAAGCACGCGCTGTCGATTCGATGAAGCGGCGAGTCTCTCGCCCCTCCGCTGTGTAGCTTTGCACCACCGCAATGGCATTGAGAACCTCTGAGGCAATGGCGCTGGAATCGGCTACCCGATCTTGACTGTCCCTTGAGAGTCGCCGCACGCGGCGGCCCAAATAGACGCTTGGAAAAATCACAGCCACCAGGACCGTCACCACTTGCAACATCAGGATGGGATTGGTCCAGACCAACATCAACAGTGCGCCAGCACCCATGACCAAATTACGCAAGCCCATGGAAAATGAAGAGCCCACCACGGTTTGAACCAGCGTCGTGTCATTGGTCAAACGTGACAACACTTCACCGGATTGCGTGTTTTCAAAGAAAGCAGGACTTTGCTTGAGGACATGTCCATAAACTGCATTGCGCAGGTCACCAGTGATACGTTCACCCAACCAGCTCACGGTGTAATAACGCCCTGAGGAAAAGACGGCCAAAGCGGCAGCAACAGCAAAGAGCTGTAAAAAACTACCCGTCAACTGCTGGGCCGAAGCGCCGGAGGACAGCCCTTGGTCAATTAGTTGACGTAAGACCCAAGGAAATGCAAGCGTAGTTACCGCAGCCAACAGCAAGAACAGCGCGGCAAACACCAAAGCCAAGCGGTAAGGTTTTAAAAATGGGACGAGACCGGTCAGAGATTTAGGAGATGCAGCCATGGGCGATCAAGTTGGTTTGCAATAACAAATGGTGCTGTTGGAGCATCGGAGTGGTCATCTTACAACTGCCCACTTTTTTACTGAGGCATCAATACGGCACAACCATTCGATCGTTTGACTGAATTTTCTTGTGCTGGGCAAAACCCGGGTGTTGCAAATTAGAGTCATGTGATATTGTCAACCAAAATTGACGCCAGGTGTCTGACATTCTTTTTGGGAAACGGATATGAGCCAAACAATAAGCAGGTATTTGCCGGCTGATGATGCGCAGCGCCTTGTGTTGCACGACGAAATCCACACACGGCCCTCGGCCACGATCAAACTTCCGGCATTGATTTCTTATGTGGCGGTTCTAAACAAAGAGGTCGAAAAATCTGCGGAATTGGCTCACCTGAAGCAACTTCCTTCCAATGAGGATCTCGATCTCGAATCAATGAAAGGGAATTTCCTGCAGCTACAGTGTCCAGACTACAAAGTGATCTGGGAGCGGCACACCGAATTCACACGCTACACCATATTTCAACCGCTTCCCGCTCACGCACAGTGGGGCAGCCACTTGCCAGAGCTAACGCCCTCTGTTGCCACGGGTACTGATTGGTTGCTCGACATTCCAGGCAAAACCATCACAGCGATTCATCTGGCCATGCTCAACGAAGGCATGCAAGACCCAGACGCATTTGCCAAAGCGCGACACTGGTTGGGAGAAGGCACCGTGATTGGTTGCAAGATGGGGCGGTCGTTGGACGACCAACCCCATTCGCATTTGATGACCCATTTGCGCATTGGCGCAGACGGTTTTGAACGCATTTTGGTTCTGGCGTCGGCGGATACTTCAGAGAATCGATCCGGTCGAATCGCGCAAAGACTGCTTGAATTGGAAACCTATCGCATCATGTCTTTGCTGAGTTTGCCCTTGGCGAAAACCTTGGCGACCCACCTGACGCAGAGCGAATTAAGGCTAGTTGAAATCAACGAACGCTTTGAGAAAAAAATGGATAAAGATGAGCTGCTGCTCAATGATTTAGCAGCGTTGGCAGCAAAAGTCGAAAGTACAACCGCAGAAAACAGTTACCGATTTTCTGCTGCGCGCGCCTATGACGCCATCGTTCAGCAACGGATCGCAGAGATGCGGGAGCAGCCGCTGTCTGGCATTCAGACGGTCGGAGAGTTCATGCAACGCCGCTTAGACCCGGCCATGGCGACCGTGAATGCCACCTCCATACGACTCTCGGCACTCGCTGAGCGCGTCGCTCGCGCCAGCGACTTGTTGCGCACACGTGTGGATATCGCCACCGAAACCCACAACCAACAACTGCTAGTGACTCTGACCAAAGGCCAAGCCACTCAGTTAAGGCTTCAAACTACGGTGGAAGGGTTATCGATTGCGGCGATCTCATACTACGTGGTCAGCTTGACCCTTTACCTTGGCAAGGCTTTGCAAGCCTCAGGGATGAATATTTCACCTGACATGTTGGCGGGATTCAGCACCCCTGTTGTGGTGTTCGTGTGTTGGCGGATGGTGCAAAAAATTCACCGCAGCCTGCGAGACGGTTGAAGCACTCTCAGACCGACCTACTATGAAATTTAGGTGACACATGGATACAGGTTCAGTGAAGAACTATCTCATCGACTTGCAAGATCGCATCACGACAACGATTGCGCGCATCGATGGCAACGAGTTTCTATCAGATGCATGGAGAAAACCACACGGCGAGCCATTGCAAGGCCAAGGTATCACTCGAATTCTAGAAAATGGACAGATTTTTGAGCGTGCGGGCTGTGGGTTTTCACATGTCACGGGGCCTCAACTCCCCCCCTCAGCCACCCACGCAAGACCCGAGCTGTCTGGTTCGCCATTCGAGGCCATGGGCGTCTCCTTGGTCTTTCATCCCCAAAATCCTTACGCGCCAACTGTCCACATGAATGTGCGCATGTTGTCCGCCCAAACATCAGATGGCCATACAGTGGCTTGGTTTGGAGGCGGGATGGACTTGACGCCGTATTACGGATTTGAAGAAGATGCCATCCATTTTCACCAAACATGCCGCGATGCCCTTGCGCCACACGGTGCGAATTTGTACCCGCGTTTCAAAACCTGGTGTGATGATTATTTCTGTTTGAAGCATCGCCAAGAACAACGCGGGATTGGCGGTATTTTTTTCGATGACTATTCGGAATTAGGCAACGAGAAAAGTTTTGCAGTTTTAAAAAGTGTAGGCGATGCTTTCCTGAAAGCCTATGTGCCCATTGTTGAAAAAAGGATGCACATTCCCTACGGCGAGCGGGAACGCTCACATCAGCTTTACCGACGCGGTCGGTATGTTGAATTCAATTTGGTATGGGATCGTGGCACCCATTTCGGCCTGCAGTCAGGCGGTCGCACAGAATCCATTTTGTTGTCTATGCCCCCACTGGCGAGCTGGTCCTACCAACCTCAAGTAGCACTTGGAACACCTGAGCACGATTTGATGCAGCGTTTCATTGTTCGCCGCGATTGGCTTTGAATTTCCTTTCACGAGACATCCACGATGACCACACCTTTTCCACTCAACCGCCCTCGCCGTTTGCGCCGTGACGACTTCACCCGCCGCTTGGTGCGCGAACACGCGCTAAGCGTGAACGACTTGATTTACCCCGTCTTTGTGCTCGAAGGTGAAAACCGCCGTGAAGCCGTGGCCTCTATGCCCGGGGTGGAGCGCTTGAGCCTTGATTTATTGCTGCCGGTTGCCGAACAATGCGTCAAGCTCGGCATACCCGTGATGGCCT
>CANFZT010000043.1 GCA_947451565.1 Comamonadaceae bacterium | reverse complement strand
CATTTGCCGCAAGAGGTGATTGCCCAAACCGCCGCCAAGTACCAAGAGGCTTGGGATCGGTTGAAGGACTGAAACCTTAGTTCAGCGCCATGCTGAGCTTGCGGCGGTAGCGAGAAATCAATTCCAACACGGGGTCTTCTTGCACCGCAGCTTTGCCGGTTAACTCGATGCCGCCTGCGGTTTTGCCAAAGGCGGCATCGTCCGTTTTGGGCTTGGGTGGTGTCATCAGCTCCAAAATGGCCACATAGGTTTTGCGCGCCACATCGTTGTTCCACGTCTTGTCGCGCATGATGATTTCCAGCAACTCTTCCATCGCAGCTTCAAACAGCTCAGCGGCAATCAGCACACGGGCTTTGGCCAAGCGGGTGTCGAAGTCGCGTTTGTTTTGGGCAATCAGGGTGTCAAACTGCTCAAAGTTCCACTCGGCGCGTGGGTCTGTCGACACAAACTGCAAGGCTTGCAGCCAGTAGTTGAGCGCATCAAAGCGCAGTTGCAGCGGGATTTCGGCGAGCTTTGGGGTCAGTGCCGCTTGTGCTTCTTCCAGCTCACCCACCGAAATCAGCAGCTTGACCAAGTTGTAACGGGTTTCGTCGTCAGACGTGTTCAGGCTCAACGCCTCTTGCAGTTTGGCGATGGCGGCACTCGCATCACCTGCCTCGATCAGTTGCTCGGCTTCTTGGGCGTCAACTTGGGCGGCTATTTCGTTTTCCGATGGCAAATGCTTGTCCAAAAATTCACGTACTTTGCCCTCGGGCAGAGCGCCCATAAACCCGTCAACGGGACGGCCACCCATCAGCAAAATACAGGTGGGTAGGCTTTTCACGCCAAACGCGCCAGCCAGTTGCTGTTCCGTGTCGGCATTGATTTTGACCAGCTTGAAGCGGCCTTCATAGGCAGTTTCAAGCTTTTCGAGCACAGGGCCCAGTGATTTGCAGGGGCCACACCAGTCGGCCCAGAAGTCCACCAGCACAGGGGTGGTTTGAGAGGCCGCAATCACATCGGCTTCGAAATTTTCCATCGTCACATCAAGCATGGGGGTCCCGTCTAAAATTCGTTTTTGCTCACACACACAGCCACATCATGACCCAGTGCCAAGTCGGCGTTGTCATGGGGTCCAACTCCGATTGGGACACCATGCAACATGCAACCCAGATTCTCCAAGAATTTGGCGTCTCTTTTGAAGCGCGTGTCGTTTCTGCCCATCGTATGCCAGATGACATGTTTGCTTATGCACAGAGCGCACATAGCCGAGGTTTGCGAGCCATCATTGCGGGTGCTGGTGGCGCAGCACACTTGCCGGGCATGTTGGCCGCGAAGACCATCGTGCCCGTGTTGGGCGTCCCCGTCGCGAGCAAGCATCTGCAAGGCGTGGATTCACTGCACAGCATTGTGCAAATGCCTAAAGGTATCCCAGTGGCTACCTTTGCCATTGGCAATGCTGGCGCCGCCAACGCGGCTTTGTTTGCCGTGGCCTTGTTGGCGTCTACCGATCCCGTCTTGGCCGAAAAGCTGCAAGCCTTCCGCTTGGCGCAGACCGAAGTGGCGCGCCACATGACGTTGCCTGTATGAGCGCAACCTTGAAACCCTTGCTGCCCGGCTCAACCTTGGGCGTGTTGGGTGGTGGCCAGTTGGGCCGGATGTGGGCCCATGCCGCGCAACGCATGGGTTACAACACCGCTGTGCTCGACCCCGACGCACAAAGCCCCGCAGGCTTGGTGAGCCACCACCACATCCACGCCGACTACTTGGATGCGGCAGGTTTGAAGCAACTCGCCGCGGTGTGCCAAGCGGTGACCACCGAGTTCGAGAATGTGCCCGCCGACGCGCTGGCGCAACTCTCGGTCACGTTGCCTGTGTCACCCGCCGCATCGGCCGTGGCCGTCGCGCAAGACCGTGCGCGTGAGAAAGCTCACTTTGTGAAGTGCGGCGTGCCTGTAGCCCCGCACGCTGTGATAGACACGCCAGAGCAACTGGCTGCTGTGAACGACCACTTGCTACCCGGCATTTTGAAAACCTCTCGCATGGGCTATGACGGCAAAGGTCAGTTGCGTGTGAGCACGCGTGACGCGCTCAATGCGGGTTGGGCCAAGCTGGGGAACGTGCCTTGCGTGCTGGAAAAAATGTTGCCCTTGGCCAGTGAATGCTCGGTCATCGTGGCGCGTGGCCGCGATGGCACGATGGTGAACTTGCCAGTGCAACGCAATCTGCACCGCGACGGCATTCTGGCCGTGACCGAGGTGTTCGCTGGCAATGTGCCTGATGCACTGGCCAATCAAGCTATTTCAGCGGCCAAGGCCGTGGCGCAAGAGCTGAACTACGTGGGCGTGTTGTGCGTGGAGTTTTTTGTGCTGGCTGATGGTTCGTTGGTCGTCAACGAAATTGCCCCACGCCCCCACAACAGCGGCCACTACAGCCAAGACGCCTGCGACGTGTCGCAGTTTGAATTGCAAGTGCGCACCATGGCCGACTTACCTTTGACACAACCGCGTTTACACAGCCCTGCCATCATGCTCAACCTATTGGGCGATTTGTGGTTCAAGAACGCCAATGGGTTGCAAGTTGAACCCGCTTGGCAAAAGCTGCTGGCGTTGCCTGGCATGCATTTGCACCTGTATGGCAAGCGCGAAGCGCGCGTGGGCCGCAAGATGGGGCACCTCAACATCACCGCTGCCACGCCAGAGGCTGCCCGTGCGGTGGCGTTGCAAGCGGCGGCTATTTTGGGCATGGCGCCGTTTTAAAGGTAGCCAGAGTGATGCATGATCGTTGACGGCCAGTCTTCCCAAGCCATTGCTGCTGCTGCACAAGCGTTGCAGCGCGGTGAGCTGTTAGGTCTGCCTACCGAAACGGTGTACGGCTTGGCCGCTGACGCTGGCAACGATGCGGCCGTGGCCAAAATCTTTGCAGCCAAAGGCCGTCCAGCCAACCACCCATTGATTGTGCATGTGGCTAGTGCGCAAGGCGTGCAGCGCTTTGCCAGCCATGTGCCGGAATTTGCTCAAAAATTGATCGATGCCTTTTGGCCTGGCCCCCTGACCCTAATTTTGCCGCGTCGCCCGGACGTGGCGGCGGTGGCTGCTGGTGGACAAAACTCGGTGGGCCTGCGTTGCCCATCGCACCCCATCGCGCATGCGGTGTTGAAAAGCGCCGAAACCTTGGGCGTGTTGGGCGTGGCGGCCCCGAGCGCCAACCTGTTTGGCCGCGTCAGCCCGACCACCGCTGCACATGTGGCGGGTGAGTTTGGCGAGGGCATGCTCATCGTCGACGGTGGTGCGTGTGACGTGGGGATCGAGTCCACCATCGTGGACTGCACGCGGGCTGCCCCCGTCTTGTTGCGCCCCGGGGTGCTGACGCCCCAGCAATTGAGTGCCGCCTGCGGCATCGCTGTGATCAGGCCTGACGTGCCAGACCTTGACGCCCCGCGTGCCTCGGGCACGTTAGAGTCGCACTACGCGCCCAAGGCCAAAGTGCAGTTGATGACAGCGGCTGATTTACAAAAAACCATTGACGCAGCATCCATCCCGCAGGTCGCGCACGCCATGATAAAAACGGTGGCGGTGTGGTCGCGTAGTCCTATGCAGGTTTCTGCCACGCAAGCCCGATGGCTGGATGTGCAACCCATGCCGCAAAGCGCAGAGGCTTGTGCCCACGAACTCTTTGCTCAATTGCGTGACTTCGATGCCCACGGTGTTGCGCAGATTTGGGTAGAAGCCCCACCCCCAACCCCCGAATGGGATGGCGTGCGTGACCGCTTGACGCGGGCCGCCACGCCGACTCGTTAAACTAACGTGGTACTCAAAGAGAGCCTGTGATGATTTCAATTTTTAGCCGAACCCTCAAAATCTGGTGTGGTGTTGCCCTTGCTGTGTCGCTTAGCGCCTGCGGGTCTAGCACGACGGTGTCTCCTTTCCATCCCACACGCGTGGTGGGCTTAGGCGATGGCTACAACGACATTCGTACCGCGGCGGGCGGACAGTCCCCGACGGTGCGAGAGGGCGCGAGCACTGCGGGTTCCGTGGTTGAACAGGTGGCAGCCTATTTCGGTCAACCCAATGTCGTGAGCTACGCCAGCGGGGGCCAAAGAATTTCTGATTTGGCAAACCAAATCACATCGGTAGGTAGTTTTTCTTCGGGTGATTTAGTCGTCATCACGGTCGGTGCATTCGATGTGAAAGCGAATGCAACCCCCAGTACCGAAGCGCAAACCTTGGTAGCGCAAATTCAACGCTTGGTAGATGCTGGCGTGAAACATGTGTTGGTCATGCCCGTGTTGGATGTGTCAAGAACCCCTTGGGGCCGTAGTGCCAACTTCGATACCACGGCCACTAACACGTTCAACAACGTTGTTTTAACAGCCCTGAGTGCTGCATTTGGTGGTCAAACGACCAACACCGTGATTTATACCAACGCCTCTGGCGTGACAGCCGCGTTCTTGACCGCCACCTCCATGGCCGTCTTTAGCCCGTTCACGGACACGGGCTATGACGGTACCGCAGCCGGTACGCGGCCCGCCTGTAACAACGCCACTGCGTTTGTAGGGTGTGATGCCAGCGTCGCGAACACCAGTTACGCCACCATGCTGTTTGCCGATGGCATGCATCTCACACCTGCTGGTAACCGCTGGGTGGCCTCATATATGTACAACGCCACCGCGCAAGGCTGGCGTTAATCAGGGCTGTTTGCCGGCCCAGTCAATCATGGCGTCCAGCGCGGGGCGAGCTGCGTTGGCGTTGGCGTGGTGCAGGATAGCCACCACCACCAAGCGTTTGCCACTTTCGGTGTCTACATAGCCGGCTACGCCTGCCACGTCACGCAAACTGCCAGTTTTTAAATGCGCTGAAGCTTGTGCCTTGCTGCGTTTCATGGTGCCGTCCACGCCTGTCACAGGCAGTGAACTCATCAGTTCAGGCATGCTGGGTGAGGCCCATGCCACTTGCAGCAACCGCGCCAAGGCTTGTGCGCTGATGCGCTCTTCGCGGCTCAGACCTGAGCCGTTGTCGAAGGTGGGGCCTTCGCCGCCAACGCGTTCGCGCCACCACCGTTGCATCACCTCGCGCGACGCCTCAAAACTACCGACCTCACGCTGCTGTTGACTGAGTGTGAGAAACACCTGTTGTGCCATCACGTTGTTGCTGTACTTGTTGATGTCGCGGATGGTTTCGGCCAAGCTCGCAGACTCCACATTGAAGGCAGGTTGCAGGCCTGCTGGTACATTGCCTTCACGCACTTGGCCGCTCAGTTGGCCGCCGAGCTGCTGCCACATGCCTGCGATGGCGCGCTGAGCAAATTGCTGGGGCGCAGCATACGCAATGGGCCACATTTTTTCGCCACACAAGGCGGGGAAGCTGCCTGCAAAGCGGATACGTGTGGGGTCGGTCCAGTCGGCACGCAACGCGCTGCGGTAGTCGCTGCAGTCGCCATTGCTCAGCGGTACGGTAGCAGGAAACTGCACGCCAGCCAGCGGCGGCTCGATTTGTATACGTGCCACATTCGCGGTGCGGTCGGGCACTAACTGAATCAGCAGCGATTTGAAGTTGAGCAACAACGCATCGGGCGCGGCGTTGTAGGGGCGCAGGGGTTCGCCATCAAAACTGGCCGCGTCACGCGCGGGCACGTCAAACGCGCTGCGGTCGAGCACGATATCGCCTTGAATTTTTTGAATACCCAAGCCTTGCAGGCGGCGCATCAATAACCACAGTCGCTCCACCACCAAACGCGGGTCGCCGCTGCCGCGCACATACACATGGCCGTGCAAAACGCCATCACGCACAGGGCCGTCCACGTAGACGGGCGTGCGCCACACAAAGGCGGGGCCAAGCATGTCGAGCGCGGCGGTGGTGGTGGCCAACTTCATCAACGAGGCGGGATTCACGCGCACTTGGGCTTGGTGGCTCAGACGCGGTGTGCTTTTTGCGAAGGTGTCGACCACCATGACATGAAAGTTGTCATGGGGAACTTTGGCGCGTTGCAGTGCTGCTTTTACTTCGGGCGGCAGTTGGCCAATATCACCGGCCGTGTGTTGTGGCGGCTCGCTGCGCACCGCTTTAGAGCTTGGCGCTGCGTGGGCGTGCATCGCTGTGGCGGCAAAAGCCATGGCCCAAACAAAACGCAAAGACATCCAGCGTAAATTGATCAAGTGCAGAGAGGTCATGGGCAAATTATCACGGCTGGGATAATGACGCCATGCACACCCACCAGTGGCTGGCTTTAGAGACCAGCACCGACACCCTTTCTCTAGCCGTCGCACGCGGCACACAGACATGGACGTACACCAGCGCAGGCGGTGCGCTCACGTCCACCCACATGATTCCTCAGACCTTGGCGCTGCTCCAACAAGCAGGTTTGGCTTTGACCGATTTGCAAGCTGTGGTGTTTGGTCGTGGGCCAGGTGCGTTCACCGGTTTGCGCACGGCGTGTTCGGTGGCTCAGGGTTTGGCCTTTGGCGCAAGCTTGCCCGTGTTGCCCATCGACACCTTGTTGGCCGTGGCCGAAGAGGCGCGTGCCGCCAATGCCGTCGCGGGGGCCGTGCCCGTGACCCGCGTGCTCGCTGTGATGGATGCGCGCATGGCGCAGGTGTATGTGGCCGCGTATGAATACACGCCAAACGCCGTTGAAGCCACGACCGCTAGCGCTGGCGATACAGGCCCCATGCAAGGCACTTGGTGCTGTGTGCAAGCGCCCGAGTTGCACAGTCCCGAGTCTTTGTACTGGCCTGCCGATTGGGCGCAAGACAGTTTCATCGCTGCAGGCAATGCCTGGCCTGTGTACGCGGGCCGTTGGCCCACCGCACTGACCGCGTCGCAAGTTACCGCTTTGCCCACGGCGGCTGCGCTGCTGCGTTTGGCGCCCGCTGCGTGGGCGGCTGGTGCTGCTGTGCCGCCCGAAGAAGCCCTGCCGCTTTACATTCGCGACAAAGTGGCGCAAACCACTGACGAGCGCATGCAAATCAAAGCGCAACAAGCCGCCGCCCAATGAACGCCGTTTCGAGACCCGAAGTTCGTCTAGAGCCGCTGACCGAAGCGCTGCTCGACGACGTGCTGCGCATCGAAAACAACGCCTACGCCCACCCGTGGACACGCGGCAACTTTGCCGACTGCCTCAAATCAGGCTACCAACTGCTGGCGCTGATGGGGGGCGACACCTTGATTGGCTACTTTGTGGCCATGGAGGGTGTGGAGGAAGTGCATTTGCTCAACATCACCGTCGCGCCCGGGTTTCAGGGCCAAGGTTATGGCGTGCTCATGCTCGATGCGTTGTCGGTGTGGGCGCGCAGCCGTCATGCCCAGTGGCTGTGGCTGGAAGTACGCGTGAGCAACACCCGCGCTATGCAGGTGTATGAGCGCTATGGCTTTCGGCCTGTGGGTGAACGCAAAAACTACTACCCCGCCGACCACGGCCAACGCGAGCATGCGGTGGTCATGTCGCTCAAGCTGTAAGCTATTACCCATGACCGACACCTTGCACCTCGACAAACGCCAACGCGCCATGCTGGCCGAGATGGGGGTGCGTGTATGGTCGCCCATGTCTGAGGCGGCGCTCATGAGCGCGCCTGCGGTGGAAACCTTGGTGATTGATACCTCAGCCGCTTCTGCATCATCCTTGCCTGCCGACGTGGTGATGCAAGCCCATGCAGAAGAAGCACATAGCTTTGCCGCTGCCAGCGAGCTGGCCACACAAGCCATTGCCAACGCAGCAGGCGTTGATACCGCACCGCGACAAATGCCTGCGCCTGTGGCCAAGGTCAAACCCATCCCCCTCATCATTCAACGCCCCGAAGGCATTGACCAAATGGATTGGTCAGTCTTGCATAGCACCGTGTCAGGCTGCCAAGCATGCACGTTGTGCGGCTCGCGCAAAAACACCGTGTTTGGTGTGGGCGCCTCTGCGGCAGAGGGCAAAGCCCCACATGTGGATTGGCTCATCGTGGGCGAAGCCCCAGGCGAGAACGAAGACGTGCAAGGCGAGCCGTTTGTGGGCCAAGCCGGCAAGCTGCTCGACAACATGTTGGGTGCGATGAAGCTGTCACGCACTGGTGAACGCACAGCAGAGGGCGGCGGTGTGTACATCGCCAACGTGCTCAAGTGCCGCCCCCCCGGCAACCGCAACCCCAAGCCCGAAGAGGTGGCGCAGTGCCTGCCTTACCTTGAGCGCCAAGTGGCGCTACTCAAACCCAAAATGATTCTGGCCATGGGCCGCTTTGCGGTACAGGCCTTGTTGCGCGACACCGTGCCCGAAGTGGAAACCACGCCACTGGGCAAGCTGCGTGGCCGCGTGTACCAATACCAAAACTTGCCGGTGGTGGTGACCTATCACCCCGCGTATGTGTTGCGTAACTTGCCGGAGAAGTCCAAAGTGTGGGCTGACTTGTGCTTGGCCATGGCGCACATCAAGGGCAGCGAGTAAGCCTTCTAAAATAGGGCATGACCTTCCTTGACATGTTGAGCGCCGCCGAGCGCCAAAACAACTCCATGCTGTGTGTGGGCCTCGACCCTGAACCCACCAAGTTTCCAGATCGCATCAAGGGCGACTCGAACAAGATTTACGACTTCTGCGCGGCCATCGTGGATGCCACAGCAGATTTGGTGAACAGCTTCAAACCCCAAATCGCTTACTTCGCCGCGCACCGCGCCGAAGGTCAGCTGGAGCGCTTGATGGAACACATGCGCCGCGTCGCGCCGCATGTGCCCATCATTTTGGATGCCAAGCGTGGCGACATTGGCAGCACGGCCGAACAATACGCCATCGAAGCCTTCGAGCGCTACGGTGCTGATGCAGTGACCCTCTCTCCTTTCATGGGCTGGGACTCGGTGGCCCCCTATTTGAAGTACCACGGCAAAGGCGCGTTCTTGCTGTGCCGCACCTCCAACCCCGGTGGTGACGATTTGCAAAACCAACGCCTGGCGTCGGTGGACGGCCAGCCTTTGCTGTACGAGCATGTGGCGCGTTTGGCCCAAGGCCCTTGGAACCTCAACGGCCAATTGGGCTTGGTGGTGGGCGCGACCTATCCTAAAGAAATTGAACGTGTACGCGAACTCGCCCCCACCGTGCCTTTGCTCATTCCGGGTGTGGGCGCGCAAGGTGGCGATGCGGTGGCCACGGTGAAGGCGGGCTTGCGTATCGCCCATGGCGAGACCACGGGCCCCATCATCGTCAACTCATCGCGTGCGATTTTGTATGCGTCTTCAGGGGTGGATTTTTCTGACGGTGCTCGCCGCGTCGCATTGCAGACGCGTGATGCTTTGAACGCTGCCCGTCCCTAAAGCCTGCTGCTGGCCCTGATGCAGGGCTGAATCACGTATGCGACCCTGCGCGCGTTGCAAGGTCTTTCTTTTCTACTAGTATGCCAACCGTTGACCTGATGATTTTCAAAAAGGGTAGGCATGCTGGAACAACCAAACGCGCAGGTGATGATTGCAGGTGCAGGCCCAGTGGGTTTGTTGACTGCCTTGGTACTCGCGCAGCGCGGGGTGTCGTGCGTTGTGCTGGAAGCTGAACCCAGCCTTACCCTAGATTTACGCGCTGGAACGTTCCATCCGCCCACACTAGAAATGTTGAACCATGTCGGTGTGGCAGATGCCATGATGACCTTGGGTATTCAGGTGTCACGCTGGCAGTCGTGTGACCTTGAGCACGGATTGGTGGCAGAGTGGGATTTGAGTTTGCTTAAAAACGACACGCCCTATCCGTTTCGCTTGCACTTAGAGCAGCACCGGTTAACGCCACTCTTGATGGATAAGCTTAAAAGCTTTCCACATGTTCAAGTGTTGTTTAACCATCGATTTGAGTCACTGACGCAAAACCCCAATGACGTGACGGTTCGAATAGCAACCCCAGACGGGCCGGTTACATGGACAACACCATGGCTAGTTGCTGCGGATGGCGGTCGCAGCCAAGTCCGTAAGTCGGCTGAGATCGAATTTGCCGGATACACCTGGCCTGAACGCTACAGCGTCATCAGTACCACCTACGACTTTGGGCAGCTGGGGTACACCGAAAATGCGTACATCAGTGACCCAGAACAATGGGTTGCGCTGTTCAAAATGCCCGATGTTGGCCCCCCGGGCCTGTGGCGCATGACGTTGCCCGTTGGACAAGATGTCCCCGACGATATGGCCATGGCCGGTCCTTATGCCCAACACACCATTCGGCGAGTGACCGGTGCTAGCGCGGATGTGATGTACCCCTTGGTGCATCAAAGTATTTACAGCGTGCATCAACGCGTGGCTGTCAATTTACGCAAGCACCGCGTGTTGCTTGCCGGTGATGCTGCGCACGTCAATAACCCATTGGGTGGCTTCGGTCTCAACAGTGGGATTCACGATGCCATCAGTTTGGGCGATATGTTGGCTGAGGTGATCCAAGAGGGCGCAGACGACAACCTTCTCGACCTCTACCACCGACAGCGGCATACGGTCAACATGGAATATGTGCAACAACTGTCCGTGAAAAACAAAAAAAATCTAGAAGAAAAAGACCCTGAACTGCGGATGCAACGCATCCGTGAGTTGCAAGAGACTTGTGCTGATCCGGTGAAAGCCCGCGTATTTTTGTTGAACTCTTCGATGATCAACAGCATTGCACGCGCCAATGCCATTCTTTAACTTTCGTTGAGAGGATAAGTGATGCTACGTTTTCGCTGGATGACAACGCTTTTAGCTTTTGCACTTTGTGCAGACTTTGCTGGCGCGCAAACGCAGGTCACTTGGCCTCAAAAACCGATTCGCATCGTGGTGCCATTTGCAGCAGGAGGCAATACAGATTCGATTGCGCGAGTGATCGCAGAGAGATTCACACAAAGCCTTGGTCAAGCGGTTGTGGTCGAAAACAAAGTGGGCGCAGGTGGCGCCATCGCGGCTGAATTTGTAGCGAAAGCGCCTGCCGATGGGTACACCTTGATGATGGCCGCAATGCCTGTCATGGCGGTATTGCCCGTGGTGGGTAAAACTAATTTTGATCCTTTGAAAGACTTTGTTCCCATCAGCAACGTGGGCAGTAATCCTTTCGTGATGGGGGTTCACAAATCTGTCCCGGCCAATACGGTGCCTGAATTTGTTGCCTATATTCGAAAAAATCCAAACAAGTTCAATTACGCTTCGGGCGGTTCGGCGAGCGTCTCACATTTGTCTGCGGCATTGTTTGTCAAGCGTGCTGAATTGGACATGACGCACATCAGTTACAAGGGCGGCGCACCTGCCGTGATTGACTTGCTCGCGGGAAACGTGCAGATGTACTTTGGTAATTTTTCTGAACTTTACCCGCATCTCAGTGGCGGGAATATTCGCATCATCGGTGTGTCTAGCGACAAGCGTGCAACCCCGTTGCCGCAAGTGGCAACCATCGCGGAGTCTGGATTTCCTGGCTTTAGAACCGTCACTTGGAATGGACTCATGGCGCCTGCGGGTACGCCACCCGCAGTGGTTGCGCGTCTGGCAGAGGCTGTCAAGGACGCCTTAGCTTCGGAAGGCACGCATTTGAAGTTTCAGCAAATGGGTGTTGACGCGATAGGCAGCTCGCCGAAAGAGTTTGTGGATACCTTGCGCGCTGACATCGCAATTTGGTCTGAGGCGGCCAAGGCAGCCAACTTGAAAATGGAATAACCCGTATGAAGACACAAACCACCAGCTTAGATGCATTGGCTACCCGTGCAAAGATCGCGGTCATCGTGCCTGCCACCAATACCATCGTGCAGCCGGAGATGGAGGCCATGCGCCCCGCCGGCGTGACCAACCATGTCAGCCGCATGTTGTTGCCAGTTCGCCCCTATGACGACATGCAAGCTTATCGGCAGGCCTTAGAAACTGAGCGGGGTAATTTGGAAGAGGCGCTCAATTTGGTTTTGCCGTGTGAGCCACACGCCGTTGCACACGGTCATTCCATTCATTCATTTCGTGGTGACCGTGCGCGCGCGCAGGCCGAGCAAGACCGTCTTGAAAAGCTAGCGGGCATTCCATTTGTCACGCCTTCCATGGCGGTGTTAGCGGGCTTGGCCGCTATGGGTGACCCAAAGCGCATCGCGGTGCTGACGCCTTATTGGCCTCCTGCCGATGCATTGATTCATGAGTTCTTTGTCTCGTGTGGTTATGACGTTGTGGCGAGTCACGGTCTGAAGGCAAAGGGTCCGATTTCTGTCGCGCAGTTCAGTCCCGAGCAAATCATGGATGGCTTCAAAGCGCTCAATTTGCAAGGCGTTGAGGCTTTTGTGCATGTGGGTACAAACCTGCCAGTCAGCGCACTGACGCCGCAAATTGAAGCGGCGTTTGGCAAGCCTTTGATTGGTGTCAACGTGGCAACTTATTGGTGGGCATTGCGTCGCTTGGGCATTCGTGATGCCTTGACGGGCTTTGGCTTGCTTGCTGAGAAGTACTAGCTCGAACTGTTCTCGTTGGCCGTATTGCGCCAACCCCGTTTAGGGAAGGTCAGCCCGCCAATAACTCACGCGGCAGGCTGATGATGAAATCATTCAACGTTTTTGAGTCACGGCCTGGGCGCATGTGTGCGGTCATATAGGTGAAGGCGGCACTGGCATCTCGTTTTTCGAGCGCATTGACTATTTTTTCGTGTTGCTCGTACGACGATTTGATTCGTCCTAATGCCCCAAACGCATGGCGCCGATAGGCCCCTGTTCGCGAGCGGATGCGCAAGACCTCTTGTCGCAAGAAGGGGTTGCGAGCACCTTCGTAGATGATTTCATGAAATTTCAGGTTCGACTCTTGCCAACCATCGATGTCTTCTTTGTTGGCAATTTTTTGACTGCCACGGTGTTGCTTGACCAAGACTTTGATTTCCTCATTCGTCATGCGCTCGCAGGCCAGCCGAACCACAACGCCTTCCAACTCTGCCAGCAACTCCCATAGCGAAAGCAGTTGCTGCAAGTTCATTTTAGAAACGATGTGTCCGCCGCGTGGTGTGCTGCTCAAGATGCCCTGGGCTTGCAACTGTAGCAACGCCTCACGAACAGGTGTGCGAGACACCTTGTGCTGACTAGCTAAAGCCACATCATCGATGGCATCCCCAGGGAGCAGCTCGCCAGAGGAGATGGCCGATTCAATGCGAAGACGAATTTGGTCGCTGATTTTCATAAACATGCCTAGGTAGAAACGATATTTTAAATATTCCCTATAAATATATTTTATGAGGTATAAATATACGCATACAGATCATCTAAATACGCTGCACATATGTTGACTCGCATCAAGGGCTCGGAAGAATTAACGCAATTGGCCAAAAAAACCTTGGTCGAAAATGGTGTAACTGCATCTGAAGCGTTGACTCAAGCCGCAGGGAAAATGCTGGTCCGCTTACAGGATGCCGCGCCAACGCCGTTAATTTCGGATCAGAGTGTTACTTACGAAGCCATGCTGCAAAGGTGCGCGCTTGACTGAATTGCCCGCTCGCATGGTGGAGTTGCTTGCGCAGATTCGTGCGGGGCACACTTCAGCGCAAGCGGCGTTGCTTGCGCAAATAGCGCATGGTCGTGCTTTAGCTGGTTCATATGCTTGCGTGGTTGATGAGTTGCCTGTGACCGCGCCTGTGACGGGGCCTTTGGCTGGCATAGCGCTGGCGCACAAAGATATTTTTGATTTGCAAGATCGATGGCCAGGCTGTGGTGTGCAGCGCGGCGCATCTCAGGTGGGTGTGCAACCCGCTGCGGCAATCAAGGCGCTCGCCGATGCCGGTGCGAGTCAGTGGGCTACGTTGGTCATGGCGCCGCATGCCTGTGGCGCAACGGCGCAAAACCCGCACTTTGCGCGTTGCATCAATCCCTTGGATGAGCGTGCAGCGGTTGGCGGCTCATCTAGCGGCTCCGCTGTCGCGGTGGCTTCTGGCATGACCTATGCCGCCTTAGGCACAGACACGGCAGGTTCCGTGCGTATTCCGGCAGCGACCTGCGGTTTGATCGGTCTTAAAACCACACAGGGTGCGGTGAGCACCCAAGGATGTGCGCCTTTGGCACCATCGCTTGACACGGTGGGCATCTTGACCCGCTGTCCACAAGACGCCCGTGAAATTTGGCAGGCCCTTTCGCCTTTGTCGCTGCGCAAGCCAAGGGATAACGAGGTGTCATGTCAGGTTTGGTTTCCTCATCAAGGTGTTCACAGGCAAGTGGTGGAAGCAATTCAGGATTGGATTGCAAAACTGGATATAAAGGTTTCTGAAGTTGACATCACGGATGAGTTTGAGCAACTCAATCGCCATGCGCAACGCGTGCTGTTTTACGAGACGGCACAGACCCACCGTGCCTCGCTGCTGGCGGGGCAAGCAGACCCTGCTGTGCAAGCCATTGGGTTGTCTGGGTTGGGTTTACCTCAGGCGTGGTATCAGGAGTCGATGCATGCGCGTGCCGCGTTCTTAGAGCAGTTTGTTAAACAGCATCTCCATCACGCAGACTTCTTGATCTTGCCAGCCTTGGGTTGTCTCGTGCCCGATTGGGCTTGTGTAGAAATTGGAAACCCTGACTTTGACCGCTCGCAATTGGCGGGCATGCACGCCTTTATGGCTTTTGTGAATTACTTGGGCTTGCCCGCATTGAATTTGCCGATTGCGCGTGATGCACAAGGTCGCCCCATTTGCATACAGGTACTTGCACGTCCCTTTGCTGAACACCGCTTGCTCGACTTTGCAGAGCACGTTGAATTAATTTCTCAGGT
>CANFZT010000042.1 GCA_947451565.1 Comamonadaceae bacterium | reverse complement strand
AGCACAAATCGGCAAAGGCATGTGGGCCATGCCCGACTTGATGGCCGAGATGTTGAAGCAAAAAATTGGTCACCCCAAAGCTGGTGCCAACACCGCTTGGGTGCCAAGCCCGACTGCGGCGGTGTTGCACGCCATGCACTACCACCAAGTCAAAGTGACCGACGTGCAAAAAGAGCTGGAAAAAGTCGACTACAACAAAGTACGCGACAGCCTCTTGAACGACTTGCTGCAAGTACCCGTCACCGCCAAACCCAACTGGACGCCTGCTGAAAAGCAACAAGAGTTGGACAACAACGTACAAGGCATCTTGGGCTACGTGGTGCGCTGGGTCGACCAAGGTGTGGGCTGCTCGAAAGTGCCAGACATCCACAACGTGGGCCTGATGGAAGACCGCGCCACCCTGCGTATTTCTAGCCAACACATTGCCAACTGGTTGCACCACGGCGTGGTGACCCCCGCTGAAGTGAACGCCACGTTCAAACGCATGGCTTCCGTGGTGGACAAGCAAAACGCAGGCGACAAGCTGTACCAAAAAATGGCAGGTCGCTTTGCCAAAGCGCCTGCTTACCAAGCTGCCCTCGACTTGGTTTTCAAAGGCAAAGAGCAGCCTAGCGGCTACACCGAGCCTTTGCTGCATGCATGGCGCTTGAAAGTGAAGGCGGGCCAAGCCTAATCACTTCTCCTTGAAGCAATAGAAAACGGCTCCTTAGGGGGCCGTTTTTCATGGACACTGCAAACTATGATGGAACGATTCCATTTTGCAATTGAGACCCTGCCATGACACACCCTCTGATTAGCACCACCCTTCGCTTTGCTTTGCGCACCGTGATCGGTTTGGTTTTGACTTTGCTCATGGCTGCGGGCGTGTACCTGCTGTTCTCGTACCACTTCACCTACTCCAAGGGCGAGAGTGTGGGCTTTGTGCAAAAGCTCTCTTACAAAGGTTGGATCTGCAAAACTTGGGAAGGCGAACAAATTCGCGCGTTGGCCACCCTGCCCGCCATTCCAGAAAAATTTGCTTTCACCGTGCGTGATGATGCAGTGGCTGACCAGATCAACAAACACATTGGTCAAAAAGTGGTGGTGGAATACGAACAGCACAAAGGCTTGCCAGGCTGCTTTGGTGAGACCGAATACTTCATCAGCAAAGTCACACTAGCACCTGGCGAATAACGCGCTTTAGAGCACGTTCAAGGCGTCGACGTACGCGTACGCTTGACCAACGGGTACACCAACTGCTGCAGGTGCCGCACATTTTTGTTCACCTGCACCCACCATTTGCTGAACGAGTCCATCGTTTTTTCAATGTGACGGAACAAGCGTGGCGCAGGTCGCAGTTGCAGATGAGGCATCGCAGTGAGATCGGGCAAACACAGATGCGCCACCGTTTGCACACTCTGCGCATGGGCCAAAGCTTGCAATACCTCATCAGCAGAAGCAAACCAGCAGTGTGAGGTGAGCGCGACCATGCGCTCGCCCACAAAGTGCCAACGCAAAGCACTCCACGGATGTGCCTGTGTATGTTCTACAAACGCCACGGCCACGCACACCACATCCGCGGGCAAGTCCTCAGGCAAATCGGCCAACACCCACGGATGCACCAACCACACTTGTTTACCCGTCACATCGTTTGCCACGGGTTTTGTAAAACCCAACTCAGCAGGCGGCTCAACAAACACCTTGGGCTCACCCCAAGCCAGTTCGTTTTTGCGTACCTGCGCCACGGTGGCTGAGCTATTGGCCAAGATGTCCATCAGCTCGTAACTCACATCAATCGACGTGCCACGGCTGTGCCAAATTTCTGGTGCAAATTTTTCAACCGTGTCGGCATTGAACAAATAGGGCTTGCTACTACCTGTGGCCGCAACCCATTGCCAGCTGAGATAGTTGCTGGCCAAGTCACCGTCCAACAAATGGCTGTACATCCAATCGGCCGCGACACGCCAATGCACTTTACGCAAATGCACGATGTAGCTGGCCAGCCACAAGCGTGCGTGGTTGTGCAAGTAACCAGTGGTGTAGAGCATGCGAATGGCATTGTCGATCACGGGCACACGGGTACACGCATGGCGCACATCCTCGGGCAGATCGGTGCGGTATTCAGACTCAGGCAACACACCTTCATGCAACGACTGTCCAATACCTTCACCCAAATGGTGATGCATATGCTGGAAGTATTCGCGCCAACCTAGTTCGTAAATCAACTTATGTTGCACGCCCACGCGGTATTGGTGGTACATGGCACTGGCCACATCGGGCACAGTCAAAAAACCATGTGTGAGGTACGGCGACAAATGCGTGACCGCCCCATCCAACGCATTGCGCGTGTGGGCGTAGTCTTTGGGGTTAACGTGGTCAAGCCGCAGACGAGCAGCTTCGGGCGTGGGTGCAAATTCGTACATAAGATTTTTATGATTGTGCCTTGTTCGCTTCGCTACACTTTGAGGCATGTCCAGACCCATGCCCGCTCCCCTTGACGCTTGCGCCTGTCCTTTGTGCGGCCAGCCAAACCAATGCACCATGGAAGCGGCCAAAGCAACCGGGCAAGCAGCGCCCACATGCTGGTGTGTGAACGTGTCTTTCTCACCTGAGTTACTCGCCCAAGTACCTGCCACTTCACAACGCCAAGCCTGCATTTGCCAAGCCTGTGCCACGAAAGGCACACATGCTTGAACACGGCTCATTGGCTGATTTGCAAAGTCGCTACGGGACACGCCACCGTTGGCTGTTGCTGACCACCGTGATGATTGGTTCCATGGCCGCCATTATGTCGTCGACCATCATGAACGTGGGCATTCCCGACATGAGTTTGCAATTCGGCATTGGCCAAGAATTGGCGCAATGGGTGAGCTCTAGCTTCATGGTGGCGATGACGGTGTCCATGCTCACCACCCCGTGGCTGCTGGCACGCTTTGGCTATCGCACTACCTACTTGGGTTGCATGTTGGTGTTGCTCAGCGCGGGCATTGCTGGTGGACTTTCAACAGATTACAACCTTGTACTGGCGGCGCGCGTGATCGAGGGCTTGGCCGCAGGCGTAGTGCAACCCATTCCCGCCATCATCATCTTGCGCGCCTTTGACACTTCCGAACAAGGCCGTGCCAACAGCTTTTTTGGCATGGGCGTGGTGCTAGCCCCCGCGCTTGGCCCCAGCATCGGTGGCTTGCTAGTGGACTGGATGAGCTGGCGCGCGCTGTTCTTCATGGTGGTGCCGTTTTGTCTGATTTCCATATGGATGGCGCTGCGTTATGTGCCCACTACAGCCCCCGGTGGCGTGAGCGCCAACCACGGCAAGCCCTCGCTCGATTTAGGCGGCCTGGCACTCGCCACCGTTGGCACCTTGTGCTTGCTCAATGGTTTGGTAATGCTCCACAGCGGCAATGTCACGACCTCGGTCGCCTTGGTCGGTGCAGCGGCGCTGTGCACGGCTGGGTTTGTGACGTGGCAGCGTGTACAAACTCAAAGCGACGGCAAACCGCTGATGAACTTGGGGCTGTTTACGCATAGACCGTTTGCCATGGGCACTACCGTGGCGTTTATTTACGGCATTGCGATGTTTGGGTCCACCTATTTGTTGCCTTTGTATTTGCAGCTGGGTCTGGGCCTGTCACCTAGCTATGTGGGCACTTTGTTGTTGCCATCCGGCTTGTTGTTGGCGTTCACGATTGCCATCGTGGGTCGCTACTCGAGCACACACCCCACGCACTTGATGGTGAGTTTTGGCTTGGTGCTATTGGCACTGTCTTTTGCACTCATGCTCACAGTGAATTTACAAACAGGCCTGTGGGTACTGGTGGCGTTTGCGATTTTGGGGCGCGTGGGCTTGGGCTTTATCTTGCCCTCGCTCAATATCGGTGCCATGCGCGGCATGGACAGCAGCTTGATTCCTCAAGGTGCGAGTGTGATCAACTTTTTGCGCATGCTAGGCGGCGCTACGGGCGTGAGCCTGTGTGGCATTTTGCTAGAGTGGCGACTGGCCGTGCATGGCGATTCGCTCACCAACAGCAGCACTTCGACCATGCGTCTGGCGGCGTTTGATGAAGTATTTTTGATGCTCGCGTTTGTTTGCATGCTGGCACTTTTAGCCGCTTGGCGCATTCGCCAACCAAGCAAGAGCCCTGATTGATTTTGATTGAAACGCCATGTGCCAACTGCTCGGACTGAACTGCAAAAACCCCACCGATGCCACCTTCAGCTTCAGTGGCTTCGCGCAACGTGCGGGCGTGACCGACCACCACGCCGATGGTTGGGGCATTGCATTTTTTGAAGGCTCTGAGCAAGACCGCGGCCTGCGCCATTTCATTGACCACTTGCCTGCCAGCACCTCGCCTGTGGCCGAGCTGATTCGCAAGTACCCCATCAAAAGCCGCAATGTGATTTCGCATATTCGCAAAGCCACACAAGGCGTGGTGGCCCTCGAAAACTGCCACCCCTTTGTGCGCGAGTTGTGGGGCCGCTACTGGGTGTTTGCACACAACGGCAATTTAGAAAATTACGCACCTCGCTTGCACGGCAGCTTTAAGCCAGTGGGGCACACCGACAGCGAGCTTGCGTTTTGTTGGTTGATGCAAGAGATGGCCAAGTCACACGCCAATGTGCCGTCGATTGACGAGCTCACACTCACGCTGCAGGAGTTGGTGCCGCAAATTGCCAAGCACGGCACGTTCAACTTTTTGCTGTCTAACGGCCAAGCACTGTGGGCGCATGCCTCGACGAATCTTTGTTACATCGAGCGCAAACATCCATTTGCAAAAGCAACTTTGAGCGACCAAGACATGAGTATCAATTTCGCAGAGCACGCGTCACCCGATGACCGTGTGGCGGTGGTGGTCACTGCGCCGTTGACCACCAATGAGGTGTGGACCCCGTTTGCATCGGGGGAGTTGAAGGTGTTTGTGGATGGACAGCTGCGGGGCTGACCTTGTGTCCCCTGGCGTGACTTCTTTCGCTTCACCACGGCTTACCTCGTCCGCTACACAGCAGCCAGCATTCGCCGTGGCTTACACCGCCAACCGTTCTCAGACCTTAGAAGCAGCGCTTTCTAATGCGTCGATGAACATCGCGGCCACATCGAAACCTGTTTGGTCAAAGATCTCTTGAAAGCAAGTGGGGCTGGTCACGTTCACTTCGGTGAGGCAGTCGCCAATCACATCCAAACCCACCAACAGCAACCCACGCTTGGCAAGGGCGGGGCCAAGAGCTTCGGCGATTTCTTGGTCGCGCGCAGAGATGGCTTGCGCCACGCCTTTGCCGCCTGCAGCCAAGTTGCCGCGCACTTCACCCCCTTGCGGAATGCGGGCCAAGCAATAGGGCACGACCTTGCCGCCGATGACCAGCACGCGCTTATCGCCTTGCTCAATGGCAGGGATGAACTTTTGCACCATGACGGTTTGTGCGCCATCTCGATTGAGTGTTTCAATGATGGCGCCTAGGTTCAGGCCATCGTCTTTGACGCGAAAGATGCCCATGCCACCCATGCCGTCAAGGGGCTTCAAGATGATGTCGCGGTGCTGCGCATGAAAGGCGCGAATGGCATCGGCGCTGCGGGTCACCAACGTGGGGCTGATGAATTGCGCAAATTCCAGAATGGCTAACTTTTCTGGATGATCACGCAAAGCCGCGGGTTTGTTGAACACCTTGGCGCCTTCGCGTTCGGCTTGCTCTAGCAAGTGCGTGGCATAAAAGTATTCGCTGTCAAAAGGCGGGTCTTTGCGCATGACGATGGCGTCTGCACTTTTGAGCGCGTAGTGCTCGTCCACGCTTTGCACGTCAAACCAATCCTCTGCGAGCCCCGTCAAGCGAACCTGCTGCACACGCGCCGTCACCTGTTGGCCGCTTTGCCACACGATGTCTTGCGGCTCGCAGGCCAATACTTGGTGGCCACGGCGCTGGACCTCACGCATCATCGCAAACGTGGTGTCCTTGTAAATCTTGAAGGACGACAACGGGTCTGCGACGAAGAGGATGTGCATGAGGTTTTAGATTTCGATTTTGCTGCCCAACTCCACCACGGAGTTACTAGGCAAGTTCAAGAAGTCGGCAGCAGAGCTGGCATTGAGGTGCATTTGTGCAAACAGTTTTTCACGCCAAGCCGACATGCCACTACCCACCGTGGGCACGATGCTGTCGCGCGATAAGAAGTAACTGGTGGTCATGGGGCTGATTTCACATCCCATGCCATTCAAGTGCGACAGAGCCCCAGGCACATCTGGGTCGTCTTTGAAACCGTAATGGATTTCAACTTGCCAGCAATCATTGCCTAAGGCATTGATTTGCAAACGTTCAGCTTCATCAATCCATGGCACTTCATGGTTTTGCACATTCACAAACAAGTTTTGCTTGTGCAGCACTTTGTTGTGCTTGAGGTTATGCAACATGGCGTTGGGCACTGCGCCTTTGCCAGAGGTCAAGAATACCGCTGTACCTTCGACGCGTGTGGGCGGCGATAAAAACACGGCCTCCAAAAAGCTCGTCAAATCCAGCGCATCTTCTTTGCGCTTTTCAGAAAGAAGGGCACGACCATCGCGCCATGTCAGCATGAGCATCATGATGATGGAGGCAATCAACAGCGGGAACCAACCACCTTCAAACAACTTCAACAGGTTGGAGGCCCAAAAAGCCAAGTCCACCGCAAAGAAGAAGCTCGTAGCGGCCAAACACCACCAGAAAGAATATCTCCAACCGTAGTGAATCACGAAAAATGTGAGTACGGTGGTGATGAGCATGTCCGTACACACGGCGATGCCGTAGGCCGCGGCCAAATTGCTCGACGACTTGAACATCATCACAGCCAACACAATGACGGCAAACAAACCCCAGTTCACAAAGGGAATGTAGATTTGGCCGGTGTCTTTCACGCTGGTGTGCAACACCTGCAAACGCGGCAAGAAGCCCATCTGCACCACTTGTTTGGTCACACTAAAAGCGCCAGAAATCAAGGCCTGAGAAGCAATCACGGTCGCTGCCGTGGCCAAACCGACCAAGGGCACCAACAACCAGTCTGGCGCCATGTTGAAGAACGGGTTCGCCACAGCCGATGGGTCGCTCAATAGCAAAGCACCTTGACCGAAGTAGTTGAGCGTCAGCGAAGGCATGACCACAAAGAACCACGCAATGCGGATGGGTTTCTTGCCGAAGTGCCCCATGTCGGCATACAGTGCTTCCCCGCCTGTCACGCACAGCACCACGGCACCCAAAATCAAGAAGGTGACGGTAGGCTCTGTGACGATGAATTGCACAGCATAGTATGGATTGATCGCCCACATGATTTCTGGATGCGATGCAATGTGATACAGGCCCAATGCCGCAATAGCGGCGAACCAAACCACGGTGATGGGGCCGAAGAATTTACCAATGCCACTGGTGCCTCGCTTTTGTACGGCAAACAGGCCAAACAAAATCACGATCGTGAGTGGGATCACATACTTCTTAAAAGCAGGCGACACCACCTCTAAACCTTCCACGGCAGACAGCACCGAAATGGCCGGTGTAATGACGCCGTCACCGTAAAACAGACACGTCCCAAAGATACCCACGATCAACATACGCTGGCGCAGCACAGGACGGTCTTTCACGGCCATCGACGCCAAGGCCAGCATGGCCACCAAACCACCTTCGCCATGGTTGTCAGCACGCAAGACCAACGCCACATACTTGATGGAGACGATGACGGTCAGCGTCCAAAAGAAGATCGACAAGATGCCATAGATGTTGTCAGGCGTGAATTCCACATGCCCCGAACCGAACACCTCTTTCATGGCATACAGCACGCTGGTGCCGATGTCGCCATACACCACGCCGATTGCGCCCAAAGTCAGTGCCGCAAGCGACGATTTACCGTGTTGTTCCATGAATCACCTTAGTCGTAATTTTCAGCTTCGGGGTCAGTGGCTTCGAGTTCGTAACTCGCTGCCAACATAGCCAACCGGCCAATGACGCCATACATATAAAAGCGGTTGGGCGTACTCGCGCCGGGCTTCATGCCGGGTTGCGGCGTGTGGGCGCTTTGCTCGAAAGCCAAGGGCACGAAGCTCGCGCCCGGTGCGTTCAAGTTTTCATCAATGCCACGGTCTGCATGCACACGGTAAAAACCACCCACCACATAACGGTCCATCATGTAGACGACCGGTTCGGCCACCGCATCGTTCAAGCGTTCGTGCGTGAGCACACCTTCTTGAATAATGACTTGGTTCAACGATTGGCCGTCTTTGACCACGCTCATTTTGTTGCGCGTTCTGCGGTTGAGGGCATCCAAGTCTTTGACATCGCGAACCGTCATGATGCCCATGCCATAGGTGCCGTTGTCAGCTTTGACGATGACGAATGGTTTTTCGTTGATGCCGTACTCTTTGTATTTGCGTTTGATCTTGGTCAGCAAAGCATCCACATTGGTCTGCAAGCACTCCATGCCCGTGCCCTCAGCAAAGTTGACCTCGCCACACTGGTTGAACATGGGGTTGATGAGCCACGGATCGATGCCCAGCAGCTTGCCAAAACGCTTAGTCACTTCTTCGTAACATGCAAAGTGTTTGCTCTTACGACGCACGCTCCAGCCTGCATGCAACGGCGGCAAAAGGTGTTGCTCGTGCAAGTCTTCCAAGATGCCGGGGATGCCAGCACTCAAGTCGTTGTTGAGCAAAATGGTGCAAGGGTCGAAGTCTTTCAGGCCCAAACGACGCTTGCTGCGAATCACCGGCTCAAGCGTGACACTGTCGCCGTTAGGCAGGTCAATGGTGGTGTTCTCTTTCACCTCGGGATTGATCGAACCAATGCGCACATTCAAACCTGCCATGTGAAAGATGCGCTGGAGTTGCGCCACGTTCGACAAATAGAAGGTGTTGCGTGTGTGGTTCTCAGGAATCAAGAGCAGGTTGCGCGCCTCGGGGCAAATCTTCTCGATCGCTGCCATCGCCGCCTGCACGGCCAAGGGGAGCATCTCAGGGGTGAGGTTGTTCCAGCCGCCTGGGTAAAGGTTGGTGTCTACAGGTGCGAGCTTGAAACCCGCATTGCGAATGTCAACCGAACTGTAGAACGGTGGTGTGTGCTCCATCCACTCCAAACGAAACCAGCGCTCGATAGCGGGCATGGAATCGAGGATGCGTTGTTCAAGTTCGTTGATGGGGCCGTTGAGGGCCGTGATGAGGTGTGGAACCATGATGTCTCAAAAAGTAGAAGGCCATTTTAGGACTTCTGGTCCATGTACTCTTTAGAGGGACTACTCTCTAAAAAGTGTGGTTTAAACGCGAATTTCGCCTTGCCCCAATACGACGTACTTGAGCGATGTGAGGCCTTCAATGCCAACAGGACCACGGGCGTGGAATTTGTCGGTTGAAATGCCTATTTCAGCGCCCAAGCCGTATTCAAAACCATCCGCAAAGCGCGTGCTGGCATTCACCATCACGCTCGATGAGTCCACCTCGCGCAAAAAGCGTTGGGCATGCATGTGGTCGCGGGTGAGGATGGATTCGGTGTGGTGGCTCGAATAATGGTTGATGTGCGCAATGGCAGCATCCAAACCGTCCACGACTTTGATGCTGATGATGGGGCCGAGGTATTCCTCAAACCAATCTTGCTCGGTCGCATCTTTGAGGTTGGCACCCTTGACACGGACAAGGATGGCTTTGGCTTCGGGGCAGCAACGCATTTCCACACCTTTGTCGGCGTAGATGGCACCGATTTTTGGCAAAAATTCAGAGGCCACACCACGCGCCACCAACAAGCTTTCGCTGGCGTTGCAAGGGCTGTACTTTTGGGTCTTGGCGTTGTCGGCCACCGTCACGGCCATGGCGATGTCGCAAGGGTCGTCCACATAGGTGTGGCAGTTGCCATCTAAGTGTTTGATGACTGGCACTTTGGCGTCACGGCTGATGCGCTCAATCAAGCCCTTGCCACCACGCGGAATGATGACATCCACAAACTCAGGCATGGCAATCAGATGGCCCACCGCTTCACGGTCCGTGGTTTGCACCAGTTGCACGGCGTCGATGGGCAAGCCACTTTCGCTCAGGGCTTGTTGCACCAACTTGGCCAAGGCCTTGTTGGACTCGATGGCTTCCGAACCACCGCGCAAGATGCAGGCGTTGCCGCTTTTGATGGACAGCGACGCCGCTTCAATCGTCACATTCGGACGGCTTTCGAAAATCATGCCAAACACCCCCAAAGGCACGCGCATTTGGCCTACGCGAATGCCGCTGGGTTGTTGCTTCATGCCCATGATTTCACCAATCACATCAGGCATGGCGGCGAGTTGCTCGCAGCCCTGGGCACAGGTTTCTAACACTTTGGGCGTGAGCTTGAGGCGGTCCACCATCGGGGCATCTAGACCTGCGGCGACAGCGTGCTCGATGTCTTTGGCATTGTCAATTTGCAGCGCGTCGATGTTGGCCCGCAGCAAAGCGGCCAGCTTTCGCAAAGCGGTGCTTTTCAGTGCGGCAGAGGCCTTGGCCATTTGGGCAGATGCGGCTTTGGCTTGGCGCCCGAGTGTGTGCATGTGGTCGGCGACGTTGTGTGTGGTCATGGTGTATTTTCCTAATTAAACGTTGCGCGGCATGCAAGCGCGGCACAAGCGCATGGCCAAACGGTGCAGAGCTTGCCAGTTGTCGGTCGGCCACTCTGGCGTTTTGAGACCTTTGACAATGCCGTCGACTTGGTGGGCTGACTGCAACAATTTTTCAAGCATGCCCACACTCAGGCGTGGCAACACGCGTTCAAACAAACGTTCGCGCGTGCCCCAAATGCGCTGTTCACGCAAGGCCATAGGGAACGCTTTGCCTGAAGCGACAGCGTCTTTGACGCGCTTCAAAGCACGAATTTCTTCGGCCAGTGTGTAGTGCACCAACACCTCGGCTTCGCCCTCTGCCTTCAAGCCATCCAGCATGCGTTGCACGCGCAGGGGCTGGCCACTAAGCACCGCCTCCGACAACTTGAACACGTCATAACGCGCCACGTTCAGCACAGCACGCTCAATCTGCTCAAAGCTCAACTCACCAGCGGGATACAAAAGGCCAAGTTTTTGAATTTCTTGGTGCGCTGCCAGCAAGTTGCCTTCCACGCGTTCGGCAAAAAATTGCAAGGTGTGTTGACCCGCCTCGCCTGTGGCGACACGTTGTTGTTGCGCGCCTAGACGTTGCGCAATCCAGGTGGGTAACGCGTGGCGTTCAATCGGGTCAATCTGCACGCTGATGCCGTTGTTTTCTAACGCACTGAACCAAGCCGAACTTTTGGTAGCTTTGTCCAAACGCGGCAACAGCACCACGGTCAACGTGCTGTCATTGCCGACAGCCAGCTCGGCAATGTGTTGCAAGGCCGCGCTACCTTCTTTGCCGGGCTTGCCAGATGGAATGCGAATTTCGATCAACTGCTTGTCAGCAAACAAGCTCATCGAGCCCCCTGCTGCCAAAACCTCGCCCCAATCAAAGTGCGCGCCTGCCACGGTGTAGACGCTGCTCTCGGTGTAGCCCTGTAAGCGTGCGGTGGTGCGTAAAGCGTCTAGCGTCTCTTGCTGCAACAGCGGCTCGTCACCATGAAAGGTGTAGAGGCTGCGCAAACCCTTGCTCGCCTGCGCTTGCAAGTGATTGACAAATTGAGTGAAAGCAATTTGCATGTTTAAATTTGACGAATTGCAGCCAAGCGCCGTTGCAGTTGCAAGACCAAATCGTTTTCCATGTCTTTGTAAAGCAAGGCCTCTTCTGACTCTTTCGAGAGTGCGCCGGTTTCGTTGAAGTTGATGTCGCGCGTCAACAAAATTTCTGTATCTGGAATCAACTCAATGCCACTGCGCGAACGGACACGGAAACGATAGCGCAAACGCAATTGAAATTCACGAATGGCGCCGGTCGAGGTACGCCCCACAACCACCTTCTCGCGCAACTCAAACAGTTGGTCAAAAATAATTTGCGCACGCTCGATTTGACGTCCGTCGGTGATGACCTCGACCTGCCCTGAAGACTCCAAGCTGCGTTTGAGCTTCACCCCAAATGGCGACACGATCGGAATGCTGCTGAACATGGTCTCGAACGCGTAACGGGGGGGCTTACGCAACTCAAAGCCACACCCCGCCAACCCAGCCGTGAAGGCCGTGGAGATTAACCATGCGCGACGGGTGGTTCGCATAGCAGCCTTAAACGACGATGTTGACCAAGCGGCCAGGGACAACGATGACCTTCTTCGGCACCGCACCATTGGCCTGCTTGACAAAGGTTTCTGTCGCCAAAGCCGCATGCTCGATTTGCTCTTTCGATGCTGTGGCACTGACCACCACCGAGCCACGCAACTTGCCGTTGATTTGCAGCATCAACTCCAACTCATCGCGTTGTAAAGCGCTTTCATCAACTTCGGGCCAAGCCGTGTCCAGCAAATCACCCGTCTTGGCCGAGTAGCCCAACTCGGCCCACAAATTGGCCGTGATGTGCGGGCAAGCAGGATAGAGCATGCGCAGCAAAACAGACATGCCTTCACACAACACCGCGTTGTCGCCGTCGCTGCCGTCGGCCTTGAAGTCTTCCAAGGCATTGAGCAACTTCATACAGCCCGACACCACGGTGTTGTATTGCATGCGGTCGTAGTCGTAGCTGACTTGCTTCAACACCACATGCATCTCACGGCGCAAATCAGCAGCCTCTTTGCGTGGCTTCGCAGCGCTCAAGTCACCCGCCGTGGCGGCCTTGAGCGTGGCTTCATGTTTGAACGCAAAGTTCCACACGCGGCGCAAGAAACGGTAGCTACCCTCAACGGCCGCATCGTTCCACTCCAGCGTGGCTTCGGGTGGCGCGGTGAACATGGTGTACAGGCGTGCAGTGTCCGCGCCGTAGCGTTCAATCAAATCTTGCGGATCCACACCGTTGTTCTTGGACTTGGACATGGTGCCCACGCCTTCGTAGTCGATAGGAGTACCCACGGGCAATTTGCCATCGCTGCTGTCGGCGGCGTTCTTGAGCTTGGCGCCCACCACTTTGCCTGCGTCGTCCAGCACATGCTCGACGTCGTGGGGCCAGAAATAATCTTTGCCACCCTTGGCCGTGCGACGCGAGTAGATGTGGTTGAGCACCATGCCTTGCGTGAGCAGCTGGGTGAAAGGTTCGTCCACTTTGACCAGCCCCATATCGCGCATGACCTTGGTCCAGAAACGCGCATAGAGCAAATGCAGAATAGCGTGCTCAATGCCACCAATGTATTGGTCCATCGGCGCCCAGTACTGCGCGCCGTCTGCCACCATGGCGTCGGTGTTGGTTGGGTCGCAGTAGCGCATGAAGTACCACGAGGAATCCACGAAGGTGTCCATGGTGTCTGTCTCGCGACGAGCAGGTTTGCCGCACACGGGGCATGTCACCCCGGCGTGGAAGCCTTCGTGCTTGTGCAAGGGGTTGCCAGAACCATCCGGGATACAGTCTTGCGGCAACACCACGGGTAAGTCTTTTTCGGGCACAGGCACCGCGCCGTGTTCGTCGCAATGGATGATCGGAATCGGCGTGCCCCAATAGCGCTGACGACTGATACCCCAGTCGCGTAAACGCCAAGTGGTTTTTTTCTCGCCCAAGCCTTTGGCCGCGAGCAGCTCCGCCACTTTATGGACGGCAGCTTTTTGGTTCAAACCATCAAGTTCGCCCGAGTTGATGCACACGCAGCTTTGCTTGTCGCCGTACCACTCTTGCCATTCTTTGTCGTTGAAGGCCTGGTCTTTGACTGACACCACTTGCTGGATGGGCAAGTCGTATTTCAACGCAAACGCAAAGTCACGCTCGTCATGCGCGGGCACGCCCATCACCGCACCGTCGCCATAAGACATGAGCACGTAGTTGCCCACCCACACTTCGACTTTTGCGCCCGTCAATGGGTGCGTGACGAACATGCCCGTGGGCATGCCTTTTTTCTCTTGGGTGGCCAACTCGGCCTCGGTGGTGCCACCGCTCTTGCACTCTTCGAGGAAGGCCGCCATTGCCAGATTACTCGCCGCCGCGTGCAGCGCCAGCGGGTGTTCGGCGGCCACCGCACAGAAAGTGACGCCCATGATGGTGTCAGCGCGTGTGGTGAACACATACATCTTGCCGTCGCCAATCAACGCGCCATCAGCGCCAGCAATGTCGTGCGTGAACGCAAAGCGTACGCCTTCCGACTTGCCAATCCAGTTTTCTTGCATCAAGCGCACTTTGTCGGGCCAGCCGTTCAAGGTCGCCTTCTCGTTGCCGATTTGGACATGGTCCAACAGCTCTTGGGCATAGCGGGTGATATCGAGGTAGTAACCAGGGATCTCGCGTTTCTCAACAGGAGCGCCCGTGCGCCAGCCTTTGCCGTCAATCACCTGTTCGTTGGCCAACACGGTTTGGTCTACCGGGTCCCAGTTCACCACTTGGGTCTTGCGGTAGGCAATGCCTTTGTCAAGCATCTTCAAGAACAACCATTGATTCCACTTGTAGTAAGTCGCATCGCAGGTGGCCAGTTCGCGTGACCAATCAATGGCCAAGCCCATCGCCTGCATTTGCTTCTTCATGTAGGCAATGTTTTCGTACGTCCACTTGGCGGGCGGCACGCCGTTTTTCAGCGCAGCGTTTTCGGCGGGCAAACCAAAGGCGTCCCAGCCCATGGGCATCAACACGTTGTAGCCCTTCATGCGCAGGTTGCGCGTGAGCATGTCGTTGATGGTGTAGTTGCGCACATGGCCCATGTGCAGCTTGCCGCTGGGGTAAGGCAGCATGGAGCAGGCGTAGAACTTTTTCTTCGACGCGTCT
>CANFZT010000041.1 GCA_947451565.1 Comamonadaceae bacterium | reverse complement strand
GACCCCCAATGCAAAAGCCTGAAGGAGCCACCATGAATACCCCCAAGCTTTCTCGTCGTGAATTCATTCAGACCCAAGGTGCGCTCATTGTGGGCGCCAGTGGCTCCGTGTTTGTGGGCGATGCGCTGGCCCAAGCTGCACCGCCTGTGGTGGTCGGTCCACAGCCTACGGCACTGGACACTTGGATTCGTATTGCCACCAATGGCCACGTCACCGCCAACTTTGGCAAGATGGATTGCGGCCAAGGCCTAGACACCGCAATCGCCCAAATTGTGGCGGAGGAACTAGACGTCTCCATGGACAACGTCACGGTGGTGATGGGCGATACCCGCCTGACGCCGAACCAAGGTGGTGGCAGTGGCAGCACGGGCTTGCGCATGGGTTCTAACCCTTTGCGCAATGCCGCTGCTGAAGCGCGCCGCTTGCTGGTCGATGCGGCGTCCGTTCGGTTAGGTGTGTCCGCCGCTGACTTGGCGACTGACAACGGACGTGTGTTTGTCAAAGCGAACCCGTCTCAAAGCGTGAGTTACGCAGATTTGATTGGTGGCAAAGACTTCGGCGCTTCCTTGAAATGGAACAATGCCATCGGCAACGGCATGAATGTCCAAGGCATGGCCAAGCCCAAAGATGTGTCTCAGTACAAGATCGTGGGAAAAGGCATCAAGCGCAAAGACATCGCCGACAAGGTGGGCGCCAAAGAGCACTACACCGCGCACATCCGTCCTGAGAATTTGCTGCATGCGCGTGCCGTTCGTCCACAGGTCGCAGGCGCCATGCCCCTGTCTGTGGATGCCTCGTCAATTGCCAACATTGCTGGCGCCAAGCACTTTGTCAAAGGCGGCTTTGTGGCGGTGGTGGCAGACACCGAGTGGAATGCGGTGCGTGCCTCGCGACAACTCAAGGTAACTTGGTCTGATGTACCAGGCCCACTGGGTGGCGGCGAGAGCACGGTGTTTGATCACATCCGCTCAGCACCTGTGACTTCCTCTAACGCTATTCCTATCTTTGGCGGTAAGAAAGCCTATGACCCCAAGCCCACCATGGAAGCGCTGGCCTCGTCCAAGCGCGTGATTGAGGCTGACTACGAGTGCGCCTTTCAAGCGCATGCGCGCATCGCACCGTCTTGCGGTGTGGTCGATGTCAAGGGCGACCAAGTGCAGGTCTGGGCCGATGTGCAAAAACCGCATTTCTTGCGTGAAGGCATTGCCAAATTCTTGGGCTTGCCGCAAGACAATGTGGAAGTGAAGTGGATGCATGGCGCTGGCTCTTATGGCCGCAGCGATGCCGATGAGGCGCCCTATGAAGCTGCCTTGCTGTCCCAAGCGTTTGGCCGCCCGGTGCGCATGCAGTGGTCGCGCGAAGAGGGCATGGCTTGGGGCCCCAAAGCACCTGCGGCGGTGATCACCATGAAAGCTGGCTTGGACGAGTCCAACAACGTCACAGGCTGGTTGCTCAAGGCCAAGGGCTTCAATGGCTGGGACGTCAAGTTCAACGCTGAGAGTCCCGAGCACACCTTGGTAGGGATGCAAACTGGGCACAAAAAGTGGAACGCGCACAACTTCAACGTGCCCGAAGAAAGCTACAAGTTCAACAACCATGTGCACTGGTGGGAAACCATCCCGCCTTACTTGGAGCAAGCCTCGCCCATGCGCACGGCCCACATGCGTGCGCCGCAAGAAATGCAAACCCACTTTGGTCAAGAGTGCTTCATTGATGAGGTGGCGCACGCGGCGGGCATGGACCCGATTACGTTCCGCCTGAAACACATGCAAGACCCGCGTGAAGCCGATGTGGTGAAAGCCGCCGCTGACAAACTAGGTTGGGCACCCAAGGCCAATGCGGGTCGCAAATCCACGGCCAAAGTCATGACAGGTCGCGGCATTGCCTTGCATGCGGGCTATCAGTCCTATGCGGCTGTCGCGTGCGAGGTGCAAGTGCACCGCGATACAGGACGGATTTGGGTCAAGCGATTGGTGATTGCCAACGACTGCGGCTTGATCGTCAACCCTATTGGTGTGCGTGCTGCGATGGAAGGGCAAATCATGCAAGGCATCAGCCGTACCCTGTATGAGGAGGTTCATTTCGACAACAACCGTGTCAACAGTGTGGATTGGAACAGTTACCGCATCGCAAATTTGGATGACCTCCCAGGCCAAGTCGAAATCGTGTTGCTCAATCGTCCCGACAAGCCCATTGGCGGTGCCGGTGAGCCCGCCATCGTCTGCTTTCCCGCGGCGATTGCCAATGCGGTGTTTGATGCAACGGGTGTTCGTATCCGCCGCTACCCGCTGGTGCCATCGCGGGTAAAAAAGGCGTTGGCGACTTAAGCATGACAGGTGCAATTGGCTGTCCCAGTGCTCTCAAACATTGCCAGAAAGGGTTGCCGTGAAGACTTTGTTAGCCGCTTGTCATTAAGCAGTGGTTTGTCATTCTGCGCTCACGCAGCAGAACCTGCTTGGCTTGCTAAGCCTATCCGTCTTTTGCTGGATTTTCCAGCGGGCGGAGGGCCAGACATCGTGGCGCGCTTGGTGGCCAAACCATTAGGTGAACACTTGGGGCAAAGCGGCGTCATCCACAATAACCTAGGTGCGGGTGGCACATTGCTGTCAGACGGGTGCTTGGATCCATCGCAAAACCTTTGCCAAGTTCCGCCCGTTGTTTGGATTTCAACGATGGCTGTGTTGCTCATGCTTGTCTCTCTAAGCTCAAACGGAATTTGAGAAGTTATTCCTTGGAACAAAGCGCAATTAATGGTGATATCTCAGATTATTGAATTTCTCAACAAAAAACTACGCTTTGAGTATTTCCTTACTTTTGATTTTCAGAATCCCGATAGGGTAAATCTCTACAAAAGTAGACCCCATTTTTCAATTACTTACTTTATATTTTCACTGTTACTTTCAAGTAACCAAGAAAACGAAAGCAACTTATATCGTGATTTTTCAGACAAGCAAATCGATCTTGGAAGTTCAAGATTTGACATTAACCTTCGGTGGCGTGAAGGCTTTGAACGGAGTGAGTTTTTCGGTAGCACCAGGATCAATTACATCTGTCATTGGCCCTAATGGTGCTGGAAAGACATCCGTTTTCAACACGATTTCAGGTTTTTACAAACCTTCTGCTGGTTCCATTCGCTTTGATGGACAAGACCTGTCAGGTACAACGCCCCCTCAACGTGCAGCTAAGGGCCTTGCTAGAAGTTTTCAAAATATCGCGCTATTCCGGGGCATGACTGTTCTTGACAACATCAAACTCGGGCGCCACTGTCACTTAAAGACAGGTCCGCTGCAGGCCTTGTTTTACACGCCCGCCGCCCGCCGAGAAGAAAATGAATTACGTCAAGAAATCGAAGAGCGAATTATCGATTTTTTAGAAATTGATCACATCCGAAAATCACCCGTGTCGGCCTTGTCGTATGGGTTGCAAAAACGTGTTGAGTTAGCACGTGCTCTGGCCATGAAACCTAAGCTGTTGTTGCTTGATGAGCCTGTAGCTGGCATGAATCGCGAAGAAACCGAAGACATGGCGAGATTCATTTTAGAAGTGCGTCGAGAGTGGGGCGTAACAGTTCTGATGGTCGAGCATGACATGGGCATGGTGATGGATTTATCAGACCACGTTGTAGTTCTCAATTTTGGTCAAGTCATTGCAGATGGAGTGCCTGCCACCGTGCAAGCCAACCCTGAAGTAGCTAAGGCTTATTTGGGCTCGGGCGATATCCACTCCTTGCGTGAGCGCTTTCAACAGGCTGTTCAAGTCCGGAGGTCTGCATGAACTTCGATGGATGGTTATTATTTGAAATCAGTTTGGCAGGTTTAGGCACTGGCGGTCTATATGCCTTGACCGCGTTAGCCTTTGTGATGATCTACAAATCAACCAAGGTGGTGAACATCGCGATTGGTGAAATGCTGATGATCGGTGCCTATCTGTTTTTGGCGTTCTCATCAACTTTAATGTTGCCAATTTGGTTGGCAATACCACTTTCACTGCTTGCATCTGCATTAACAGGCGGTTTGATCGAACGCACGCTGATTCGACCGATGCTTGGCGAATCACCCATTTCATCGTTAATGGTGACAGTGGGTATGTCTTTCATCTTAATTGGTTTAGTTGAGCTCATCTGGACCGCTGATCAACAGCGTCTTCCTGAGTTCTTTCCCACAAAACCAATTTTGATTGGAGAAGCTTTTGTTTCTTCTAAGATTTTTTACGGCTTTGGCATTGCTTTGATGCTGATCGCCATCGTGCTGGTAACTTTTCGGTACTGGCGCGGCGGTGTCGCTTTGCGTGCCACCGCATCTGATCAAGCAGCAGCCTATTCGGTGGGTATCAACGTGCCAAAAGTCTTTTCACTTTCGTGGATGCTTGCAGGAGCAATTGCTGGCGTAGCAGGCATTGTGGTGGGTTCAATTGGTGGCGTTTCATCTGCAATGGGCGTTTTTGGTTTGTCGGTACTGGTAGTGGTTATCTTTGGTGGTCTCGATAGCGTTTTAGGCGCGCTGGTTGGAGGACTGGTAGTCGGATTGCTGGAAGCATTGGCTGGTTTTTATTTGGGCGGTGAATACAAAATCGTCGCAACCTTTGGTTTGTTGGTGTTGATCTTGATGGTCAGACCCTACGGACTTTTTGGTACGCACGAAATCGAGAGGCTCTAATGCGCATTGGTTCCGCAAAAGAAACGTATGCAGCTGATACAGCGCTATTCGATAGTGCAACGCAGCGCGCATGGGTATCAATTTTTCTCTTATCGTTGGTCGCTTTTCCGTTCGTGGTGGATGAGTATTGGCTCTATTTGGCGTGCTTGGTCTCAATCAACATCGCAAGTACCAGTGGCCTAAACGTTCTTACTGGCTATACCGGTTTGGTCAGTCTAGGGCAGGCCGCCTTCATGGGTTTTGGTGCTTACACCGTTGCCATTCTGCAAATTCGTTTTGGCACTCCCGTGTTGTTTAACTTATTTGCTGGCGGTGTCGTTTCTATGTTGGTAGGTTTGGTGGTTGGGTTGCCCTCATTAAGAGTCAAGGGTTTGTATTTGGCAATTGCAACAATTGCAGCCGGCGTGATGGCCCATTTTATTTTTTCTCACTTCACCCAATTAACTGGTGGCAGCAGCGGTCTAAATATTCCGCCCGCACAATTTTTTGACCTAGAGTTGGACACATCTTTTAGGTTGTATTGGGTGATCATGCCCATTACGGTTCTGATGCTTTTGGGCGTGGCGAATTTATTTAGGACCCGCATAGGCAGAGCTTTTATTGCAATTCGCGATCGTGATATCTCTGCTGAGGTTCTAGGTATTCCGCTTTTGCCGTACAAACTTTTGTCGTTCGCAATCTCTTCTTTTTATGCGGGTGTAGCTGGCGGCATGTTCGCGTACTTTTTTCGGGCTGTGACGCCTGAGAGCTTTCCTCTACTGATGTCCATCTTCTTTTTGGCGTCAGTGATTGTCGGAGGTATGGGGTCTGTGCTGGGTAGTATTTTGGGCGCCGTATTTATGACGCTAGTGCCAGAGGTGTTGAAGTTGCTGGTCGGAGTTTTGCCGCTTGGCGAGAACGCCATGCTCATCTTGTCCCCAGTTCGGACTATCGTGTTCGGTTTGATGATTGTTTTGTTTCTCATTTTTGAGCCGCATGGCTTAGCGGAAGTTTGGCGACGTGTGCGCAGGTTTTTTCACCTATGGCCTTTTAAAACTTGATTTTTTCATTCCAACACCAAGGAGACTTTATATGATCACCAAACGTACCCTTTGCGTCGCAGCTATTGCGTCGCTTGCATCCCTGACGTTATCAACTGCAGCGCTGGCCCAGAAGGGGAAAGCCGAGACTAAAGAAGACATTGTCCTCGGCGGTTCGATACCCATGACGGGTGTGTTCGCTTTTGCTGGTATAGGTGTGGATCAAGGCATCAAAGATTACTTGACGATCTTGAACGAGAAGGGGGGTATCAAGGGACGCAAGGTCCGCTATGTGCCGGAAGATACCGCCTACAAAGTGGATCAATCAATGGCAGCATTCAAAAAAATCACTAGCCAAAACAAGGTCAATCTCTACTATGGCGATTCCACTGGTTTTGCCCGTACTGTCAATCCCGAATTGGAACGTGCACAAAGCATGATCATGACGGGCGCCTCGTTTGCCAAAGAGCTGAGTGATGAAAAGAAATACCCATTGCAATTCATGGTGGGCCCTAACTACAGCGAGATGGTGGGCATCTTGTTGCAGTACATCGCCAAAACCAAACCAGGTGCCAAGATTGCCCTGGTTTATTCCGATACCGAATTCGGTCGCGATCCTGTGGATGCGGCACGTGTTGACGCACAACGTCTAGGCTTGAGCATTGCAACAGAAATTGTCACACCTCCTGCCAGCGTGGATGTGTCTGCCGAAGTCATCAAACTTCGCCGCGCTGATCCAGATTTCACTATCTTCCATGGTTATGTATCTGCTCCAATTCCTGAATTTATCAATCAAGCCAAAGCCTTGAATTTGAAAACGGCTTTTATGGGAACATTCTGGAGCATGGACAACTCCACAGTGATGCGTATGGGACCTAATGTGGATGGATTCTTGGGCGTCATGCCTTACCGTTACTACTACGACACGGATGGCAAGGCCCCAATGCTTGAACGAATTCGAAAAATGCGTCCCGAGTATCAAAGCACTGCCTACACGCAAGGTTTCTTAAGCGCCATGTTGTTGACCGAAGCCGCACGCCGCACTTTGGAGGCTGGGAACGAGCTCAACGGCAAAAACATGAAAGTAGCACTGAGCTCGATTCGTGATTTTGATACAGGTGGTTTGATTGGCGTTCCTTTGTCCATCAGAGGTAATTCGATCCCAATCGGTCGTATTTATCGTGCTGATTTCAAACAGCAAAAAATGCTGCCGGCATCAGACTGGATCAACCTTCAAAAGTAATTCGAAGCACCGTGTCAATGGACCCTATTTCAAACAAAGGTGGCGATGACGCCATCTTGCAGGTCAACAATATCGAGGTTGTTTACAACAAAACGATCCAGGTGTTGAGAGGCCTTTCTTTGTCCATTCCACGCGGGCAAATCGTAGCCTTGCTCGGCAGTAATGGGGCAGGCAAGTCCACGACGTTAAAAGCGATTTCCAATTTATTGGAAATTCAAGATGGTGCGATGACCCGCGGCAACATCTTGTTCGAAGGACGGGACACAAATGGGCTCGAACCACACGATTTGGTGCGATCTGGTCTCTTTCATGTCATGGAAGGTCGTCATGTTTTTGAAGACCTTACGGTTGAAGAAAACTTGTTAGCTGCGACCTACGCTTTGACCGGTCGTAAATTGGCCCGAGCTGATTTTGATTTGGTGTACGAATACTTTCCACGATTACATGAGCGCAGACGTGGATTGGCGGGCTATTTGTCTGGTGGCGAGCAACAGATGTTAGCCATTGGCCGTGCCTTGATTGCTGACCCTAAATTAATTTTGCTAGATGAGCCCTCGCTCGGTCTCTCACCTGTTTTGGTGGAAACAATTTTTGAAATCATTGCTCGCATCAATGCTGAACGTGGCGTATCTATGTTGCTGGTGGAGCAAAACGCATCAATTGCCCTAGCCGTTGCTCACTATGGCTACATCATGGAAAACGGTAAGTTGGTCATTGACAACACCGCTGAGATATTGGCGACCGATCCTGATGTACGGGAGTTTTATTTAGGCGTCGGAAGTGAAGGCGACGCTAAGAGCTTCAAAGAATTAAAGCATTACAAACGCCGCAAACGCTGGCTTTCTTAAGAATTCACGATGGCCATGATCTACCTCAATAAAACGAATACGCTGCCGCAAATGCTGCGTCAACAAGCCGAGCACAACACATTAGCGATTGCGATTCGACAAAAAGAATATGGCATTTGGAAACCACTTAATTGGGGTGAGTATTTGGAGCGTGCCACACATGTGGGCTTGGGCTTCAAGGCCGTGGGCTTGAACGAGGGTGCGCATGTCGGTGTTCTGTCTGAAAATCGTGTCGAATGGGTCCTAAGTCAGCTCGGTGCAGGCTTGGTTGGCGGTGTTACGGTGGGGGTGTATCCAACCAGTCCAACCAATGAAATTGCCTATGTGCTTGCACATGCAGATGCAGAAGTCGTGGTTTGTGAAGATCAAGAACAAACCGATAAAGTACTTCAAGCTCTCGATCAATTGCCCCGTTTGAAAAAAATTGTGGTGATGGAGAAGAAGGGCCTAGCTGAAACGCGCACGCAAGCGGGTGACTTGATTATCAGTTTTGTTGAGTTAGAGCAATTAGGTGCTCAGTCGGTAGACACCTCAATCGTATCAAATGTTTTGTCGCATCAGCAATTAGATGACACGGCCCTAGTGATCTACACCTCTGGTTCCACTGGAAAGCCTAAAGGCGCCATGATTAGCTACCGGAATATTGCTGCTATGGCGCAAGCCATGGTAGAGCGCTTGGAGCTTACGTCTGGCACGACCCATTTGTCGTACTTGCCCTTGTGTCATGTGGCCGAGCAAATGTTTACTACATTTGCACCGGTGTACTTAGGATCACGCGTTGATTTTGGTGAATCTATTCGAACCGTTCAAGAAGACCTTCGAGAAGTTGCCCCTTCGATGTTTTTAGGTGTGCCACGCATCTGGGAAAAGCTTCATTCTGCTATCAACATAAAAATCCATGAAGCTGGTCCTATACGTCGCAATTTCTTTGATTGGGGTGTTTCCCTGTGCGGAAAATTCGCTCATAAAAGTGCGGCAGATCAAACATTCACTGAGCGTTTGATCTTTTGGTTTTTCTACATTTTGATATTTCGGGCGTTGCAAAATTTCATCGGCTTGCGCAAGGTCACAGTTGCACTTACCGGTGCTGCCCCGATTTCGCCGTCCATAGTGCATTTCTTTCGTACGCTAGGCGTGCCTTTGATCGAGGTCTATGGGATGACCGAATCCAGTGGCGCAGTATTGGGTCAACGCTTAGGCTCCGTGGTAAGTGGCACAGTTGGCGTCCCGGTTGTTGGGGTTGAATACCGCTTATCAGACTTAGGCGAATTGCAAATTCGGGGCGATGTAGTGTTCAAGGGCTATTACAAAAATCCGGAAGCTACAGCCGCCACTTTGGTAGATGGCTGGTTGCATACTGGCGATGTGGTGCAAGAAGTTCAAGGTGAATTAAAAATTGTTGATCGTCTTAAAGACATCATGATTACGGCTGGCGGTAAGAATCTCACGCCATCTGAAATTGAAAACACAATGAAGAGCAGTCACTTCATCAAAGAATGTGTCGTTGTGGCCGATGCACGAAAGTTTGTGAGCGCCTTGATTCAGATTGATTTTGAAGCTGTGTCTCAGTGGGCTGAGTCACGTAATATTGCGTTCACGCACTTCCGCTCTTTGACTGAAACGCCAGAAGTCCGTGCATTGATTGATGCGCAAGTTCAGGAAGGTAATGCCAAACTGGCAGAGGTGAGCCACGTTCGACGCTTCCATTTACTGACAAAAGAGCTCGACCATGACGATGGCGAAGTTACTGCGACCATGAAGGTGCGCAGAGTCAGTATCTACAAAACCTATTCAACAGAAATTGAGGCCATGTACCGCTGAGTGCGCTGCATCTGATCATGTCTAGTTATGTGATTACATCACCTTGGACGCCGTCACAAGATCGTGCGAAAGCACGTATGAGTAAGCGTGAAGCCGTGCTTCGTACAGCGGTACAAATATTCAATGAAAAAGGTTATCAAGCCAGCACTCTAGATGAAGTGGCCGAGCGCCTTAATGTGACCAAACCCACCCTGTATTACTACGTCAAAAATAAAGAAGAAATTTTGTATGAGTGTGTTCGCATTGGACTCACTATGCTGCAAGAGGCTATTCACGAGGTGGGCTCTTCAGGAGGTAGCGCCATTGATAAATTAACTGCTGCTATGCGCAAGTACACCGAAATTGTCACGATGGACTTTGGCATGTGCGTTATTCGTGTTGGCGAAGACCCATTACCACCTGATAGCAAACTAAAAATTCGTGGAATTAAAGCCTCCATTGATTTGGAATTTCGCGAACTCATCATCCAAGGTATTGCAGAGGGCTCGATTCGCCCGTGTGACCCGAAGATTGCCGCATTCACGATTGCCGGCGCCATCAGTTGGATAGGAAGGTGGTATCAACCGAATGGGGATTTGACTGTCAATGAAATTGCTGACCAGTGCATTCGCCATTTGACTGAAGGTTTATTTTACAAACTGACTTGATATCCCTTGCGTGAAAGATAAAGCCGTGATCAACCCAAACACATCCTCAGTTATCTTGACTGTTGAAGAGCACATAGCTACCTTGACCATGAATCGCCCTGATGCGCTGAATGCTATCAATATTAATGTCGCCGAAGAATTCTTGAGCAATTGTCAAGCTATCGCCAATGACGCGAGCGTTCGCGTCGTAGTCATTCGCGGTGAAGGTAAAGCATTTGGTGTTGGTGGTGATCTGTCAACCTTAAAAACAGACTCCGTCAACAATGCCAACGCACTCATCAGCCGTTTGCATGAATCAGTACTCATCTTGTCGCACATTAATGCGCCTGTCATTGCAAGTTTGCACGGAGTCGTTGCCGGTGGTTCATTGAGTTTGTCGAGTGCCTGTGATTTGGCAATTGCTGCCGAAGGAACTCGTTTTAATCTAGCCTATGCAAATGTGGCTGCAAGTTGCGATGTTTCAGGTTCGTGGAGTCTTCCCAGACTGGTGGGCTTACGTAATGCAATGCAAATTGCGTTGTTGGCGGAAACCTTCGATGCGCAAGAGGCCTTGAGACTCGGGTTGGTTAACCGAGTAGTTTCGGCTGAGAACTTAAATTCAGAAGTTGACAAGCTTGCAAAGCGAATCGCCAGTGGTCCTACGCAAGCATATGGACGACTCAAAAGACTAATGCGTCAGTCCTTTGAAACTACCTTGGCTGACCAGCTTGAGTCTGAACGTCTAAATTTTTTGGCTAGCGCTCAAACAGACGATTTTAAAGAAGCGCTTAGTGCATTCTTTGAAAAACGTAAACCTGCATTCAAGGGCGTCTGAGTATCACGATAGCTATGAGGAAATATGTTCAATCTACAAAATAAAGCGTATGTGACTGGCGTTGGTATGGTGCCTTTTGGTAAACCAGGTGCAACGGACAGCTATGACGCTATGGCAGGTAATGCTGTCCGTAAAGCTTTAGCTAATGCCGGTTTGAGCTACGAGCAGGTGCAACAAGCTGTGGTCGGCTATGTTTATGGCGACTCCACATCAGGCCAACGTGCGTTGTATGGCGTGGGCATGACGGGTATTCCTATTTCCAATATGAACAACAACTGTTCCACTGGATCGACTGCGTTGTTTCATGCGCGCCAACTGATTGAAGGTGGCATGGCTGAATGCGTATTGGCTTTAGGTTTTGAACAAATGCAACCTGGTGCCTTGGCCGAGCATTGGACTGACCGCCCGTCACCCTTTTCAGAATTTGATCGGCTGTGTGAAGACATTGCCCCTTATCAAGTGCCTCTGGCTTTACGCTACTTTGGTGGGGCAGGAAAAGAGTACATGGAGAAATACGGGGTAACGCCCCATATCTTTGCCAAAGTACGTGCCAAGGCGAGTCGCCATGCTGAAAACAATTCCATGGCACTGTTTCGTAAAGTGGTGACGGAACAGGATGTGATGGAAGCACCTCTGATTTTCCCAGAGGCGGGCATGACACGCCTCATGGCTTGCCCCCCAACTTGTGGTGCTGCCGCTGCTCTTTTGGTTTCCTACGACTTTGCGGTGAAACACAATTTAGATCGTCGAGTATTTATCGCGGCGCAGGCGATGACCACTGACCGCCCTGGTACGTTTGACAAGCGAAGCATGATGGCGCTTGTGGGTTCAGACATGACGCGCGAAGCGGCTGACAAGGTGTATCAGCAGGCGGGCATAGGCCCTGAAGACATCGATGTGTGTGAGTTGCACGATTGCTTTGCGCAAAACGAAGTGATCACCTATGAGGGGCTTCGCTTGTGCAAAGAAGGGGAGGCCAATAAGTTCATTCATGATGGGCAAAACACCTATGGCGGACGCATCGTAACCAACCCATCGGGTGGTTTGCTTTCCAAAGGTCATCCCTTAGGCGCAACGGGGTTGGCGCAATGCACTGAGTTGGTCGAACAGCTGCGTGGGGAGGCGGGTGCTCGTCAAGTCAACAACGCGCGTGTCGGCTTGCAGCACAACCTTGGGCTAGGCGGCGCATGTGTAGTCACGCTTTATCAGCGTGCAGATGGGGCTTCTGTCTAGAAAGAAAACATCTATGGCTATTCCACGTACTATTTTTAGCCCAGAACATTTGCAGTTCGGTGAGTCTGTTGACAAGTTCATTGAGGTCGAGGTCAAACCTCATTACGAGTGTTACGAAGACCAAGGATTCATTGATCGTGAAGTTTGGTTAAAGGCGGGTGCTGCAGGTTTCCTGTGCTCATCCATGCCTTCCACCTATGGCGGGTCGGATGCAGACAAGCTATACAGCATCATCATGTTTGAGCGGTTTTCATTTCAAGGCGTACACAACCTGTTGGGCTTGTCGCTGCATTCGGAAATCGTCGCGCCTTACCTCTTGCATTACGGCAGCGAACATCTCAAGCAAAAATATTTACCCAAAATGGCGACGGGCGAAATGATTGGCGCTATCGCCATGACTGAGCCTGGCACAGGATCTGACTTACAAGGCATTCGCACCACGGCTATTCGTGATGGGGACCACTATGTTCTCAACGGTTCTAAGACCTTCATCACCAACGGATCGCATTGTGATTTGGTCATTGTGGTGGCCAAAACAGACCCCACCAAAGGCGGAAAAGGCATTAGTCTCTTTGTCGTTGACACCACCATGGCGGGTTTCACCAAAGGCAAGCGTCTAAAAAAAGTTGGTTTGAAGGCGCAAGATACAGGCGAATTGTTTTTTGACAATGTGCGTGTGCCTGCTGAAAACTTGCTGGGGGCAGAAAACGCAGGCTTTGGATTCCTCATGCAAGAACTGCCGTGGGAGCGTTTGCAAATCGCTATTTCATCCGTTGCACAAATGGAGGCCGCGGTTGAGTGGACTTCCAAGTATTGCCGAGAGCGCAAAGCCTTCGGCAAAGAGTTGATGCAATTTCAAAACACGCAGCACAGACTGGCAGAGTGCATGACAGAGGTGCAAATTGCACGTGTCTTTGTGGATCGTTGCATCGAAATGCTACTCAATGGCAGCTTGGATGCCACCACTGCGTCGATGGCCAAATACTGGGTGACTGATCTCAGCAGCAAAGTCATCGATCAGTGCCAGCAACTCCACGGAGGTTATGGTTACATGTGGGAGTACCCGATTGCCAGAGCATGGGCAGACGCGCGTGTTGCAAGGATCTATGGTGGCAGCAACGAAATAATGAAAGAGCTTATCGCGCGACAGCTACCCTAACCGGGTGAACGAAAAACCAACATAAATTACATCAAGGTTCGAAATTTCTTGAACAATTTAGAGCTGTATTTAGGGTTCATTTTTTTGAATACTCTTTGGAAGATGGCGTCAAATGTGGCTTGACAACTCACTGTATATTCCAAAGAAATCCACGCCAACCCGCATGAATGCTATGTTCTGACATGGATTGTGATTCCTGTTTGCGTGTGATCGAGCCCATCAGCCACCCCAACATTCATGCGCCCCAGCGACTTATTAGTTTCTATGCTGTTTTTCATTTACGCTTTTTATAAGCAATCTGTAAGCAACTTCAAGACGTCGTATTTTTTGGCCAAACTTCTGCCTGCTAGTAGGATACCTTTCTATTTGATTTTCACAAGCTCAGACAGATCGATATAAGTGCTCATTGGTTTAGCGGAACGGCTCCGCTAGCAATTAACTTTTGCGCAACTCGCTGTCCCAAGTCGGTCGCTTTAGCTAGCACATCGGAAGTTGACAAATCTAAATAGCATTGCGCATCCGCGCGAATCAGTTCACCCGTTTTAAAATTAGGGTCGCCCCATGCCGCTTGGATGGAGAGCGTACCCATGTCTAGGGTGGCATGAGCCGCCAAGGGCATCGAGCAGCTTCCGCCCATGGCTCGGCTCACGCCACGCTCTGCATAAACCCTAGCGGCGGTTGTCATGTGGTTGAGGCCCGAAAGAAGGTGCATGAGATCTGGTCGATTGGCACAAATTTCGATGCCAATCGCGCCCTGTCCAGCGGCAGGAATCATGGTGTTTAAAGAAAACGCGTGTCGAATTCGATCTTTTAACCCTAGTCTTTTAAGGCCAGCGCACGCCAGCACGATTCCTGCGTAGTGGCCTTCATCTAGCTTGCGTAAGCGCGTGTCTAAGTTCCCTCTGAGGGGTTCAATTTTTAGATCTGGGCGTAAAGCTTGAAGCAAAACTGTTCTTCTTAAGCTAGAAGTTCCGACAACAGCGCCTATGGGCAAACTATCAAGACTTTCGAAATGGGGGGAGACCCATGCATCACGCGGATCTTCTCTTTCAAGAATACAGGTCAGTTCATAACCCATTGGTAAATCCATAGGAACATCTTTGAGGGAATGTACTGCGATGTGTGCGGACCCATCAGCCAACGCCACTTCCAGTTCTTTGATGAATAAGCCCTTGCCGCCGACTTTGCTTAAGGGTTGGTCCAATATTTGATCGCCGAGTGTTGTCATGCCCAACAGGGACACATCGTGTCCTTGCTTCTCGAGCAGCGCCTTGACATGATTGGCCTGCCACAAGGCTAGTCGGCTCTCGCGTGTTGCAATGATCAAGTGGGATGTCATGTTTGGTACTGCGTTAGTTGATGGATTTCAAATACTTGGCGGCGTCGATGGCGAAATAGGTCAGCACGCCATCTGCGCCCGCGCGTTTGAAGGCGAGCAAGCTTTCCATCATCACGGCGTCGTGGTCGAGCCAGCCGTTTTGTGCGGCTGCTTTAAGCATGGCGTACTCACCCGAGACTTGAT
>CANFZT010000040.1 GCA_947451565.1 Comamonadaceae bacterium | reverse complement strand
TCATGCCAACACACCTCACCCGCATCAGCAGGTGACAAGCCACACACGATACGCAGCAAACTGGTTTTACCCACGCCGTTGTCACCTTCTAGGTGCAAGGCTTGGCCCGCTTTCAGTTCAAAGCTGACGTCCGCAAACAGGGGCTTATGACCGCGGCAGCAAGAAAGATGGGAGACACGCAGCATGGTTTAAATAAACGTTCCGGCACAGGTCAGCACTTGGCCGCCCGTGCTCATCTTGAAACGCGCAATGCCCGCGCTGCGTGTGGTGTTGACACCGCCAAGATCCAGCTTGCGCACACCACGTTCACGCAATTCTTCAATGCCTTTCCACAAAATCAGGTTGTGGGCATGCAAGTCGCGGCCCGCGTCACTGGTCCAGCCCACTTGGTAGGTGGCTGCTTCGCCGTGAAGCAAAAACATCATGCCTGCCGCGCGGTCACGGCCCACGTCGGCACGTAGGGTCAAAATGGTTTTGGCCGGTTGTTGACGCGAAGGCACATACAAATCGAAGAAGTGCTGCGGTAAACCGTGCAAGCCGCGTTGCTCGCGTTGTTGCATTTCAGCGTCTAACAGCCAACGGTATTGGCCGGCATTGGTGCCTACACGGTGGATGGTCAACTCTGAATTCTCTGCACCGCCCAAACGGTGACGCCAACGTTTGTCGAGTTGGGCACGCAGGACATCCATTGACATCGTCAAGTCAAGCATCACGGTGCTGTGGCCCGTCATGACACGGCGCCAGCGGGAAAGGCCCAGCTCTGGGCTTTGCGCTTCTTGCGGCGTCACAGCCACCACGCGCAGATTTTGCAAAGGCATGGTTCGCTTCAACGCTTTGTAAACCCGCGCCTTGTCAGCACCCGACAGTGGTTGCAGCCACACAGGCCCCAGCGAGCACAGGGCCATGTTGGCCAAACCACCTACCAAACGGCGCACGATGAATTGCGCCAAGGCCACAGGTGTGCCGTCTTGTTCGACAAACGCACGCAGCACGCCGACGCCCAGCGTCTTCATGCACGCGCCATAAGCCCAGTCTTGCTGTAAGGGGGCCGCAGCGGTGGCATGGTGTGCATCCCACACGGGATGGGTCAGCGTGTCCCAGTTGACTTTCATGCGCCTAAAATCCCCGGACCATGTTGAACAAACTTCGCCTTCGCCGACAAGCCGAAACCGTGATGGGCCATCGCCTGGAAGAACCACGCCTCACGCTGGTGTTTGTGCTGTGGGTGTTTGTGTATGTGGGTCTGCCTTTGCTGGTCATCAGCAGCTTGGTGGATTTGCTGATCCAGCAAATCACGGGCAACTGCACCGGTTTTTGGTGCTGGTTTTAAACAGAAAGCCATCGTTGTTTGCGCGGCCTTAACGAGGCACGCTGCAAGGCCCCGTGATGTGGATGCGGACTTTTCTCCCCATGTAAGTGATGTCGTTGTAAGCCGCCACGATCACCGTGGCTTGGTCTATGCGAATTTCAGACTCAGCGCCCGTCACCTTGTGTTTGCGAAATGCCCCCATTTCTTTGGGGGTGGTTAAGTTTTTACCCGTGAACTCTTCGGTGGCCAAACTATTGGCAATCAACAAATAAGGCTCAGGGCCATTCATCTTGAGGAAGATATTTTTGCCCATGGATTGAATTTCAATCACCACTTTTTGGGGTTTGATCTTCACATCTTCCATGGCTGGAATAGTGGCTTCAACCTCGCAAGGCATTTTGAAAGTTTGCGCAAATGCAATCGGCGCAAAAAGGCTCATGACCAACAAGGTGGCTTGCAGCAAACGGGAGAGGTACATCGTCATGGTTCCCATTCTAAGAAGGCTGCGAAGGCGCTTCGGTTTTGCGATGTGCCACCCTTTGCGCGCGATAAATGCCCGAATGACCGGAACACACATAGCTCATCACACAGGCCAGCGCAGCAAAGACACCTATCTCTGCACCGAACAGCTCCACGGCCATCAACGTAGACGCAATGGGCGTGTTGGCCGCACCTGCAAACACCGCCACAAAGCCTACGGCCGCCAATAATGCATACGGTACATCCAACAACGGGGCCAAGGCATTTCCCAAAGTCGCACCGATGTAGAACAAAGGCGTCACTTCGCCCCCCTTGAAACCTGACCCCAGCGAGGCGATGGTGAAGACCATCTTGCCCAAGAAATCCGTGGGCGCGAGTGGATGGGCAAACGCCTCCACCATCACCGGAATGCCCAAACCAATGTAGCGGTCAAAGCTGCCCCACATCACCACAGCGGCAATCACTGCGCCGCCCAGCAAAGGGCGCAGCGGTGCATAGGCAATGTGCTTTTTCATCACGCCACTCAGTGCGTGCGTACCGTCGGCAAACAGCTTGCCAGCGAACCCAAACAACGCACCCGCCACCACCATGGCGGCCAACAACCAAGCCGTGATTGGCGGCACCAAACCCACCTCGTATTGCGTGTGTTGCACCCCCCACAGCAAGCCCACTTGGTCAGCCAACACTGCCGCGATCACACAAGGCAATAAAGCATCTAGGCGTAAGCGACCAATGGCCAGCACCTCTAACGCAAACACAGCGCCTGCCAAGGGTGTGCCAAACACAGACGCAAAGCCAGCGCTGATACCCGCCATCAACACCATGCGCCGATCGACATGGTTCAGCTTGAAAAAATGAGTGAGTTGGTCAGCCAATGCACCGCCCATTTGCACCGCGGTGCCTTCGCGGCCCACCGATGCGCCAAACAAATGTGAAATGACGGTGCCACCCAACACAAAGGGCGCCATACGCAGAGGCACCACTTTTTTGGGATCCTGTATTTCGTCAATCAGCAAGTTATTGCCCGCATCTATGTGCTGGCCAAACTTGAGATACAGCCAACCCACACAGAAGCCCGCCACGGGCAAGCCCCAAATCAGCCAACGGTTGGCCTCGCGGGTCTGAGTGGCCCAATCCAGAGAGAAAAGAAAAAGCGCGGAGGCGGAGCCCGCAAGAGCCGCCCCCACCGTCGCCAACGCCACCCACTTTGCCACGTAGCGCAAAAGGTCTAGCTTGTAAGATTGCTCTAAAGGCGGCATCTGTTGCTCTGTAAGACTGACAGCCAAATATAAAAAAAGCCGCTCGATGACGAACGGCTTTTTAAAGTTGCTTTTTAGGCTTGGCGGAGAAGGAGGGATTCGAACCCTCGGTAGGGTCGCCCCTACGCTTGATTTCGAGTCAAGTACATTCGACCACTCTGCCACTTCTCCTGATTCGGTGTCGTTTGTCGAAGCCGCAATTCTATCAGGGGCGGCGTGCGCCAGCGCCACCCAAAGGCTGCACTACCACGCCTGGACCGGCAGGGGCACCACCCGTGCTGCCGACAGGGCTGATGGTCATCGAAGCCAGTGCGCCAGAAAACAAACCGCTGTCTTCAATTTCAATCGTGGCGGCACGTTCCGCGCGGGTCAAAACCAACAAGCTTTTCTTGCCGCGCACAGAGGCGATCATGGTCCAGCCTTGACGAGGCAGCTGCTCGGCAAAAAAGTTGTAACTGCTGGTCGCGTCATTGGGCAATTCAAACACAGCGCGGCCTAACCAACCTTCACCGACGCCAAAAATCAAAGACTCAGCTGTGCGCAATTTAGTGCCCACCGGCAAAGGCATGCGCCCAAGCTGCTCCATACTGGGACGCTGACTGTTGTCGGCATTGGGTTCCGAGCTAGACGGTGTTGCACAAGCCGTGAGTAGTGCTGTGGTTAACAACACGATTAAATATTTCACAGCACAGTTCCTTAAAGTTTTGCCAACTGTATCAGCCGCGCAACTCAGCCACGCCACCCATATAAGGGCGCAGCGCTTCAGGCACGCGGACGCTGCCATCGGCTTGTTGGTAGTTTTCCAGCACCGCCACCAAGGTGCGGCCCACCGCAAGACCAGAGCCGTTCAAGGTGTGCACGAGTTCGTTCTTGCCTTGGGCATTTTTGAAACGCGCTTGCAAACGACGGGCTTGGAAACCTTCGCAGTTCGACACCGAGCTGATTTCGCGGTAGGTGTTTTGTGCAGGCAGCCACACTTCGAGGTCATGCGTTTTGGTGGCGCCAAAGCCCATGTCGCCCGTACAGAGCAACATGACGCGGTAAGGCAAGCCTAACTTTTTCAGCACGGCTTCAGCATGGCCGGTCATTTCCTCCAAGGTCTCGTAGCTCTTGTCGGGGTGCACGATTTGCACCATCTCCACCTTGTCGAACTGGTGTTGACGAATCAAGCCGCGTGTGTCGCGGCCTGCGCTGCCGGCTTCAGAACGGAAACACGGCGTGTGTGCCGTGAGCTTGATGGGCAACTCGTTTTCAGCCAACACCACGTCGCGCACGAAGTTGGTCAAAGGCACTTCGCTGGTGGGAATGAGGTAGAGCGCCGTGCTTTCGCTGGTGGCTTCGCCTTCTTGGCCGCCTTTTTTGGCGGCAAACAAATCTTCTTCAAACTTGGGCAATTGACCTGTGCCTTTGAGACTGTCGGCGTTCACGATGTACGGCGTGTAGCACTCGGTATAGCCATGCTCTTGGGTTTGCACATCCAGCATGAACTGCGCCAGCGCACGGTGCATGCGGGCGATTTGACCCTTCATCACGGTGAAGCGTGAGCCTGAGAGCTTCACGCCCATCTCGAAATCAAGCCCCAAAGGCTCACCTAAGTCCACATGGTCTTTGGGCTCGAAGCCCAAGGGTGCTGGCTCGGTGCCTGTGGGACTCCAACTGCGCAGCACCACGTTGCCATGTTCGTCCTCGCCCGCAGGCACGCTGTCGTGCGGTAAGTTGGGCACGGCCAGCAAGAGGGATTGCAACTCGGCCTGCAAGGCGTCTAAGCGCACGGCCGAGGTGTCGAGTTCGGTTTTGATGTCGGCCACTTGGGTCATCACGCCCTCGGCGCTCTCGCCTTTGGCTTTGAGCATGCCAATTTGCTTAGACAACGCGTTGCGACTGGCTTGCAACTCTTCGGTACGGGTCTGCAAGGTTTTGCGCTCAGCTTCTAAAGCTTGGTAAGCATCGACGTTCAAAAACGCTTGTGGATTTTTGCGAGTTTCGAGCTTGGCAATGACGCTGGGCAGATCGCGACGGAGTTGGTTGATATCGAGCATTTACTTCAGTCCTTTTACTTCAGCCCTTTGGGCAGAGGGAATTTGATGGTTTCTTCAACGCCATCAAGGGTTCGTACAGATACGGCCCCCAAGGCGCGCATACGGGCAATGACTTGTTGCACCAAGATGTCGGGGGCAGAAGCGCCAGCAGTCAGGCCCACACGGGTGACGCCAGCGAACCATTCTTCTTGGAGTTCGTCGGCGTTATCAATCATGTAGCTTTGCGCGCCTGAGCGCTGCGCCACATCACGCAAGCGGTTGCTGTTGGAACTGGTGGGGCTGCCCACCACGATGACCAACTCGACCTCGCCACTCAGCACCTTGACCGCGTCTTGGCGGTTTTGGGTGGCATAGCAAATGTCTTGCATCTTAGGTTTGCGAATATGGGGGAAACGCGCCACCACAGCCTCGGTGATGTGCGCAGCATCATCCACACTGAGGGTGGTTTGGGTGACGACGGCCAATCGTTCGGTTTGTTTGGGCTGCACATGGGCCACATCGGCCACGTCTTCCACCAAATAAATACCGTCCAGCAACTGGCCCATCGTGCCTTCAACTTCGGGGTGGCCTTTGTGGCCAATCATGATGAACTCGAAGCCTTCTTTGTGCAGCTTGGCCACTTCCACATGCACCTTGGTTACCAGCGGGCAGGTGGCGTCAAACACCGTAAACCCACGGCGCACAGCCTCTTGCTCGACAGACTTGGGCACGCCGTGCGCGCTGAACACCAGCGTGGCACCGGCAGGCACATCAGCCAAGTCTTCGATGAAGATGGCACCCCGGTTTTTGAGATCGGCCACCACAAAAGTGTTGTGCACGATTTCGTGACGCACATACACGGGCGCGCCAAACTTTTCGAGGGCACGGTCTACGATGTCGATGGCGCGGTCCACCCCCGCACAAAAGCCGCGAGGCGCAGCGAGGACGATTTCTTGTAGTTGCTGGCTCATGGGTTTACAGAATGCCAATGACTTGCACTTCAAACGTCACGGGCTGGTTGGCCAGTGGGTGGTTGAAGTCAAACAGCACTTGATCGTCGGTCACTTGCTGCACCGCGCCTGCAAACGAACCTTGGCCGTTGGGCGCTGGAAACTGCACCACATCGCCCACGTTGTATTGCTCGTCGGGATCGCCAAATTCTTTGAGCAAGCTCTTGCTTACCCACTGCTGCATCTCGGGGTTGCGCTCGCCAAAGGCCAAGCCTGGCGCCAACTCAAACGTGACATGCGCCCCCTCTTCCAGCCCTAATAAACGCTGCTCCAACGCAGGCGACAACTCGCCCGAGCCCAGCGAGAGCGTGGCGGGTTTGTCGTTGAACGTGTTGATCACGTCGCCTTGCGGTCCCGAAAGCCGATAGTGCAGCGTCAAAAAAGAATCGGGGCCGATGGTAGGGTGAGCGTTGGATGCAGTCATAGGACTCTCTGTATTGAACCGTCTATTGTAGAAAGCTCTCACCATGGACCGAATGCCCGAACCCATGACCATTGCCCAGCTCCCCGCCGAGATGCGCCCGCGCGAAAAACTGATCAAACACGGGGCCTCGGCGCTGACCGACACCGAGCTGCTGGCCCTCTTTCTACGCACCGGCATCAAGGGCAAAAGCGTGTTTGTGATGGCCCAAGAGCTGCTGGACCGCTTCAAGGGCTTTGCGGGCCTGATTCACGCCAGCGCCGCCGAGCTCAAAACCTGCAAAGGCATGGGCGGCGACGCCAAGCGCTCGCAGCTGGTGGCGGTGCTAGAGATGGCCCGCCGCGCCCTGACCCAACAATTAACTGAAACCACGGTGATGAATTCGCCCAACGCAGTCAAACAGTACCTTCAGCTTGAACTGGCCCAACTCAAACACGAGGTATTTGCCGTTTTGTTTCTTGATGCCCACAACCGCCTTTTGTCGTACCAGCCCATGTTTCGAGGCTCGCTGTCGCAAACCATGGTCTACCCACGCGAAGTAGCCAAGACCGCTCTGGCTTTAGAAGCGGACGGCGTGGTGCTGGCCCACAACCACCCGGGCGGCACGGTCAAGCCATCGCAGGCCGACATGAAACTCACACGCACCCTGCAAGAAGCGCTGGCACTCATTGATGTAACCGTGCGCGACCACATCATCGTGGCGCAAGGCAAGTATTTGTCGATGGCCGAAGAAGGCTTGCTTTAACTGGCCCTGTGCTCCTTTGCAGAAGCGATGCCACCTCGCAACGCCAGATTCAGCCGGTCAATCGTCTCGGCCCAGTCTGAATCTCCCAACAACTCCTCTTTCAGCAACGCGGCCTGAGCGGAGTTCCAAAATTGCGCGTCCTCGATTCGGGTAGATGAATTCAAAGGTGAATGTGTTTGGATGAATTGACGAATACTCGCAGCGTCATTGGGCAAACCCAGTTGCGCGAATAGCTCAGTAAACCCGTGAAAAACTTGATCCATACGAACTCCGTGGCATTGTCAAAAATCAAAATCATCGCGATGAAGAAGCATCTTCGTTCGATCAGGCCATTCCGACAAGTTGAACGATGGAAAATATACTCAGCGTAGGGTTCATGTGTATGTACGATGGCATACAAAATCTAAATCCAGCCATCAATGGCAACACCAAGAAAAAACGCCATGAAAGCCAAATCGCTGCAAGACTTGAGCGCCATTCGCAAGCAAGTGACGGCCGCTGCCCTAGCAGCCGCTGCCGCCGAAGAAGCCCGCCGCGAAGCCGAACGCCGCGCGGAGGCTGAGCGCAACTTATTCACCCAAGCAGTGGGCAACGTCAAACCCATCGTCGCCAAAGCCCGCGTACTCATCACCCCACAACGTCCAGCGGCACGCCCCCTGCGACAAACGCTAGACGACCAAGCTGCCTTGCTCGAAAGCATGAGCGACGAATTCGATGTGAGCACCCTGCTCGACGTGGATGACCAACTGAGCTTCAGGCGTCCCGGCATCGGCACCGATGTGACGTACAAACTACGCAAAGGTGAATGGAGCCTACAAGGCCAACTCGACCTGCACGGCTTGCGCAGCGACGAAGCCCGCGAAGCCCTAGGGCAGTTTGTGCGTGACGCCAAACGCATGGGTTGGCGATGCGTGCGCGTGGTGCACGGCAAAGGCTTGGGCTCGCCCGGCAAAGAGCCGGTGCTCAAAAGCAAGGTCCAGCGCTGGTTGGTGCAAAAAAATGAGGTGCTGGCGTTTGTGCAGGCCAAGCCTTCGGATGGGGGTGCGGGTGCCTTGGTGGTGTTGCTAGGACCTAGCAACGTCTAACTTCACCAAGGGTTTAAACGCCTTTGTTGCGCATCCAATCTGCGGTTTGAAAAAAGCTGTTCTTTAAACGTTCGCGCAAGCCTTCGGGCACTGCGGTTTCGCCCATTGCTTGGTCCATGCAAGCCAACCATTGGTCGCGTTCTTTGATACCAATGGCAAAAGGCATGTGGCGCATGCGCAAGCGCGGGTGGCCATGCTTTTCAACGTAATAGTCAGGGCCACCCAACCAACCGCACAAAAACATGAACAAGCGCTCACGCGCATTGGCCAAGTCGGGGCCGTGTGCGGCACGTAAATCTAGGTAAGCAGGCTCTAAATCCATCAGGTCGTAAAAGCGTTCGACCAAGAGTTTGACGCGGGCTTCGCCGCCCATCCATTCAAACGGGGTGTCAAAAGGTGGTTTTTCGTCGATTTGCATGGGTGTGATTGTCGTGCTGATGGCTTAAGGCAAGTTCAGGTGTTTGGCCGCTTCGCGCACGGTCAGGCTCGATAACTGTGCGCGGTGTTGCACCAGAAAATCTGTGACGGCTTGCGGGTGCCAACGGGCATAGTCACGCAACGCCCAACCGATGGCTTTACGGATAAAAAATTCTTTTTCATGGGCCAACTTTTGTGCATAGCCAAACAAGCGCGTGGTGTCCGTATCTAAACGCCAACCCAACTGGTGCAACATGGCAGAGCGGCGCACCCAATGACTGGGGTGCTTCAGCCACGTATCCATGACCTTGGCAGCGTTTGGTTTTTGTTGCACCGCGGTGTGCATCACCTCGGCGATGACGGCACTCAAGCCATCCACGGTTTCCCACCAAGGCTCGCGCAGCAGCAAGGCTTGCAATGCGGGCAAGTTGTTCACGCTCAACTGGGCACTGTGTTTGCGCAGCAAGTCCACGGCGGTGTAACGGAATTCACGCTGAGGCCTTTGCCACAGCAGTTCGGCGGCCACCAGCAAGTCGTCCGCGCTTTGCCATGCCACTTGCCCCATGCCTTTGACCGCTTGACGACGCACGGGGGCTTGCAAACCTAAGAACTCAAACTGATCGAGCAAATAGGCTGTCATGGCTTGCGCCCTTGACGCGTCCGCCAAAGGCGTGAATGCATGTTCAACAGCGCGTACGAACTGTTTGGGCGTCATGGCGATCGCAGTCATGACGCCTGTCGCAAGGTCTGCACCACGGAACGGCGCAAGACATCACGTAAGCCCCACCAGCCTGCGGCTAACGCCAACAGTGCGCCCACCGCTGCACCGATCAAGGGCACCCAAGGACTAGCAGTCCATTCAAACTCAAACGCAAATCGGGCCAAGCCCCAACCCATGGCCATGGCCACGCAGGTGGCCAACAAACCCGCCAGTGCGCCGATACCGGCCAACTCAGCACGTTGCACATTCGCCAGCAATTGGTTCGATGCGCCTAGCGCACGCAACACCGCGTATTCACGCGCACGTTCTTCGCGTGTGGCGGTCACTGCCGCAAACAAGACGACGAGACCAGCCGCCAAAGTGAACAAGAACAAAAACTCCACTGCACTCACCACTTGGCCAAGCACGCTTTGCAATTGGTTCAGCGTCGCGCCCATGTCCACGCAGGTGACGTTGGGGAAACGGCTGATGAGTTGGTTATCGAATGTGGGCGAGGACTTGTCTGCCGCAGCCATTCGTTGCGGCACACGAAACGCGGCAATGTAGGTGGTGGGCACATCAAAGCCCGCCCCGGTGGTCATATGACTGACGGGGTACATCACAAAGAAGTTGGCGCGCATGGACGCCCAGTCCACACGACGCACCGAGGTGATGCGTGCTTCATGCAGCACACCGGCCATGTCAAAGCGCAGCTTGTCGCCCAACTTGAGCTTCAAGGTTTTGGCAATGCCTTCTTCAATACTCAGGGCATTGGCCTCTTCAGCTTGCCATGCGCCCACAACGACGGTGTTGTGTTCGGGTTGATCGGCACTGAACGACACGTTGAACTCGCGGTCCACCAAACGCTGGGCACGCTCTTCGGTGTAGCTGTCGGGCGTGACGGTGTTGTCGTTCACCGCGACCAATCGCGCGCGAATCATGGGGTACCAATCGAGCTTGTCCACCCCGGCCTCACGCAAGGTTTGCAAAAACGGTTGAGCCTGGCTTGGCTGAATGTTGATGACAAAACGATTCGGCGCATTCACCGGTGTGGCATTTCGCCAACTGCTAATCAGATCCGTGCGCAGCAGCACCAACAAGGCCAAGGCCAGCAAGCCAACTGCAAGCGCACTCACCTGCACCATCGCATACACGGGGCGTGCGCTCACCTGTCGCGTGGCCAGCATCAGCCATGGCGGCGCGCTGCCCTCCACCACGCTGCGGCGCAACACTTGCACAGCCAACCACGCCATGCCAGCAAACAACAGCACTGCGCCTGCAAAGCCGCCCACCACCATGAGGCCGAGTTTCAAATCACGGCTGACGGCAATCAACAACACCGAAAAACCTGTGAGCCCCAAAGCCCACACGCTGAGCGTGGTGGCTTTGAGTTCGCCCACATCGCGGCGCATCACACGCAGCGCAGGCACACTGGCGAGTTGCAGCACGGGTGGCAAACCAAAGGCCAGCAACAAGGTCAGGCCTGTCCCCAAGCCATGCACCACGGGCCATACGCTGGGGGCAGGCAACGCGGTTTCGACCAAACCTTTGAGCAAAACCACGAACACCAAATGCACGGCATAGCCCAAGACCAAGCCCAACACGCTGGCAAAGGTACCCACCCATACAAACTCGGCGGTGTAAGACAAGGCAATGTGGCGTTGGCTCAGGCCCAACACGCGCAACATGGCGCAGTCATCCAAATGGCGAGCGGCGAACCCGCGTGCAGCCAACGCCACCGCCACGGCGCTGAGCAAGGCAGCCAGCAAGGCGACCAAGTTTAAGAACTTGCCAGCACGGTCCAAGGTTTGACGCATCTCGGGTCGACCTGCTTCGAGCGACTCCACACGCACCCCACGCACCTCTGGCTTTTTACTCTCGGCTTCTGCCCAGGCTAAAAATTTTTGACTCGCGGCATTTGGCCCGACCACGGCATAACGCCATGTCACCCGACTGGCGGGTTGCATCAGCGCCGTGGCAGCTAGGTCGGCGCTGTTCATCAACACGCGCGGTGCAAAGTTCATAAAGCCGGCACCACGGTCTGGCTCATGCACCAGCACGCGGCTGATGCGCAAGCGACTGTTGCCTAACCACACGCTGTCGCCCACATCCAAGCCCAACGCTTCTAAGCCTGCGGGTTCTACCCAGACCTCACCGGAGTTGGGGATCAGAGTGGTTTTCTCAGCAGCTTCGACCTGAGCCAAAGTGCTGGCCACTTTGAGTTGGCCGCGCAATGGATAGCCTGTATCGGCGGCTTTAAGCGCCACCAAACGACTGTTGCTCTCCACACCGTTTTGCGTTTGGCCGCGCGCCATGGTGGGGAAACTCAAGGTGGTCACACCCTGCAAGCCATCCTCTTTGGCGCGTTGCAAGATGTGCGAGGGCGTGGCTTGGTCGCTCACCACCACCACATCGCCGCCCAAGAGTTGGCGGGCATCACGTTGCAAACCACCGTTCAAACGGTCAGCCAAAAAACTAACCGAGCTGAGTGCTGCCACACCCAGCGCCACAGCCACCACCAGCAAGCGCAGCTCACCTGCGCGGGCATCGCGCCACAGTGTGTGCCAGGCTTGCGTCCACCATGTCACGCCTGTTTGTTTGACGCCTGCCGGTGCAGCCACCGCGCCAAGCGCTTGCGCTGCGTCATGCGTGGACGCATCTTGCGTGCGCTCGCTCATGCTTGCTCCACCTTGCGTACGCCGCCAACCGCCAGTGACGAGTCCATCTGCAAACGCTCACGCTCGGTGTAGCAAAGAAAGTGTTTGTTGGTCGCGCGGCCAATGGTGCACAGCTGCAAACGTGTGGCCAGGTCATAGCCCATTTGCGTAATACCACTGCGCGACACCACCACAGCCACGCCCATTTGTGCAGACTTCATCACCATCTCGCTGGTCAAGCGACCGGTGGTGTAAAAAATCGAATCGGTGTCGGCAACCACCCCGTTCATCCACATCCACCCTGCAATGGTGTCGATGGCGTTATGGCGACCTACATCTTCCACAAAAATTTGCATGTGCTCACCACTGAACAACGCACAACCGTGCACCGAGCCTGCAGACTTGTAGGTGGATTCTTGCAAGCGAATGGCGTTGAGTAAGCCATACAAACGCGCTTGGCTGATGCGCGCCTCAGGCAGCACCAAGGTGTCGATCTCGCCCATCAAGTCACCAAACACGCTGCCCTGTCCGCAGCCCGTGGTGACCACCCGCTTTTCAGTGCGCGCGGCAATGTCTGTAATGCCGTGTCTCGTTTTGACAGCCGCAGCGCCTGCGCCGTCTTCGCCTGCCTCCCAATCGACCGTGATGGATTCGACCTCACTCACATCGCCCACCAAACGTTGGTTGCGCAAATAGCCCAACACCAACAGCTCTGGATGCGCACCCAAGGTCATCAGCGTGACGATTTCGCGTTTGTCCACATACACCGTCAGCGCGCGCTCAGCGGGGATAGACACCTGCTCGTGCACACCATGCTCGTTGACCACATCAATATGACGGGTCAGTTCGGCTTGGGCTTGGGTGAGATGGGGCAGCGCGTTAGAGGTAGAAGATGCGATAGACATAAGCTGACAAGGCTACAACAAAAAGGGCCGACACTTCTCAGTGCGGCCCGATAACAGCGAAGCTGTGAGGATTACTTTTTAGCCGGTGCAGCAGGTGTAGCGGCCTTGGCTGTGGCTGTGGGCGCAGATGCAGCCGCAGCAGGGGCAGAAGCCGCAGCCTCGGGTGGCGTGTAAACAAACTTGCCAGGATCAGCGCAAGGCGGCGTGGCCTCAGGCTTACCGGCTTTGGCTTTGTTGGTCTTTTGTACATGGGCAGCCACTTTGTCTTGTGACTTGCACAACAAGTAGGCGTCGGTTTTGCCAGCGTGCGCGGTCTTCGCCGCAGCTTCGGCGGCCTTGGCCTTGGCTTCGTCGTTGGGGGCGGGCAATTTGGCAAAGGCGGTGGCGCCGAGCGCGGCCAACATCAGTGCGAAGAGTGCTTTGTTCATATGTAGTTCTCCTGTTCAGTGCATCAAGCGTGCGCTGTGGTGCCCGATTTTTCTTCGGAGCGATGGGCTGGAATCTTGCCAGCCTTGATGTCGTCGTGCCAGAGTTCGTGGTGTTCTTTGGCCCAGGTCTCGTCCACATAGCCGGTCTTCATGGCTTTGTAGGCACCTTCCATGCCGATGGTGCCCATGTAGATGTGACCGATGAACATGGCCATCATCAACAACGTGGCCACGGCGTGAACCATGTGCGCCATTTGCATGGTGCTTCGTTCGTAGACGAGGAAGGGAATGATTTTGTCGAGCACGAAACCCGAAGCCACCACCACCAAACCGAGTGCGAACACGCCGCCCCAGAACACAATCTTCTCGCCCGCATTGAAGCGGTGTGATGGCACTTCATGGCCGCTGAGCAAACCGCCGCCTTTGATGAGCCACACAAAGTCTTCTTTGCTCGGCAGGTTGTCTTTCAAAAATGTGATGAAGACCACCGTCAAAGACACCGCAAACAAAGGACCCGCAAAGTTGTGCGCATTCTTCAGCAAGTACGTGAGCCAACCAAACAACGTGTCACCAATGATGGGCTGCATGAAAAACTTGCCAAACGCCATGGTGATACCAGACAAAGCCAACACCACAAATGCAATGGCATTGGTCCAATGGGCTGAGCGCTCGAACGGTGTGAAGCGTTCAATCTCCACGCCCGTAGGCTTGCCGTGCATCATGATCATGCCTTTGCGCCAGTAGAAAACGCCTACCGCACCCAACGCGATTAACAACAAAGAACCACCGTAAGGAATGATCCAGTTATTGCGCACTTGACGCCAAGCTTCACCCGCCGTGGTGAGGCGCGAGCCCGGGTATTGCACAAAAGGTTGAATCAACACGCCGGCTTCAGGCGCTTGTGACTTGGGCAAGCTGCTGTAGCCCTCTGCACCAGCTCCTACACCACGCCACATGGGGGCGTTGTTGCCGGGTTGGACTTTGCCGCGCTCGCCATTGGTTTGCTCGGCATAGCCAGGCGAGTCGCTGGCGTCAGGCTTGACGTCTTGAATGTTGACGCTTTGGACAGCCAGAGCTGCCGCAGGCGCTTTGTCTTGTGCCACAGCTGACAGTGCGAACACCGTCAGAGCTGCACACAACACCGATTGAAAAGAGCGGTACATGATGTGCCCCTTGGTTTACGGCGCGCGACTGTGGTCGTTCATGCCGTATTGGCCGCGTGTGCGCAGGTGTTGCTCCCAGCTGGTTTTGTCACCGGCAGTCCAGCCGGGGGCCACAAAACTGTTCGTTGCACCGCTGAAAGCCGTGGCATCGTTCTTGGTGCCGAGGGTTTGGGCTTTCTCACCGCAAGCGGTGAGAGCCACAACGCTCAACACAAGGAGTGACATGCGTTTCATCATTTCTTCACTCCTTCAACTTTGGCGGGCGCTTGACCGGCTTGCTTAGAACCGTAGGCCGTGCCCCAGCCCCATACTTCAGCGCCCTTGTTGCGCTTGACCACGCGGTTGCGGAAGATGTCGGCCACCATG
>CANFZT010000039.1 GCA_947451565.1 Comamonadaceae bacterium | reverse complement strand
TGGGCTTGCAAGTCCCCAGAACCGACAACAAAGCTTTCACCGCTTTCTTGGAGGGCTTGGGCTATCCCTACGTGGAAGAAACCAAAAACCCCGCGTATCGCTTGTTTTTGCAACGCTGACCGGACGGCGCATCATGAACCACCCATAAAAAAGGGTAGCGTTGCTACCCTTTTTATTTTTTGGCTGGCAGCTCTAGCGCCAACATTGGCGGTCCGTCCATCGACGTGCCTAGGCTAATGTGTCGACCTTGTACCGATTGCAGCACCCACCCTTCGGCCACATTTACGCCCACACGGTAGGGCTTAGCCGCTTGCCCATCCACAGAAATCAGTGCAGCCCCGGCATTTGGGCCTCCTGCCATCACACCTTGCAGCTGAAAGCGGTTGGCCAAATCGGGACTGGCTGCCGTTTGCACAGGCACAGCGCCCAAGCTGCGGGCAGCAGCGGCAAGGTCCATCTCGGGCAAACCTTGCACCGCGAAGGTGGCATCACTTGGCGTCACGCCAGTGGCGGACCAACGCAAACCCCAGGTCACAGCACTGAACATGACGCCCCCCCACACCAGCAGCGAGGCGGCGGGCAAAACCATGCGGGAATAGACACTCAAATCAAACATCAGCGGATTATGATTCATGCCATGCATACGTCTCAAAAACCCCCAAAAAACAAACGTCAACGCGGCTTCACACTCATTGAATTGATGGTGGTGCTGGCCATCATTGGTGTACTCGCCGCGCTGGTGGTGCCTAACGTCCTCAACCGTGCCGACGATGCGCGTGTGACGGCCGCAAAAACTGATGTGGGCAACCTCATGCAAGCGCTCAAACTCTACCGCTTAGACAACCAAAACTACCCCACGGCCGAGCAAGGCCTGAACGCTTTGGTAATCAAGCCCACCGCCGGCCCCACACCGCCAAACTGGAAAACCTACATCGACAAACTGCCCAACGACCCATGGGGCCGCCCTTACCAATACATGAACCCTGGCGTGAAGGGCGAAGTCGACGTGTTGTCTCTGGGGGCTGATGGCCAGCCAGGCGGCGAAGGTAAAAACGCCGACGTTGGCAGCTGGCAGTAAAACGCGCGCGCCAATCAGCCATGCAGCGCCAGCACGGCCTCACCCTGTTGGAGCTGTTGGTGGTGTTAGCCATCATCGGCTTTGCCATGGCCGGTGTCAGCCTCTCGCTGCGTGACAGCAGCCAAACCCAACTAGAGCGCGAAGCGCAACGCCTCATCGCCCTACTCGAAGCGGCCCGCGCCCAATCGCGCACCAGTGGTGTGGCGGTGGTGTGGCAGCCCACCCCTGAGGGGTTTGCCATTCGAAGCCCACTGACCACCCGCACCGAAGCTTGGTTAACCGCTGGCACACAAGCCGTGGTCAGCACGGCAGTGCCATCACCCAACACCGCCACCGTCAACTTGGTAATCCTCGGACCAGAACCCATCCTTGCGCCTACCCGCATCACGCTGAATGTGACTTCGGCCAACAACACCCCATCAACGCCCACCTTGCGTATTGGCACAGATGGCTTACAGCCTTTCAAAGTGGTGCCATGAAGACGCAGCGAGGTTTCACGTTGATCGAGGTGTTGGTGGCGTTGGCCATCGTGTCCATCACCTTGATGAGCGGGCTCAAAGTCAGCGGCGCGCTCACGCGCAACGCGCAACGCCAAGCCGATGTGCTGCTTGCGCAAATTTGCGCAGACAACGCCTTGAACCAACTTCGCTTATCTCAACAACTGCCTGGCGTGGGCAACTCAAGCGTGCCCTGCCCACAAGTCGAACGCAACTTTGAAGTGATGCTGACCGTGCGCACCACACCCAACCCCGCGTTTCGCCGCGTAGATGCCCAAGTGTTTGACGCCGCCACGCCTGTGTTGAACATCACCACGGTGCTGGGGCGTTATTGATGCAAAAGCAACGCGGCTTCACCCTCATTGAACTGCTCATCGCCATCACCCTCATGGCGGTGCTGGCCGGTTTGAGCTGGCGTGGGCTCGACAGTCTCATGCGCAGCCGCGACATCACACAAGCGCAGGTTGACAAAACTGCCGTATTACAAACCGTGCTTGCCCAATGGCAAGCCGACCTCAACGCCGTGCAGCCCTTGCCCAGCCTCAACGAGGCAGGGGTGAACTGGGATGGCCGCACACTGCGCCTGACCCGCCGTGCCACGGCTTGGCGTGCGGACGGTGCAGATGCTGGCCTTTGGGTGGTCGCATGGACGCTGCGCAACAACCAATGGTTGCGCTGGCAATCGGCCCCCGTACAAACGCGCGCCACCCTGCAACAAGCGTGGATCCAAGCCGAGCGCTGGGGCCAAAACCCCAGCAACGACGATGCGGCATTTGAAACGGGGCTCCTACCCCTCGACGCATGGCAGCTCACCTACTTTCGTGGCAACGCTTGGACCAACCCGCTCTCTAGCGCGGGCAATTCAGACACAAACGCACCCAGCAGCAGCGCGCCGGCGCTCACGCCACAAACCACTGCTACGGGCCCAGGCGCTTTACCCGACGCCATTCGCCTGCAAATTGACCTACCCGCCAACACCGGCGTGCGTGGCCGCCTCACCCTGGATTGGGTGCGCCCCAACTTCAGCAACACCAAAACATGAAGCACGTTGCACACAGTCCCACCAAGCAACGCGGTGCTGCGCTGCTGGCGGCCATGCTCACGGTGGCTTTGGTGGCCACCTTTGCCGCAGGCGCGCTTTGGCAGCAATGGAAATCCATCGAGGTTGAAAGTGCGGAGCGGCAACGCACCCAAGCGCGCTGGCTGCTGACAGGCGCGCTCGACTGGGCGCGCGTCATCTTGCGCGAAGACGCGCGCGCGGGCGATATCAATTCGCCCGCTGACCACTTGGCAGAGCCGTGGGCCGTCCCGTTGCAAGAATCGCGACTGTCAAGTTTCTTGGCTGCCTTGCCCGACAGCACAGACAACGCAGGGGAAGATGACAAACTCGCCCAACAAGTGTTGTTGTCAGGACAGGTGAACGACCTGCAAGGTCGCCTCAACGTGACCAATTTGCTGCTAGGGGATCGGTTCGATGACAAAACCTTGCTCGCATTTGAGCGCCTGTTTGATGCGCTCGGCATACCACCAGCCCAACTCAGCCTATTCACCCAAGGTTTGCTCGCCGCACAAAGGCAAAGCAGCAACGCCCCCCTCATGCCTCAGCGCGTGGCGCAACTCAGCTGGTTGGGCCTGTCACCGCAAGCCTTACTAACGCTCAGCCCCCACATCACCGTACTGCCCACACGCACCCCTGTCAACCTGAACACCGCCAGCGTTCAAGTGCTGTACGCCAGCGTACCGGGGCTGGGCCTGGCCGACGCGCAGCGCTTGGTGCAACAGCGCGAGCGTCAACACTGGCCCAGCGTCGACGCCTTTCAAAAAGCCTTGGGCCGCCCCGTCAGCCTAGAGGGTACGCACAGCGTGAGCACCCGTTACTTTGAAGTGCTAGGTCGCTTGCGCATGCCACAAACCACCCTGCAAGAACGCTCTTGGGTGCAGCGTGAAGGTCAAGACTTGAAAGTGCTTTGGCGCGAGTCTGGCTCTCTACAATGACGGTTCTCATGTTGATCATCGCGCTCCCCCACTATGCCAATGCCGCTGCAACGGGCTATGCACACGTTCACTCGGATGGGCACAGCGTGTTACGCCAAGCCATCGGGGTGGCTGCTACGTTGTCAACCCATGCAGGCGAAGTGGTGGCTGTGGTGCCGCACACTCGTTTGGCTTGGCTGCGTGTGCAGCTGCCACCCGCCAGCCATGGCCCACGTTTGCCAAACGTGTTGCATGGTTTGCTCGAAGACCGCTTGCTCGACGACCCACAACACCTGCACATCGTGCTTGACCCCCAAGCCGAGGGCGTGGCCCGCACAGGCGGTGAAGCTTGGGTAGCCGTGTGCGACAAGACATGGCTGCGTGAAGTCCTCGCGCCGCTACAAGCCGTTGGCCTAACCGTTCAACGTCTCACACCCGAGCTATCGCCCAGCAACGCCCCCGTCTTGCATGTGATGGGCGAACCCGACCATTCACAAAGCGTGCTTTGCCACGCGCAAGGTGTAACGCTGCTGCCGCCCAACACGGCCCAGTGGCGCAGCTTTGCGGCGCTGAGCCAAGACGATCTGCAAATTCAAGCTGAACCCGCCATGGTGGCGCGCGTGCAAAGCACCCTGCAACGCCAGCCCACACTGCAAAGTGCGGCACAGCGCTGGGTCCAAGCCAGCCAATCCGAGTGGGATTTGGCGCAGGGCGAATGGGCACAAGGCCGCGCGCAGCGCACGCAGCGCCAACTGCAAGCCACATGGCAAACCTTACTGTATGCACCGGCGTGGAAGCCTGTGCGCTGGGGCGTGGGCGCTTTTATCGCCTTGCAAGTGCTGGGACTCAACGCTTTGGCTTGGCGCGAGCGCAGTGCCTTGGATGCACAACAAGCCTCGCTGCACAGCATTTTGAAAACCACCTTCCCATCGGTAACCTTGGTCATCGATGCGCCGCTGCAAATGCAACGCGAGGTAGATGTGTTGCAACAAAATTCTGGCGCCACCTCCAGCACAGACTTAGAGCCCATGCTCGCGGCCTTGGCTGACGTGCTGCCCGCAGGACAAACCCCTTCACAAATTCATTTCGCCAACCACGCACTGCGCGTGCAAGGTATCGCGCTGGATAGCAACCCCTCTGCCGTAGCTCGATTCAAGGCACAAGGCCTGAGCCTGCGTCAAGACGGCAACGACACCTGGGTTTTACAGACGGAGGGCGCTAAATGAAATTACGTGCCCGTTGGCAAGCCTTGAGCCCACGCGAGCAACGCAGCGTGTCGGTACTGGGGGCTCTGTTCGGCCTGTTGTTGTTTTGGTCAATCGCCATCGCACCCGCAGTCAACACCTTGCGCGACAGCGACCTCCATCGCGCGCGATTGGGTGAACAACAGGCGTATATGTTGGCCCTGCAAGCGCAGGCCATAGCATTGCAAGCACGCACCCCACTGTCGCGTGACGAAGCGTTGCAGACACTGCAAAGCCTCACACCTAATACGCAAATGCAACTGAACGTGCAGGGTGACCGTGTCGCCGTTCAACTCAAAGCGGTGCCCGCATCCACACTGGCCGACTGGGTGGCACAAGCCCGTAGCCAAGCACAAGCCTTACCCTTAGAAGCGCACTTGACGCGCAGCAACACGACCGGCACGGCATCTGCCATAACCCCGCCTGTGGTGACGTGGGACGGCAGCATGGTGTTGCACTTGCCCACTCGTGGCACAGCGCCTTAACGCCAGCAAAGTCCATTAACCCGTCCAAATGCAACGCCTCACCCCAACAGCCCATCCCAAGGCCAGCACACACTGGGCATGGACAGGCGCGGGCGTGGGTCTGGCGTTGGCCCTCATCACCCAAGCGCCAGCCCATTGGCTGACACAGGCTGTCGCGCAGGCCAGCGGTGAACGGGTGCTGCTGCAAGATCCGCAAGGCACGGTGTGGCATGGCTCCGCCCAGTGGGTGCTCAACGAAGGCCCGCTCAACATTGCCAAGACGACCAACACGGCGCGCCCCAACACCACCTCCACACTGCCCACCCGCGTGACATGGCAGCTCGGCCCTCACCTAGATTGGGCTCACCTGCACCTAGCGCTCAGCGTCTCAGTGGCCTCTACCTGCTGCACGCCGCAGCCTGTGCGCATCGATGTGTCCCCCCTGTGGCATGGCGTGCAGGTGCAGGTGAGTGACCACACGTCAAACTGGCCTGCCACTTGGCTCGTGGGTTTAGGTGCGCCTTGGAACACCGTGCAACCCGAAGGGCAGCTGCAACTGCAAACCACCCGTTTGCAGTGGACCCAACAAGCCGGTCAATCACAACTGCAAGGCCAAGCAGAGCTACAGCTTCAAAAGCTAGCGACACGCTTGTCCACCTTGCGCCCCTTGGGCAGCTACCGTTTGCGTTTGCAGGGGGGTGATGCCATAGCGCTCAACCTCGACACGCTCGAAGGCAGCTTGCTTTTGCAAGGCACAGGTCAACTGCACAACGGGCGTCTGAGCTTCAGCGGTGAGGCCTCTGCGGCACCTGACGCGGAAGCAGCGCTGTCTAATTTATTGAACATCCTTGGCCAACGCCAAGGCGCCAAATCGATTTTGAAAATGGGTTAACACACGTATGGCTAAACAACACACGTTCTTTCAACCCTCGGCCTTGGCACTTGCCCTGGGCTTGGGCCTCGCACCGGCTTTACTTGGGCTGTCACTCACGCAAGCCGCCCCTCCAGCCAAAAAGGCCTCCCCACAGCAACAGCCCATCACGCTCAATTTTGTGAATGCTGAAATCGAGTCAGTCGCGCGCACGCTGGCCACACTGTCTAACCGCAATCTGGTGGTCGATCCTCGCGTCAAAGGCACGATCAACCTGAGCACGGAATTGCCGGTATCGGCCAACGAAGCATGGAACCAGTTTTTGGCCGCCTTGCGCTTGCAAGGCTTTGCCATGGTCGAAACCAAGGGACTCTACAAAATCGTGCCCGAAGCCGATGCCAAGCTGCAAGGCGGTAACGTTCAAGAGATCGATAAAGTGGGCGGTGGCACTGGCAACGGCCAAATCGTCACACACATCTTCAAGCTCAACTTTGAACAGGCCAACAACTTGGTACCCGTGTTGCGCCCGCTCATCAGCCCCAACAACACCATCAACGTCAACCCGGGCAACAACAGCATCGTCATTACCGACTATGCCGACAACTTGCAGCGCATCGGTCGCATCATCGCGACGCTCGATGTCTCCAACGCCAGCGATGTCGAGGTGATTCAGCTCAAACATGCCATCGCCGTTGATTTAGCACCCTTGGTCTTGCGCTTGGTGGAATCGGGCAACGGCATGGCTCCCAACACGGGCACACCTGGCCAAGCCGGGGCCGAATACAAAACCACGCTGCTGGCCGAGTCACGCAGCAACACCCTCATTTTGCGTGCAGCCAACCCTGCACGCGTGGCACTGGTCAAGTCCTTGGTGGCCAAACTCGACCAACCCAGCGGCACCAATGCCAGCGGCAACATCCATGTGGTGTATTTGAAAAATGCCGATGCCACCAAACTAGCCACAACGTTGCGAGCGGCCGTGAGTGGACAAGCCTCCGGCGGTACAGGCGCACAGCCTTCTTTGACAAGCAATGTGACGAGCCCAACCCCCGCCACAACCGGCTCGACCACCGGCGGGCAAATTCAAGCTGATACGGCCACCAACTCACTCATCATCACAGCCCCTGAACCGCAGTACCGCCAGCTGCGCGCCGTGATTGACATGCTTGACCAGCGCCGCGCGCAAGTGATGGTCGAGAGCTTGATTGCCGAGGTGAACGCCGACAAGGCCGCACAAATGGGCATTCAGTGGCAAACCGCGGCAGGCCAATCAGGCGGCACGGTGGGCATCATTGGCACCAACTTCAACAACCCCATCAGCACCGCCATTGGACAAGGCAACATCATTGGCGCCTCGGGCGGCAGCACCGCACTGGGCGTGCTCGGCGGTGGATTGAACATTGGATCAGCCAAGCAAATCAACGGGACCTATGTGCTCAGCAGCTTGGCCACGTTCTTACAGCAAAACGGCGATGGCAATGTGTTGTCGACACCCACCTTGATGACCATCGACAATGAGGAAGCCAAAATCGTCGTCGGCCAAAACGTGCCTTTCGTGACGGGTCAATACACCAACAACAACACAACCAACGGGTCGGTCAACCCATTCCAAACAGTGGAACGTAAAGACGTGGGCTTGACCTTGAAGGTCAAACCGCAAATCAGTGAAACCGGCACGGTCAAGCTGACGATCTTTCAAGAAGTGTCCAGTGTGGTGCCCAACTCTGTGGGGTCATCTATGGGCCTGATCACCAACAAGCGAAGCATCGAGTCCAACGTCTTGGTAGACGATGGCTCCATCATCGTGTTAGGTGGTTTGCTGTCGGATGAGTACGCCGGTGGGGCCTCCCAAGTACCGGGCTTTGGCGATATTCCCGTGCTGGGCTGGCTGTTCAAAAGCGAAAGTCGATCACGCAGCAAGAAAAACTTGATGGTCTTCTTACGCCCCGTCGTCATGCGCGATGCGGCGGCTTCTGACGCGCTGAGCAACAACCGTTACCAGCAGATGATGGGCTTGCAACAAACAGCGCAACCTGGCTTCAACCCCATCTTGGGTTCTGGTAATGCGCCGGTGTTGCCGCCTGCGCCGGTGCCCGTGCCCGTGCCAAAGTTAAACGAAGAAACCAAAGCCCCCCAATAAACCATGCGCCGCCCGCTGCCCTATGCCTTTGCCCGCACCCACCAGCTGTTGCTGGAGGACGATGACCACACACTCACCCTGTGGCACAGCGACGCACCTGACCTGAGCGCATGGAGTGAAGTCACCCGCCGCCACGCGGTGCAATCGTTTGAATACACCGACAAAGCCACGCTGGCCAAGCGCATCAGCGAAGCGTACGCACAGGCCGACAGCAACGCTGCTGCCGTGGTGAGCGAAGTGGAGAGCGACGCCGACCTCACGCGCATGATGCAAGAGCTGCCCGCCGTGGAAGACTTGCTCGAAGCCGCCGACGACGCGCCCATCATCCGCATGCTCAACGCGCTGCTCACGCAAGCTGCACGCGATGGCGCGAGTGACATTCACATTGAACCGTACGAGCGCCACAGCAGCGTGCGCTTCCGTGTGGACGGGACGCTGCGCGAAGTGGTGCAGCCCAACCGGGCTTTGCATGCGGCGCTGATTTCGCGCCTAAAGATCATGGCCGAGTTGGACATTGCCGAAAAACGTTTACCGCAAGACGGTCGCATTTCGTTACGCTTGGGCCAACGCGCCATTGACGTGCGCGTGTCCACCCTACCGAGTGCGCATGGCGAACGTGCGGTGCTGCGTTTGCTCGACAAGAGCGAGAGCAAGCTCACCCTGCCCGCGGTGGGCATGGAAGGCCACACACTGCAGCGCTTTGAAACCTTGGTCAAACAGCCGCACGGCATCATCTTGGTCACAGGGCCCACAGGTTCGGGCAAGACCACCACGCTGTACGCCGCCCTACAAGGGCTAGACGCCACGCGCAACAACATCATGACGGTGGAAGATCCGATTGAATATGAGCTGTCAGGCGTGGGCCAAACGCAGGTCAACCCCAAAATTGATTTGGACTTTGCCAAGGCGCTGCGCGCCATCCTGCGCCAAGACCCAGACATCATCATGATTGGCGAGATTCGTGACTACGAAACCGCACAAATTGCCATTCAAGCCTCGCTCACCGGCCACTTGGTGTTGGCCACGCTGCACACCAACGATGCCGCCAGCGCTATCACCCGCTTGACCGACATGGGGGTGGAGCCTTTCTTGCTCAGCTCATCGCTCTTGGGCGTGTTGGCCCAACGCCTGTTGCGTAAAACCTGCACTCACTGTGGTGGCAAAGGCTGCGACACATGCGGTCACAGCGGCTACCAAGGTCGCACTGGCATTTTTGAATTGCTCACCACCAACGACGATATCCGCGCCCTCATCCACAACAAAGCCAGCGAAGCACAACTGCGCGAGGCAGCCCTGCGCAATGGCATGACACTGATGCGTGACGATGGCGAGCGTTTGGTTCGCTTGGGGCTTTCGACCCGAGAAGAATTAATTCGCATCACCCGCGATTAACCGTTGAAAACCACCACCCATGCCCGCCTACGCGTTTGAAGCCCTAGACACCCAAGGTCAAACCCGCCGTGGCGTGTTGGAAGCCGACACCGCACGCGCAGCACGCAGCCAGTTGCGCACGCAAGATTTGGTGCCCCTCAAAGTCGAGCCCGTGCAACGCACGAACCAAGGTTTAGACATCGTCATCTGGGAAAGTAAAGTTTTCAGCCACACCGAGCTTGGCGTTTGGACCAGCCAGTTGTCGGGTCTGGTCTCGGCAGGTTTGCCGCTCGAACGGGCGTTGGCCTCCCTCAGCGACGAAGCCGAAACCCCACGTCAACGTGATTTAGTCTCCATGCTGCGCACCGAGGTCAATGCGGGCGCCACTTTTGCCAAAGCACTGAGCCAGCATCCACGCGAATTTTCAAACACCTACATAGCGGTCATTGGCGCGGGTGAGCAAAGTGGTCACCTAGGCCTCGTGCTTGAGCGCTTGGCTGAAGATTTACAAGCCCATCAAAACCTACGCAGCAAACTCTTGGCAGCGGGCTTGTACCCCGCCATTGTGAGTTTGGTGGCCTTAGTCATTGTGTTGTTCTTACTGGCTTATGTGGTGCCACAAGTTGCAGAAGTCTTCAGCAACAACCAACAGCAATTGCCCGTGCTGACCACCGTCATGTTGGCCTTGAGCAAATTTGTTCAGGACTTTTGGTTGTGGGGGGTGTTGCTCGTGGCCTCACTCGCTGGCGGCACCCATGTGGCGTTGAAACAGCCGGACATGCGCTTGCGTTTCGATGCCGCCTGGTTGCAACTACCACTGATTGGTCGCTTAGCCCGTGGCTACAACGCAGCCAGGTTTGCCAGCACGCTGGCCATGTTGGCCACTGCGGGCGTTCCCATTTTGAAAGCGCTGCAAGCGGCCGCCGACACCCTCAGCAACACCGCGCTCAAACGCGATGCACAAGCAGCCCTGGTGCTGGTACGTGAGGGTGCGCCGCTGGCTTCTGCCCTTGCACAACACGCCCGCTTCCCACGCTTGTTGGTGATGTTTTCGCGCTTGGGCGAGCAAACCGGCACACTACCCACCATGCTGCAACGCGCAGCAACGCAACTGAGCGAAGACGTGCAACGCCGCGCTTTACAACTGGCGACTATCCTTGAGCCCTTGCTCATCGTGGTCATGGGCGCGATGGTCATGCTCATCGTGCTGGCTGTGATGCTGCCCATCATTCAACTCAATCAATGGGTGAGGTAAATCATGGGTGTTTCTCTCGACGGTAAATTGGTGGTGGCGATTTCGTCTCGCGCCCTGTTCGACTTTGAAGAAGAAAACCAAGTCTTCGAGCAAGGCGATGACCGCGCCTACATGAACTTGCAGCTGGACCGCCTCGAAACCCCAGCCAAACCAGGCGTGGCGTTTTCGTTGGTGCAAAAGCTACTGGCTTTCAACACATCTGAAGCACAACGCGTGGAAGTGGTGATCCTCTCGCGCAACGACCCCGTCAGCGGCATGCGTGTGTTTCGCTCGGCGCAGCACTACGGCTTGCCGATTCAACGCGGCAGCTTCACCCGAGGTCAATCGCCTTGGCGCTATTTGCGCCCACTCAACGCCAACTTGTTTTTGTCTACGCATTTGTCAGATGTGCGTTCGGCACTCGATGCAGGCGTTCCTGCCGCACAGGTGTATCCGCACTCGGCCCACGCCTCAGAAGCCAACCCACACGAAGTACGCATTGCCTTTGACGGTGATGCGGTGCTGTTCAGTGACGAAGCCGAGCGGGTGTTTCAAGCCCAAGGCTTGGACGCGTTCCAACAGCATGAAAAAACCAATGCGACACAGCCTTTACCCGCCGGTCCTTTCAAACCCTTGCTGGCCGCCTTGCAAGTGCTGCAACAAGCGGGCACACCGCACATGCGCATTCGCACCGCGCTGGTCACCGCACGCAGCGCGCCTGCCCACGAGCGCGCCATTCGCACGCTAATGAACTGGAACATTGAAGTGGACGAAGCCATGTTCTTAGGCGGCCTTGAGAAAGGCGAGTTCTTGCGCGAGTTTGAGCCTGATTTTTTCTTTGACGACCAAACCGGCCACATCGAATCAGCCGCCCGTCACGTCCCCTCAGGCCATGTGGCCAGTGGCGTGCGCAACACCGACGTTTGAAAACACATGAACGCATTTAAAAGCGTCGCCAACAACGTGGCCACGAATTGGCAAAAAAGCCGCTTGCAGCTCAGCCGCGTTTGGGCGTTGTCTCTACCCTATTTCAAGTCTGAAGAAAAATGGCGTGCCCGCTTATTACTCGCGGCTTGCGTGGGCTTGAACCTAGGCATGGTCTACATGATGGTGCTGCTCAACGACTGGAACCGCGTGTTCTACGACGCACTGCAAAACCGCAATGCCGAGGTGTTTTGGCATCAGCTCGGCGTGTTCGCCTTGTTGGCCACTTGCTTCATCATCGTCGCTGTTTATCGTTTCTACCTCACGCAGTTGCTGGAAGTCCGTTGGCGCGCCTGGATGACGCGCGACTATTTGCAACGCTGGCTCACAGGCCATGTGTTTTACCAACTCGAACTGCAAAGCAAAAACGGGACGGACAACCCTGACCAGCGAATTCAAGAAGACATACAGCAGTTCACCGCCGACACGGTGGGTCTGTCGCTGGGTTTGTTAGATGCCTCCGTCACGCTGCTGAGCTTTGTGGGCATCTTGTGGTCGCTTTCGGGGGGGTTTAGCTTTGACGTGGGCGGTGAACGCTTCAACATCCCCGGCTTCATGGTGTGGATGGCCTTGACCTACGCATTGGCGGGCAGCTTGATCGGGCACTTCATTGGCCGTTCGATGGCGTCTTTGAATTTTTCGCAACAGCGCCTAGAGGCTGACTTTCGTCACCACCTGATGCGCGTGCGTGAATACAGCGAAGCCATTGCACTGGACCGTGGTGGCCGTGTAGAACGCTTGTCGCTGCAAGAACGCTTTGCGCAAGTGCTGGACAACTTCATGCGTTTGCTGCGTGTGCAAAAACGTTACACCTGGTTTAACTCGGGCTATGGTCAAGCTGCGGTGGTATTCCCTATGTTGGTGGCATCACCGCGCTATTTCAGTGGGGCCATTCAGTTGGGTGAGCTGATGCAAATTTCATCCGCTTTTGGCCAAGTGCAAGAGTCATTGAGCTGGTTCATCAGCAACTACAGCCGCTTAGCGTCATGGCAAGCCACCACGCTGCGTTTGACCAGTTTTCAAGACCAGATGCTGGCGATCAAGGTTGATGAAGTGGCAGCGCCTGAAACGACGCCTCTGTCTTTCACTGGCGCAACATCCGTCACCCACGCGGGAATCAATGCCTTGCACACCACGCCACTCACGATTTCTCTGCCCAATGGCGACGTGTTGTTGGCTGACACCTCGCTCAACGCAACAGCGGGCGACACCGTGTTGATTCGCGGGCCATCCGGTTGCGGCAAGTCGACCCTGCTGCGTGTGTTGGCCGGCATTTGGCCGCACGTCACGTCGCCCACGCACGATCGCCGTGGCGAGCCCATCACCTACGGTCCTGTGGTGCTGCCCGAGGGCAGCGTCTTCATGCCACAACGCCCCTACTTTCCAGAAGGCCCCTTGCGTCAAGCCCTGGCCTACCCCGACAGTGCCGAGCACTACACCGACGAAGCTTTGAAGAACGCGTTGTACGACGCGCTGCTGCCTCATTTGGTGAACGCGCTAGACGTGGCCGGTCAATGGACACAACAGCTTTCAGGCGGCGAGCAACAGCGCTTGGCCTTGGCGCGTGTCCTGCTCAAGCGCCCACGCTGGGTGTTTGCCGATGAGGCCACCAGCGCCTTGGATGAAGCGGGCGAAAAAGTGCTTTACGAAAAACTGCGCACCATGGTGCGTGAAGAAGGCGGCGGCTTGGTGTCCATCGCTCACCGTGCAAGCGTGGCCAGTTACCACGACACGGTTTGGCAATTTGTGCCTGCCCCCGAGGGCAGTGCCGCCAAGTTTGCGCTGGTCACGTCCTAAAAATTAAGCCTTCCAGCGCTCCCAGCCCTTGGCGCGCAAATCGCACGCAGGGCAGGTGCCGCAGCCATAGCCCCAGTCGTGGCGATGGGTGCGGTCACCCATGTAGCAGGTGTGGGTGTGTTCCACGATCAGGTCCACCAGCTGGTCGCCACCATCGGCGTGTGCTTTTTGACCTAAGTCGTAAGCCAGCTGCCAAGTCTGTGCCTTGTCGATCCACATCAGGGGGGTTTCGATCAACAAGCGTCGGTCCATGCCCAATGACAAAGCAATTTGCATGGCCTTCATGGTGTCGTCGCGGCAGTCGGGATAACCTGAGAAATCGGTTTCACACACGCCGGTGACGATCACATCCAAATCACGGCGATAAGCCAAAGCTGCGGCTAGCGTGAGGAACAACAAGTTGCGGCCAGGCACAAAGGTGTTGGGCAAGCCCGAAGCTTCCATCTTGAAGGCCATGTCACGCGTGAGGGAGGTTTCACTCACCTGCCCCAACACACCGAGGTCAAGCAAATGGTCTTCCCCTAGCTTGTTCGCCCACTGTGGAAACTGCGCGCGCACTTGTGCCAGCACTTGCAAACGCGCTTCTAGTTCGACCAAATGCCGTTGGCGATAGTCAAACGCGAGGGTCTCCACGCGCTCGTATTGCGCCAGCGCATGGGCCAAACAAGTGGTGGAGTCTTGCCCGCCCGAGAACAAAACCAGTGCGTTGCGGTGAATGGGGTGACGTGCTTGCATGGGTGGTTCAGTGTGAAGAGTCTTTGGAATGCGAAATTTTGTCGGTCAGCGCAATGGCCAAAGCGCTGAGCAAGAAGGTGATGTGGATGATGGTTTGCCACATCAACACTTTCTCGTCGTAATTGGCCGCATTGATGAAGGTCTTCAACAGGTGAATTGAGGAAATACCAATGATGGCCATACCCAGTTTGACCTTCAACACCGAGGCGTTCACATGGCTGAGCCACTCCGGCTGATCCGGGTGGTCTTCGAGGTACATGCGAGACACGAAGGTTTCATACCCCCCCACAATGACCATGATGAGCAAGTTAGAGATCATCACCACGTCGATGAGGCCCAACACCACCAACATGGTGATGGACTCGCTCAGGTGCGTGACCGTCATGCCGTTTTTGTAGCCAATGCTGGTCACCAAAGCATCCAGCGCCGCCTGACTGCCAAATGCGGCCTCAACCAAATGCACCAACTCCACCCAAAAATGGAAAACATACACCGCCTGTGCCGCGATGAGGCCCAGATACAAAGGCAGCTGCAACCAGCGGCTGGCAAAAATAAAACGGGGTAAGGGAGGGATTGGCTTCATACGGAACAATCTAGAGTGAATGCGTAAATTTTGCCTGAGCCCGCCTAAACTCCAGCCATGTTGATACAAATTTTCTCTTTGATCCTGCACTTTGCCGTCGGCTTGGTGG